>JAOAHN010000058.1 GCA_026415215.1 Candidatus Hydrogenedentota bacterium
AAAGAAGCAATTACATTTTAATTAGGTAATTTCCAACCAGAAGGGTAAAATCAGAAAGGATATAAGACACTTTCATTTTTTCTCACATTTAACCTCTAAAAATTAGATATACCCCCTTAATATCTCTTCTTTAAGCTTCTCAGATTCTAATCCCCAGAGAGCGATTTTCCCTTCCACAGAAGAGTTTAGAACTCTGTCTGACATTTTTTTCCGAATTGATAATTGCAATCCCACAAAAAAATTGGGCTTGTCAAAACCTAGGCCGGGGAAAAGTGAATACATGGCTAATTGCAATCCCACAAAAAAATTGGGCTTGTCAAAACTCAGAATCTCTAGGGTAGCGAAGATTTATCATTGCAATCCCACAAAAAAATTGGGCTTGTCAAAACCTGGCAATACCGATATATTTTGAAGGCATTATTGCAATCCCACAAAAAAATTGGGCTTGTCAAAACTTCTATTGCACGAAAGGTATTTTGGTATTCATTGCAATCCCACAAAAAAATTGGGCTTGTCAAAACTGAAAATGTTTTCACTATACCCCTAAAACCTGTTGTATCGCTTACCTACTACCTCTTTCACCTCCTGTTCTGACTATTAATTCAATAAAGGGGCACATTTTTCTCTATCTCAATATTCAATTTTTTCTAATTTACTATCAGCATTAGCTGAAATTCATTATTTCTATAATACCAAATCAAAACTTATTTGTCAAGTCAGATTTTAGTTTTTCACTTATCTAATTCTGTCCCTTCCAAGCTCATAAGACATAAAATCTCCACACCATCCTTATTTCAAAGGGGTATAAATCGACCTCTGTTCTCAACGACAGACATAGTAGCACTAAAAGAAGTTGACTATGCTCTAACTCAGGTCATTCAGAATGATAAAAGAAGACAACAATGTTTACTCTGGCCTCAGCTATGTTGCCTGTTTATTTCTACACCACATCCCCAGGACGAAGCCTAAAGTTATAAGCAGGACTTTCTTTTAGTTTTCTCGTTGTAAACCTACCCTGAGATACCGTAATCCCTACTCCTTAAGTAACCTGCCATCATAATGACTCCGAAGATTCACGCTTAAATCCAAACCAAGGGTCTCTACGCTTATCATATCTGATTATCTCCCCTTTATCTTTTTCGCCATGTTTATAGGTATCGCGAAACTCAACTCTTGGTAATCCCCCGTGTTTGAAAATATCATTGAATTAAAAAGATTTACTCATTAACTGGTTTTTAATGGGATTTGTTGTATTATACGGTGCAAGTTTCCTTATAACATTGTTAATTATGGGCGCTCACTTATGATTTACAGTTTATGGATTTCACAGAATCTACAATTCTAATACTTCGAGGAGTTTTTCTGGGGACTCCACAATGTAGTCGGGCTTTGATTTCTCCAATCTATCTTTACTATGCCATCCCCAGGTTACCGCTATAGTTATTGCTTTAGCTTCTTTACCCTCCTTAATATCACCGCAGGTGTCACCTATGTAGTAGGGAATACAATTAGGATGTTTTACAGCGATTTTCTTTATTTTCTTAACTTTACTTGGTTCTATGTCTGCTCCGAGTATTTCCTGAATGCCATTTATTTTTTCTCGTTCTAAAAAGTCCCTTACCGCTTCACTTAAGTTTGAGCTTATTACATAAGTGGGGTAACTTTTAGAAATTTTTTCTAACATTTCTCTAATACCGTGGAAGGGTTTTACTCTTTTATTGGCATCGGCAATCCTGGGTTGGAATTTATAAAATAAGTCTTTTAGTTTCCAAGGGGGAAATCCTAACTTAAGAAGAGACAATATTAGGTTTCCGTCAAATAGGCTGAGAAAAGTTTCTTTTGAATTGAGTTTGTGAAAGCCTAATTCTTCACATGCGTTGGTGAATTCTGAAAAGAATATTTCAAATGAATTGGCAATCACGCCATCAAAATCGAACATTACTACTTTAGAAGTGTTCATCTATACTCCTTTTAGCAGTTTTTTTGTTGTGTATTGTTGTAAGAGAGATGTGTTTGATATAATAAAATTGAAAGTATAGAGAAAACAATTAACTATGTAAGATGGAGTAAAGGGATGTCTGGACATTCGAAATGGGCAACAATCAAGCATAAAAAGAGTGCACAGGATGCTAAAAAGGGTAAGCTATTTTCTAAGCTTGCGAGGGAGATAACTATAGCAGTGAAGCTGGGTGGGCCTGACCCTGAATCAAATTCTCGCTTGAGAACAGTGCTTTTAGCCTGTAGAAGCGCCAATATGCCCAAGGAGAATATAGAGCGTGCAATAAAGAGAGGATCTGGTGAGGGCGGAGAAAATTATGAAGAGGTTAGATATGAATGTTATGGTCCTGCAGGTGTAGCTTTGGTTGTAGATGTATTAACGGATAATAAGAGAAGAACAGTGGCGGATGTGCGACATGTCGTGACTAAGCACGGAGGTAGTATGGCAGAAGCAGGAGCGGTTATGTGGAATTTTGAGCAGAAAGGTTTAATTACGGTTCCAAAAAACATTTCTGAAGAGGAAATAATGGAAAAGGCTATAGAGGCTGGGGCTGAGGATGTGGATACTGAGGGGGATATGTATGAGGTTTATACCGCTCCTAATGATTTACATGCGGTTTTGCAAGCCTTTGAGAAGATGAATATGCCTGTAAATGAGGCAAAACTCACATTGAAACCTAAGAATTTGATATCAGTCGATAGTAAGTCTGCTGCTGCGGTATTAAAGTTGATGGAAGCACTTGAAGATATGGATGATGTTCAAGATGTTTATACGAATCTGAACATCACTGATGAAGCTCTCGCAGAGGCAATGGCTGAATAACAGAGAATATAGGTAATGATTGCAATTGGGATTGATCCCGGGACTGCAACGACAGGATTTGGGGTAGTAAAAGAGTATAATTCGCGGCTTTACCATATAACTCACGGGATAATAAAGACCTCTCCGAATGATCCTATTCAGCAAAGATTATTAGATATATATACCCAGCTTTTGGAGTGTTTTTCTAAATATTCTCCTGACTTAATGGCAATTGAGAAGATTTACTTTAAGCAGAATGTTACAAATGGGATTTATGTAGCCCAAGCAAGAGGGGTCGCATTGCTTTTGTGTGCACAGAGGGGTATTCCAGTAGTTGAATTTAGTCCCACTGAGGTAAAGACTGCTTTAGTAGGATATGGGAGGGCAGAGAAGCATCAAGTGCAATCCATGGTCCAAAGATTACTTACACTAAGTGTTTTACCAAAGCCTGACGATGCGGGAGATGCGCTCGCTCTTGCTATATGTGCTCTGCAAACTAAGAGACAAGTTGATATCAGTTGATTTTATTTATACTATCTTGATTATAAAAATCTTATTGGTGTTCTACATGCTGAAAAAAATATAGCACGGTGGGAAGTTATGTTTTTGTAGTCAATACTTGCCACCGTGCTATTTATAAGTTGTGCAGATTTAATTTTTTAGTTTATAGGGTTCTGCTGGCCCTTATATTATCCTCCCTGGGCAGAATGTATCTTCTGAATCTCCACAGAAGTGGTATCCACCTGAATTAAAGAATTGGATGAGCCTTAGAAGCTCGTATAATGATATACTCCAGTTATTTGGCGAATAGTCAGAGCTGTGAGGTCTGCAGGATTTATCTTCGCCGTCTCCGGGTGCATAACCGTCTTCAGTTCCCTGGAAGCAGTGGATCTTCCCTACATTGAAGAATTGAATTACTCTCAGTAATTCGGTAAGGCTTATTATTTTGTCAGCATTTATATCAGCGGTGTGTATTTCTAATGGGTTTATTTCTCCTTCAACGCCACCTTCAGCAAAGCCTTCTCCTTCGGTTGCTCCTTCACCTTCGGCTCCTCCTTCTATTGCACCTTCCTGTGAGCCTTCGCCTTCGGTGGTGCCCTCAGTGATACCTTCTCCACCACTTGAGCCTTCACCTTCGATGGTGCCTTCAGTGGCACCTTCTCCACCACTTGATCCTTCACCTTCGGTAGCTCCTTCTAAATTACCTTCTCCTTCAGAACCTCCTTCTGTTGAACCTTCTCCTTCGAAAAATCCTTCGAGCAAACCTTCATTTATACCTTCGCCTTCTGAACTTTGGCTTTTTTCCCATAGTAGAAATGGATAACCAATCCCATTGTCTATACCCCAAACATTCTCGAAGTCCCAACCGATAAATGTAGATTGTTGTTGCATTTCTTCTGTGGTTTTGCCTTCACCTCCTGCGGAGGTATTCAATCCTGATGTATCGATGTCCCAGTAGCTACTAACGACATTTCCTCCATTTGCACCGCCTATTAATCCTCCTACATTGTCTAATCCTGAGGCAGTGCCAGTAGAGTAACTCCTTAATACATTGCCTTCATTGTATCCGACCAGACTTCCAACATCGTAACTTCCAAAGGAATCCACAGAGGAATAGCAATCTTCAATGGTGCCATAGTTTTCTCCAACTAATCCACCTACGCTATTGATTCCTGCAGAGGTACCTGTGACGAAGCACTGAGATATCAAACCGTAGTTGGCTCCTGAGATTCCACCTACACCGTTAGTTCCCGAGACCTGAGCATTTTGTAATCCCAAATTAAGAACTTGTCCTTGTTCGCCTATGACACTGAATAGCCCGGCTGGGTTTCCTGAGGTGTCATCAATGAATAGGTTGTAGATTATGTGCCCGTTGCCGTTAAATGTGCCTGTAAATGGATTTCCAGGGCTACCTAAGGGGATGAAACCTGAACCCCCATTCCAATCTATGGTTACGCTTGCATCAATGTCTTGCGTTAGAACATAGTTTCCATCAATAGGGAACATCGGGTCGTTGCCAATTTTTTGGATGTCTTCGATACTGCCAATAAATATTACATTTCCCTCACCTTCGAGGGTTCCTTCGCCCAAGCCTTCCCCTTCTAAAGATCCTTCAGTATATCCCTCTCCTTCTGAAATTCCTTCGTTAGCCCCTTCTCCTTCTGTTACGCCCTCAGACACGCCTTCGGTCAACCCCTCACCTTCGTATGAACCTTCTGTGGTTCCTTCAGATCCACCTTCAGCGGTTCCTTCGCCTTCTAAGGTTCCTTCAGAAAGTCCTTCTCCTTCTTGGACACCTTCTAAGGAACCTTCGCCTTCAATTATTCCCTCTTGTGTTCCTTCTCCTTCAATGGTTCCTTCAGTATTACCCTCACCTTCGGAGGGAGAATAGGTTTCCCATATTAGGTAAGGGTAAGTGGAACCTTCATTTATAGTCCATACATTTGTAAAGTCCCAGTTAGAGAATGTAATTTGAAATTTCATTTCTGCGGATGTTAGTCCGACACCTCCAGCAGATGTCGTTCGTCCGGAGGTTTCGATATCCCAGTAACTATCTGTTACTACACCTCCTGAACTATAACCCACAAGACCACCAGTGTTATTTGCACCAGTTACATAGCCTGCGGAAAAGCACTCAATAATAGTGCCATAGTTGGCACCTACTAACCCGCCAATCCGTTGAGATGACCCATTAGTAGGTCCTAAGGCATAGGACTGGTATATAGTTCCATTGTTCTCACCTACTAATCCGCCTAATACTGAGGACCCAGTCACATTGCCAGTAGAAAAACTCTGTGATATAGTGCCGTTGTTTACGCCAACTAAGCCACCGATTCGAGCCGGACCTGATACGGAGGATTTAGAGTAACATCTAAATACCAATCCTGCGTTTAGACCTACTAATCCTCCTGACCTGTTGCCACCATTTACTGAATTGCCTTCTATTCCCAAGTTTTTTACTTCTCCAGTGCTACCAACACAACTGAATAATCCAGTATAACCCTGTCCACCACGATTTATATGTAAGTTGGATATTTTGTATCCCTTGCCATCAAATTTGCCTGTGAATGGATTTGATACGCTTCCAATTGGAGCAAAACCTGCGCCAGAGTTCCAACCTAATGTAACACTCGCATCGATATTTTGAGTAAGTTCGTAATTACCGCTCAAAGGATAGGCTGGGTCGTTGCCAATTTTTTGGAGCTCCTGAATTGTGTTGATTTGTATTATGGATTGTGCATAAGTATTGGATATTACTGAGAACAGTCCAAATACAATGACTGGCAATATTAACTCTCTCAGCCTGAAGTTGTTTTTTAAACTATGATATGAATCTACAGCCCTCATGTTAATTCTCCTTCCTGTAAGTTTTATTCTCTTTATATTTTGATGTACATCATAACATAAAGTAATATAGGAATATTCCAAAATATCTCATTTTTTTTAGATAATTGAAAAAATTAGAGCGGGAAGTTTATGAATTAAGTTTAGATGATAATTTTTTTTCTTGGTAAAAGTAGATTAATTGTAGTTTATAACAAGGGATTTTTAATAATATCTAATATTATGAAGTAGTTAGAATAACTTGATTTATGTGTATGTTATTGACCTCTGGTGGACGAAAATACTTCTCTTTAATTTTCGAGATATTCTTTATATCTTTGCTTGTTACTGTCTCAGTGATTAACTCGGAGAGGTTTCTAAGGAGTTGGCATGGACCGGGTGGAAGCATCACTACTGATTTGTATATTCCTTCTGTTATGTTTGCTTGTGGACATGGCTTAGTAAATGTTAATCCCTCTGAGATTCCACATCTAAGGGCCTTTTTGGAGTTTGCTGAACAGACTTTTTCCGGTGAATATATTCCTGAAGATGTTAAGTATTTAGAATTAGATGGCTATCAGAGTTGTCATCTTTATTTGGTATATACGGTGGGTATAATCTGGAGATTATTTGGGGTATCTTGGGAAGTCCTGCGCTGGTTTTTGGTGGGATTGTTTGCGGTAACTACTCTAATAATATATGGAATAGCGAGAATATTTCTTCCATCTTTTTTGTCTATAGTGGTGGGATATAGTTTCCTAAGAGAGGAGACTGCATTAATTATCCTTCCTATTCTTCGTGATTTTATCAGGGGGACATTTATTCTTGCGGTTTTATTTACTTTATTTAACCTACTCAAGGGAAAAAATGATAGAAGGAGGTATCTTCTTAATTGTTGCTCAATTGGATTAACCTGTGGGTTAGGAATGGGTTTTCGTCAAGAGTTATTGATGTTTTTTATATTGTCTTTGTTAGTATTAGTCATAATCCCTATAGACAAACACTTGATTAAATTTCCGAGCCGATGCTTAGGTATAGGGATTACAATAGTTATTTTTATAATCTCTTCTTATCCGGTATTAAAGGCATATCATCATTATGGAACCTATGGTTTTCATCACACATTGATGGGATTTGCAACAGAACACGATGACCTTGCTGGTTTAGAAAGAACTAACTATGAGCGAATATATAAGTATGATGATATGCTTGTATCTGCATCTGCTGATATATATTCTTGTCTTCAGAATTCCCCCAAAGAAAAAAATTATCCTGATATTAGAGAACCCGAGTGGGAAAAACGAAAGTTGATACTTGCATATTTTTACTGGTTCCCGGCGGATATTTTAGTAAGAATATACTCAGCCATTGCACGAATTACTGACCACATAATTACAAGTGCTTTACCTGTAAACTTGTATAGGACATTTTTATCAATTGGGATAATTCTCTTATTCATTGCAATGGATTTTCACAAAGGGGTGTGCTTCGGACTTATATTGCTATATAGTATGGCAATCCAGACATTGCAATTTAACTTTCGCCATAGTTTCTATCTACTTTTTTTACCTTGGTTGTTGTATGCTCTGCTTATTTATTGGCTTTTTAAGGGGGCCTATGTTCTATGGGAAGGGGGTAGGAATAGTCTTAAGGATAATATTGAGAAATTGACTGGCATAGTAAAAAGGTTTATTGTTTTTGGACTGTTGGCGATTGGTATTTCGGAGGGTATTCTATTTATAGCTCGCCAGATTCAGACTCATCAGCTTTCTCGACTGTTTAACTCATACCGCACTGCTGAGTATGAATCTCTTTCCTATAAGACATATTCAGCAGAGAAAGGGGTAGTGTATTCTCTCGATAAACCATTGTCTATACAGCTGGAAGAAAGACCAACACCTGATTGTTTTTTTGTAGCTAATGTTTTAGTGATAGACTTTTTAGTTGATCAATTTCCTGTGTGTTTTGAGCTGATTTACGATGGTGTGAATGATTTTTCATACACTTTGACAATAACAAACCCAGGGATGTCGAAAGAAAATAATCATCAAGTTCGTTATTTTCTGCCTGTGTATGAGAATATGAGTAATCTGAAAAATGACTGGAATCGGTTTATAGGTTTTCGGATTTCAGATACTACTAATATGGAGCTGGTGGGAATTCATAGAATCTGCAATTTAAAAGACCTACCCATACTAATGAATTGTTATTTTATAGATGATAAATTTACCCTTCCTTACTATCAGAGGTTAGCGTCCTATTCCAGCGCACATATTAATCCATGTTGGAGACCTTATGGTATATCTGACTCGCAAAGAATCGTTAACGATGCAAAAGTTATGTTTTCAAAAGGAGATAAGGGGAGATCTTTTGAAATACTTTGGGATGCTATGAAAAGAGAGCCTTACTTACTAAAGTACGGACTGGTGTTAGCCGAGCTTTATGAACGAGAGGGGGAGATAGAAATGTGTAAATATGTATATGAACAGTTAATTTCGAATCGACCTCACGACCCCATTCCTGCTATAAAATTAGATGCATTATTATCTCGAGGGCGCTTTTCTATGGAAGAGAAACAACAATTTTGGGGAGATATGATTAATAAATATCCGGAATCTTCCATGGTCTGGCTATATTACTCAAAATACCAGAATGAAAATGTCGATGCTAATGAGTCATTATTAAGAGCGGTTAAGCTCAATAAATATATCGATAATAAAGTGTCAGAATTTAAATGGGAGTGGTGTAGATAAAAGGTGTGGAGTTGTCCAAATGAGCTGATGACAAAAATTATTTTTATGAAGAGGTTTTAATTATGAGAAAGATAATTAAGTTATTTTATGGTCTGTTTGTAGCTGTAATGTGGATTTTGGTGTTATGCCTTTCGTTAGAACTATTTACTAGGGTAGTATTGAAAACTGCAAATTATCTATATAGACCCCTATTTGAGATGCAAAATGCGAAAGCTTACAAAATGGTGAAATTATCGGAGGAATTGGAAGAGAAATACCTTGTGGAAAAGGACTATAAGCCTAAAGACCAAATAGTTTTTTCGTCTCCAAAGTCATCTGACCTTACAAGTATAAATGGAGACTATCTTTGCAAAAAGAATTATGAGCTTACTTTGAAAGGTGTGGCAGAGATTTATTTTGATATAGATGGTAATATCATCGAATCCTATGGGGATCCTCTGATTGAAAGATATATTTATAATATTGTGAATGACTTACCTGTTAGTTATAATGACTCTTCTTGGGATACCGTTTTAGAAGTAATTAGAAATCCTTCACTTGCTCCCTATAGTGCACAGTTGAGATACATAGGGACTTATAATCATTATTACCAAGTTGAAATCACCCAGCAGTCTGATGGACTTGTTTTAATTGCGAGGGAACTAAGAGATAGCTATCCTTTGTCTTTGATTGCGACTTATACTTCGAAAAGTGAAGATAGTGCTTGGCTTGTTCCTTTCTTTGCCTATAAACCGAATGTTGATAGATACAATAATTTAGGATTTCGCGACGAGGATATAATCCTACCTAAACCAGAGGGAGTATTGCGTATTTTATGCGTAGGGGGTTCAACAACTGAAGAGGGACCCTCCAACGATGTGACCTATCCTAATATAATGGAGAGAAAGTTGAGGAAGTATTTTAACACTGACAAAATTGAAGTTATTAATGCAGGGGTTATAGGTCAGAGGTCATTTGGAGAAGTTCGGAGAGTAAATGATTTTATAAGTCTTCAACCTGATTTGGTAGTTTATTATAATGCCATTAATGATATTTGTCTTGTTGATATGCCACAATGGCTAAAGCTTCCTAATTCGTATCGAGATACGATTCTCTATTCTGATTTATTAACCCGGATATTCAATCGAAAGTTGCTTCCCTCGGATGACTATATTGCAGATTATTTTCATAGGACGATATTCCGTAACTTAGGAGCAATGAATTGTGGTTTTAGTAAACAAAATATTCGTATGGCAATATGTAGTTTTGCTTATCCAAAAATTGAATGGTATGAGTTCGTAGCAAGATTATATTTCGATTTCAATATGCGTAATGCGTGGCTTTCCTTAGAAGATGTGATGATAACTTTTGATACATACATAAAGGTTATTCAAATATATAATAGGGAATTGAAAAAATTTTGTGAGCGGGAAAACATTCTTTATATACCCGTGGCTGAGGAACTAAATGGAGGAACCGACTATTTTACAGATGTATGCCACATGACTCAACTTGGTTTGTATGTGAAGGCGGATATCATAAGTTCTTATGTGGCAAAGTGGATAGAGGAAAGTTATCGGTAATGAAGATTTCATCTATTATCCATTATAGGGAGAGCGAAACATTTTATTGGAATTGATTTTGAGCACCAGTGCATATATAAAGTATAGCCAGCGAAAGTCTTATTTAACTTCCAAAACTCCTATGTCGTAGATATTTACTTTAGGGATAGATACCTTTAATCTGTTTCCTTCATTTGTAATCTGTAATTGTAGTAGGTCTGGAGCAAGATAAGCCTTTTCAATCTGTTTATTAGCGGGAAGAATCGTAAGTGGTAAGTAGACTGCAATGTTTTCAATTGCAGGCACATCTTCAACCATGTGGCGTTCGGGACTTAGATATCCGCTTACACCTCTGTTTACAAGATTTAGAAGTAGTTTGTTATCTTTTTTTCTAAGAGCAAATTCTAAGTACCAGGGGCCAGTGTGTCTTGCTAATTTGGTGGTGTCTAATTCCGAGAGCCAGTGATTTAGCGCTGTTCTATATTGGGGCACAGGATTAGTAGAATATAGCCTGAAAAACGGACCGTAAATAGCTAATACTTTACCTTTCCCTATCTCGTGAAGACTTACTGCAGGGTATTGAGTCGCATCTTTATCAGGCTCTTCACCATTTAGAAGGAAGGCAATAATTTTTGCCTGATTTGTCCTTACACACTCGTATTCCCCGCCTGTGGTTATGGAACTTCCATCGGGTAGTGGGAGCCATCCTCTACGCATAGTTTTCTCTGATGTTCCATTAAGCCAATCACCATAATTAGAAGTAAGAAAGTTTCCAGACAATATAAGATTCCCACCATTATTTACATATTCTTTCACCTTGGATACAAAGTTTGGTGTGAGATGTTTTCTTTCAGGGATCACCACTAATGGATAGTTGTCAATGACTTTTATCAAAGTATCTTCGTTTAGAATGTCTACAGAGAAACCGAGTTCAAGCAGTATACTTACAGCCCCTTCAACAGGTTGTAAAACTATACCGTGCTTGCCGTAGAGCGGGTCATTTTCCTTATAGAATGTAGTTTCACTGTGAAGGACTGCAACTTGGGGAATCGTTTCGGACTTGAAACACCATTCCTTTCTTGCTTTGCAGAATTCCCCTACTGTTGAGAGCAGTGGAGTGTGCCAATCTACTAACCTGCCAGAGCGCTTGGGGTTATCATAAATAAACACGGATCCACCTTGTGCCATTACTACCGATAATTCTTGGCAGAGGTGTGGCACGGTCTTCATTATTTTACCTATAGTTTGTGAGTGCAGGAAGCTCCATGCCATAAGGTCCCATGGCTTTCCACGAGAAGCCAGGAATCTCGCTTCAAAAGAGGCCTCTTTGGCACCGAAGGATGGGGAAAAATCGCCACTTAAGTAATCAACATCCACTACTATAGGTTCAGGCTGTCTCATTGTATATAGCCAGTTGCTGCAAACCATACAGGAAGGCTTTACCTTATGCACTTCCTCTACCACTCTTTTTACATGTTCAGTAAATAAGTTTCTGTGGAAGGCTACCCACTCTTCCCAAAAAGGGTCTTCTCTTTTTGTAGGGACATTTTGGATACCTGTAGATTCAGTAAATTTTTTCCTGCATCTCTCGCACCAACATGGGAAGCTTGCCCAATTTTCGCCATCTACCCATATTCCATCGATGTCATATTCCTTTATGACTTCGATAAGTTGTGGAATCATAAGTTGCGTGTCATAATCACTCGTTCTACAAGTGTTATTTGGGTCAATTGAGCCATCAGACTTTTTTCTACCCCAGTCCGGGTTTAGCTCAATCGCTCGGCTATCCCAAACTCCAGAATAATGGATAGATAATGGAATTCCCAATTCTTTAGTTACATCTCGCCAAATTCTCAAAGCATCTTGTACTATGCCCGGTGATGGGGAACCTATTTTTGTCGGGTATCCTGTGTAACCTGGATGCCCTTTGCAATCATATTGGACAAAATCAGGCTTGACTTTCAAGAGGAAATCTCTTATTTGTTCTGGGTTAGTTTCCTTTCCTAATTCAGTGTCTTTGGCATTAGGATGGAGGTCAAAATGGATTCCAAAGAAACCATTCTCATGCCAATTAGGAGTCTGGGTATTTATTGGAACAAGGCAAGAAATTATGATGAATGTTAGAATACTCATTTTGATACCTTTATTATAGTTAGAGTTATAAATTTGTATAAATCAATATAAGAGAATGATTAGAAAAGTTTCAATTTAAAAGACCATAACACTAAAAAAAGGTGTCTTTTTGATATAACACTATTAGGTTTTGGTTTTTCTGTAACTGCCAGACTCCTGTAGGGTAAATCTAAAAATAATGTGGGTGCCATCATGAGTAGAAAAAATTTTTGTTTAGAAACTTTTTCGAATAGTTTTACCTATAGTGGGACCTTTATAGAGTGTTATTAAAACTCTGGATACTTTTGCGTAGATGTGATTTTGTGAATTATTTTCAATTTCACGCGAGTGTTACGGGACCAATTAATTCAAAGTTTTAGATTTTTGATTCACTAAAGACAGAGAAATTCCCCATTCAATAAATCCCCATTTCTATTTTTTTTCCTTAAGAAGTTATTTCGAAATGATATCATTGAATACCATAAAAAGTATGGATATTATAATGTATAATGAATATCCTTTAATTCTGGTGACAGGGACTCCGATATATGGTCGAGGAATGTGTGTATTCTTATGCTATAAATTTTGAGGCTGGGAATCACTAATTGGAGTTCTTTTCTTAATTGGGATGACTTTAACATCCTATTTTCTACGAGAGGGCTAATCCATTGGAGGGATAGATATATTTTACCTTTAGAACTTTCTGTTTCTTCCTGCAAAATTTTGTAAGTTCTATATAGAGGAGTGAGAGATTTTTCTTTTGGGTAATAATGCTCCCACATTGTGATAAAGATTTTTTTTGCATGCTCCGATACCTGCTCAAATTTGCCTTCTTTAGTTTCAATTAGCAAGCAATACTCTGCTCCTTTAACTCTCTGCATAATTGATGGAGAGTCTTTTGGGATTAACCCAATATCATCAAGAACAAAGCCATCAGGCAATTCTTTTTTAACTTTCTCTTTGTAAGACTCGTAGGGAATACTTTCTTCAGCCAGCCAAAGGTCTATGAACTCCTCTAAGAGTATTTCTCCCACAGGTGCAGGATATGCGAAGCTTATTTTAGGATGTGCATGAAAGCCTTTGGAGTAGGCTAATGGTAGATTTGCTCTTCTTAGTATTCTTATCCAAGCATTGTAAAGTTCCAAGTGGCTCAGGAATCTCGCCATTTTGATTTTTTTTATCTTAAACAGTAATCTTTGAACAGGCTCCGGTGAATAATTGAGAGAGATATGTTTTGCGAGCTCCTCTGAATAATCTATTTTTTTGTTCCATCGAAGACATTGTTCCTTCGTGTATAGTTGGATCCCACATTTATCACATTTTCCTTCTCGGCAATCGGGTGTAGTTAGTTCCTTAAGTGCAATTTCTCGTTGTTTTAGGAGCCATTCTTTTTTAATACCGATATCTATAAAATCCCAAGGTAGCGGTTCATCAGTTTTTCTTTTTCCGAGTAAGCCATCTGGTTGTATATTTAATTCTCTCAATGCCGATAACCAGTGGTCGAAATTTATCTGGTTTGAAGAGGTTTCGAGATAAGCACCTTTGCTCCAGGCGCGGTAAATTAACTCTCCTATCTTTCTGTCGGCTCTGCTTATAATCCCCTCAATAAAAGAAAACTCTGGAGAGTGAAAGCTTACTTTTATACTTTTGTATTTCTTCAGTTCTTGGAGAATTCTAATTTGTTTGTTTTTGGTCTCTTCGAGAGATATTTGCTGGTCCCATTGAAATGGGGTCCACGGTTTAGGGACAAATGTAGAAATGCCAAGATGAATTTTTGCGTCATTCCTAATCTTTTTAGCTTCGTTAAGACATAAAATTGCAAGTTCAATTAGCGCAGAAATATCCTCATCGGTCTCGGTAGGGAGTCCAATCATAAAGTATAGTTTGATGTGAGTCCATCCTTTGCTAAATGCTATTTTAGTGATTTCTAAAAGTTCTTCATTGGTCACAGTTTTGTTTATAACTTTACGGAGTCTATCTGAACCTGCCTCCGGGGCAAATGTTAAACCGCTTCTCCTAACTCCGGAAACCATTTCCGCAAGAGAAATAGAAAATCCATCCACCCTTAGAGAAGGGAGGTTAATAGCAGTCATCCTTGGTTTAGTTAATTTCTGAAGTTTTGATAGGAGTTCGTTTATATGGGAGTAATCGCAGGTAGCTAAGGATACGAGACTTATGGATTCAAACCCTGTACTATTTAGTAGCTTAGTGGCTAAATTTACTATTTCATCAGGGTTGTGTTCACGCACAGGTCTGTATATACATCCTGCAAGGCAAAATCTGCAATTTCTCGAGCAACCTCTCATTATTTCAATAGATAATCCCTCGTGGATAAGTTGAGTAAATGGCACGATGTAACTCTTAATGTAGTTGGGGTTTTTAAGTTTTTTTGAAATTCGTCTTTTTACCCTGAAATTCTCAGGATTGGGAGTAGTATATCCAGATGAAGTTTGAATTGTTTTTACAAACTTAGGAACATATACTCCTTCGATTTTTGATATTTCAATAAGTTTTTCTTCTCGCTCCTTGCCCTTTAGTGCTTTCAGAAGCTCAGCTATCTCTATAGCAATTTCTTCTCCGTCACCTATTACAAAAAAGTCAACGAATGGGGCCATAGGTTCAGGATTAGCACAGCAAGGTCCTCCTGCACATACAAGGGGGTGACCCTCCTCACGGTTTTTTGATAGGAGAGGGATCTGAGATAGATGAAGCATATTTAGCACAGTTGTATATGTTAATTCAGATTGCAAGGTGAAGCCTAACAAATCTACAGATTTCACGGGGTCTTTAGATTCCCAAAGAAATAAGGGGATTTGTCTCTCGATTAGAAGTTTTGCAAGGTCTGGGGCAGGTGCATATACCCTCTCTGCCCAAACATACGGAAGATCGTTCAATATGGAGTACAGTATTTGTAAACCCAGATTACCAAGTCCTAACTCATATAGGTCAGGGAAGGCTAAGGCAATTCTCACAAGGACTTCATCTTTGTTTTTGTGTATGGAATTCCATTCGTTTCCTAAATATCTCGAAGGCTTTTCTACATTTTCGAGCAGTGATTCTATAACCTCTTTGAACATCTTTCCATTAGTTAGTTAAGAATGGGAAGGGCTTGAAAATATGGGAAACTTGTTTATTAGTTTTACTCCAGATGATTCTGCCTAAGAGGACACAACCCTGGGCACCTTTTTTTCTTGCGTTGTTAAACATACCCTCGCCGTCGGTGATCCAAGTCTCATTTGGTGAAACAGGATAAACCCCGAAGTTACCCAAAGTGGCGCCTCTCTCGGGAAAAACTATTTTTTCTGTCTTTCTGATTACACAAATATTTTCATAGTCTGGGTTGACTTGGGCTATAAACAAAGGGGCTCTATGTCTGATGATGTGGTCGTTGTTTGCACCTTTTCGTGTGTATACTAAGAATAAACCGTCGCTGTGAACTGCCCAGTGCTGTTGGGTGTTATAACTGCCTAATTCGGAGCCGTCATCGAAAGTCCACGATTTTATCGGTCTATAGTGTAGCCCGTCGTCGCTTACAGTTATATATCCACGCTCATCATTTCTCAGAGTAAGATAATATTTGTCTTTGAATTTTGCAATAGAGGGTTCACAAAGCCCCCTTGGGATGTTCAATGTTAGTATATCTCCGTGCTCAATGAATTTAAGGTGTTCGCCATCGAATAAGTATCTTACTACAGTTACGGAGTAGTTATTGTTGTTATCTTCAATGGTTTTGGCAAAGTATATAGGTAGTAAGACAATCCCGTCGTTTTCTACTATCCACTGCACACAAGCGGGCATGGTAGAAAAACATTTTTCTAAAAAGCCCTTGAACTCTAACTTTTTCCATTTAGTCCATGAATTGGACATAGGATCATAGATAGCATAAACTCCTTCAACTCTTCCTGCTCGGTCTCTGATTTGGCGACCTTTTTCATCATATCTTACTCTAACTCCTATGGCTAAGTACTTTTTAGTTTTTTCGTGCCATCCCGGCGTTACATCACAAACACTTGCGGTAATACCTTCTTCTTCTTTAACCCAATCTAATTCCGGTACTAATTGTGGATTTGACCAGGTTTTTCCACCATCGTCAGTGTATGATGTATATAAGCCGGAATAGTAGTCAGACACCATAAGATGCTTTTGCAAAGTCATAAGGATTCTTGGACAGCCGTTATTCTCAATTACAGGTATTGTTGCTACTCTTGGATGGAACCAGCAGAAGTCTTCACCTAAGTGACTAATTATGCAATCCCACTTTATCTCTGAGATTAAGTTATCATCTTCTGCCAGAGATTGGTTTGAAGTGAGGAACACGAAGGGTATGGATAGTATTACCAAAACTTTATTTTTGTCAAGCAATTTGTTAAGCACGGTTTGATCTCTCTGTGGATTTATTACCTAAATTATATCAGTATTCAGAAGTGACTACTTAATTTGTAAGCTTTTCTATATAAAGAGGAGGCAGGTGAATAATCACTCACCTGCCTTACTATGCAAAGATTAGTTTCCACAGTTTTTAGATAAGTTTTGTTTCTCCCGGAACTGGAATAGGTCCGATTGGATAGGATTTGGTCCAGTCTAATTCTTCGGGGACTATGCTTAAGTTAGATTTCATCATATCATCCCAGGTAACTTCTTGGCCTGTGTATGCTGATATTCTGCCCATGATAGCTGTCATGGTGCTTATTGCTGTTTCCATACCCATGTTAAGGTAAGGTGTTTCATTTCTTATGGCTCTTACAAGGTCTATATGTTCTTGCACATAGGGACTTTCTTTATCTTTGCCCATATCGTTACATTTGCTCTTTCCTTTTGTTCCAAACACTTCTTCAAATACATCTTCTTTTGAGTTGTTCCAATGTCTTGAGAAACTGAACATATGGACACCATTTGGATATTCAAAATCACATTCAAAGTGGTCCCAAAGGTCTCCATATTTTTCCTCTTTCGGTTTCCACGCTCTTCCTCCTGAAGCTACGACTTTTGTCGGGTGAGTACCCATAATCCAGTTTATTATATCTATATTGTGTATATGTTGCTCGACAATGTTATCTCCGCAGGTCCAAATTTGGTTGTACCAGTTGCGTAAGCGGTATTCTAAATCGCTCCATCCGGGTTTTCTTTCGTGACAGAACGGAAGTGAACCGTTCCAATATACTCTTGCTGCAATGATTTCTCCGATTGCGCCATCTTGGATTTTCTTCACTGTTTCTCGATATGCATTGCTTGAACGCCTCTGTGTCCCTGTGGCAAAGCATAAACTTTTTTCTTTTGCCTTTTCCACAGCTTTCATAAATCTCTTTACGCCTACAGGGTCAACTGCAATTGGTTTTTCAGTAAAAATGTGTTTTCCAGCCTCAACTGCTTCTTCGATATGTTGAGGTCTGCAGAAGGGTGGGGTGGCGTGTATCACTATATCCACATTAGTTTGGAGTAGTTTCTTATATGCATCTAAACCTACGAAGCAAAGTTCATCAGGAATATCAATTTTCTTTGCATATTTTGGATTTTTCTTCATTCCCTCGAGTTTTTTTCTGCATTCTTGGAGTTTATCTTCAAATACATCAGCCAATGCTATTACCACTACATTGTCATTACCGTCGAGATTATCTTTTACTGCGCCAAAACCTCTGCCACCACATCCAATCAATCCAATTCTTAATGTGTCTACATTCTTTTCAGCGGGTTCAGCATTTTTTGTAATTACAGCGAATGATGCAATAGCGGCTGTCTTAGCAAAATCTCTTCGACTCATCTTAAATTTTTCACTCATGGTATGGCTCCTTGTGTTTTTAAAAGTTTTGGTTTATTTTTTTCTATGAGAGGGAAATTTTCCTCATTCGTCATAAGTTGTAATTAAAGTAGTAATATATGAAAAATTGCGTTATTGAATCTACTCTTAATTGAAAGCTGAGCGAATTTATATTTTATCAGAAAAGACATCATCTCTTGCTTGTTGAATTATATGTAAGTCCTTTGAGAAATCTATAAACTTTAAATCAGATTCTCCAGATTGTCTCAGCCCGAGAATTTCTCCTTGTCCCCTCAACAATAAATCTTGTTCGGAGATTTTAAAACCATCATTTATAGAGCACAAGATTTTGAGCCTTTTTGCACTTAGTTGAGCGAGCTTATTTGGGAGAAGAAAACAATACGATTGAAGGGAGCTTCTACCTACTCTACCGCGGAGTTGATGTAATTGACTTAGCCCGAAGCACTCAGCATTTTCTACTACCAGTGATGTAGCATGGGGAACATCTATGCCCACTTCGATCACGGTGGTGCAGAAGAGTACATCTATCTTACCTTCTGCAAACCTTCTTATTACATCTGCTTTTTCGCTAAAAGAAAGTCTTCCATGTAATACATCAGTTTTCAGTGATAGGAAGATGCTATTTGACAATTCCGAGTATATATTAAGGAGAGGTTTTAGGTCTTCTCGGCTTTCACTTTCTTCAATGCTTGGACATATCCAATATGTGGCTTTGCCTTGCTTCGCTTGTTCTATTATAAATTTGTAGAGACTATCCCGTTTCTCTTTTCTAATTATGTAGGTTTTAACAGGTTGTCTACCAGGTGGTAGTTCATCTATTACTGAAATGTCCATACCCCCATAAACCGTTAAGGCAAGAGTTCGTGGAATAGGTGTAGCAGATAGGTAAAGCACATCTGGGCAGTGCCCCTTCATACAAAGTTTTTGTCTCTGGAGGACTCCGAATCTGTGTTGTTCGTCTATAACTACAAGTCCTAATTTATTAAAAATTGTAGATTCTTGGAATAGTGCGTGGGTTCCTATAATTATATCTACCTCTCCTTTCGATATTTTTTTTCTTATTTCTGGGGCGTTTTTTACTGAGCTGGTTAACAGAACAATTTTCAGTGAAAATGCGGAGAGAGCATTGAGAAAGTTGAGGTAATGCTGTTCTGCAAGCACCTCTGTAGGTGCCATTACTGCAACTTGGTATCCACTGTCTACAGCTGAGAGTATAGCATGAAGAGCGACCAATGTTTTCCCACAACCTACATCCCCTTGAATGAGCCTAAACATTCTTTTAGGAGAAGACATGTCATTTAACACTTCTCCTATTACTTTTTCTTGGGCACGGGTGAGTTTGAATTTGAGATTGCTACGAAAAGTACTCAGGAGTTTACCATCCGTTTTATGCACACAGGCATTCTTATCAAACTCTGTATTTTTCCACTTAGACCATCTCTTTTGGATTTGAACAACTTCATCATAGGCTAATCTTCTTCTGCTTTGTTCTAAATACTCAAGAGTATTTGGAAAATGGAGATTTGTTATAGCCTCACTAAGTGGAACCAGATTTCTTTCTTGGAGAAACTCAGATGGTAATGGATCAACTATCTTTACTTTTTGAAGCGTTTCGAACACCCATCTTCTGAAAGAACGGAGAGAAATCCCATCTGGCAAAGTGTAAATCGGGACAATTCTATTAGTGTGAATATTTTCTTCTTCAGGTATGAACTCCTCATACTCTGGATTTGTGATTGTCCACCTTCCATTATATTTTTCTGGTTTACCAAATAGAAAAAACTTTTTGCCTTCTTGGAAGACTGAATTTGCAAGGTAGCCTCTTCCCCAAAATATGGCCTCTATTTTTTCTGTTTCGTCTGTTAATATTATTCTTGATTGAGTAATTCCTTTTGAGGTATAGACAATTCGAGATTTTACCACACTCAAAAGAAGGGTACATTCCGATTTTTGGTTAAGCATCTTTATTGAAGTAAGTCTTCGTCTATCTTCATATCTTCTGGGGGGATAGTGAAGTAGATCTTTTATCGTGATAATCCCAATGGAGCTAAGTTTTTTGGCTCTCTTCTCCCCAATCTCAGGGAGAACAGTTACAAGATCGGACAAGCTGTATGAAGTAGATGTTGTTTTATATCTGATAGGCATAGAAACTTCACCAATATTTGGGATGTCTCTAAATTATAAGAGTATAATATTTTAATCTCTGTATAGTAACTCAATTTAATTATTAGGAGTGGAAAGTATGAAAAGACTAAGGATACTATTACCGGTTGCATTTGTGGTATGTGCTCTTGTTTTGGGGTTTTATTTTTGGCTTTACCCTTCGCGAGGACCTAAGGAAAATGTAGATTTAAGTAGGGCGCTTCTTGAGGAAATAGAAGGCACGAGAGTGTTGCACCTTAAGGGTACCCCGTATGAGATGGGGTTCCAGCGTGGTGTGTTGTTAAAAGAAGTGATTAGGCATAGCCTGGCAAGGTTTGACGAACTTCTCGAATTAGCGAAGAAAGAGGTGGGTCTTCCTAAAGTGGCTTCAAAACTCATATTGGATATTGCTTGGCGATTGTGCTCGCCCCACATACCTCAGAGATACCAACGGGAACTTGAGGGAGTTGCTGATGGGGCAGAAGTATCGCTCCAGGAATTAAGGAGGATTCATGTTGTTTCTGTTATTACGGAAAGAGGATGTAGTTCTTTTGCGGTGTGGGGCAAAGCTACTGCAGATGGAAAACTTTATCACGGGAGAAATTTTGACTGGATAATGGAAGCAGGGATACAGGATACCGCTGTCTTAGTTTGTTATGAACCGCAAGGATTGAATCCTTTTGTCTCAGCTGGATACGCATGCGCTATCGGGGTTTTGTCAGGAATGAATATGAAGAAGGTTTCTGTCGCACAGATAGGTGCTACGAATAAGGATAGGAGAATTGACGGGATACCCTTGGAGTTCCTACTTCGCAGGATACTTGAAGAGGCATCTAATTTGGATGAAGTGACGAATATTATAAAAAAAGCAAGACACACTGTGGGGTATAACTATGTTATAGCAGATGGGGATGAAAATAGGGCACTTGTTTATGAAACTTGTGCAAATCATGTAGCGATATTTAAGGATAACGACCCGCGAGAGACTGTGGAGTATGCAATACCAATCGAGAATGCGGTTATGCGAGCGGATGAAGCTATGGACCAAACCATAAGGGCTCTTCAAACATGTGCTAATGCTCCCAACTTGCCTTATGGCTCCAACTCTTATGACCACAGATATAAGGGGATGGCAACGAGGATAAAAGAGAACTATGGCCGGATTGATCAAAAGATAGCACTTGAAATACTTAAAGCAGTGGCAATGGTCAAGGTAAATCTACACAGTGTGTTGTATTGTCCTACTGATTTAGAGCTTTGGGTTGCACACGCAAAAGGCACGGAGGACGCGGCTAAACAAACATATGTGCATTATAAAATGGTAGAGTTATTTGATACTAATAAGAAATCTACAGGAGCTCCAGTATATTTTTCAGCCATGGGCCGGGAAGGAGAGTATATAGTAGATACAGGATTTTTGAAAGGTATATTCAGACCTGAGGGGAAGTCTTTAGGGTTCGAACCATTGGAATTAGCTACTTCTAATACTCGACTGTCAAATTTCCCTGGAATACTCAATTTCTACAGAGTATTTAAAACTAATTATAGATTCGGTGATGGGATGAGAGATGTAAAGAGTGAGGCGAGGTTTATAGATAACAGGAGCATAGAGGTAGTATGGAAACCTTCTGAGAAAATGCCTTTTGAGCTAACATCAGTTTATCGGTGGAAAGACCCTAAAACTCTTGACCTTCTTATTACTGTTAAGGCTTTGGTTGACTTACCAAAATTTGAAATCTTTCTCTCGTCTTATTTGACGGAAGATTTCCCTGAACCCTATATCTATGTAAAAGATGAAGAAGGTGAAAGAAAATTTGTTTCTACTCCACCTCAAGCTGGTACATGGCAGGCTTTTCCAAGGGATAAAGATGCAATAGAGATTATCAGAGACGGGCGGTGGACATATCCTCCGAGTCCTGTTGATTGGGTGATAAGGGAATGTTTTGCAGAGCCGATAATATATCGTAGGGATAAGAAAACAGGGTTGGCAATCATTAAAATGGCGTTAAAAGAAGACTGCTTTTCGATAATGGCACCTCATATAGGAGAAGCACATTATTCGATGTATTTTTCGTTGTTTGGGAAAGACCTCAAAGCGGGAGAATCAGCGAGTACGAAAGTGAGATTAGTGATTGACGAAATCTCAGAAGAGGGAATATTAAAGAAATATGAAGAGTTTCTAATTCAGTAATCTTTATCTAATCAGAATAAAAATTGTAAAATGTTGTTGAGTGCATAGGGATGGACGATGGTTAGTGGAAAATTGGTTTTGCTGACGGGCACAAAAAAAGGTTCTGAATTTCTCTTAGACAGGGAGGTTACGATAGGGAGAAGCCAAGAAAATGTAATTTGTATAGAAGACCCAAAGGTTTCTCGGAAGCACGCGGTAGTCATGCCTACTGAGAAGGGGGTCTTGCTTAAAGATTTGAATAGCGGGAACGGCACATATATTGGTTCCACGAGGGTAAGTGAATATTTTCTAAAGTCAGGGGATGTAATTCGCATAGGGACTCAACTACTCAGATATGAGTTAGGTGAGGAGACAAAAGTAGATACTGCGCCGCCTTTACTTGTAGATGCGGAGTTTACCACTGAATTTGAAGGAACGGACCTTAAGACAATTCAGCATACGCTTCTTGAAATTCCTCGAGGTCCTGCAAAGGATCAGTTCAGTATACTTCAGAAAAGACTTAGGGCTGTTTATCAGGCGAATCAGATAATAGCAAGTGAGCAAAATATTAATGAACTTTTTGCTAAAATAATGGACCAGATATTTGCACTTCTTCCCGCCGATAATGGGGCTATATTACTTTGGCATAAGAGGAAGAAATGTCTAACTCCTGAGTTTGTTATATCAAGGGGTGAAGAATTTACAATATGTTCCTCGGTAGTAAATAGAGCATTTGATAGACGAGAGGCAATTCTTATCCAAGATGCCTTAAGGGATTCTAAATACAAGTGTTCATCTTCATCCAGTATAATCAGAAACAAGATTCATTCAATCATGTGTGTGCCTTTGATTTATCAGGAACACTGTTTGGGGGTTATCTATGTAGATTCTCGTAAAAGCTCTACGGAATTTACCCAAGAAGACTTGGAGATGCTGGTAGCTCTGGCAGGTCCTTCTGCAATTGCTATGAGGAATGCTCAGTACTTGGAGATGATAAAGCAAGGATATAAGGATACTTTGACTGCCATAGCCAATGCAGTAGAGTTGAGAGATCACTATACAATAGGACATACATGGCGAGTAACTCAATTTGCTCTGGAGATTGCGAAAATACTTGGATGGTCTGAAAGTAAGTTAGAAGAGGTGTATATGGGTGGGGTTTTACACGATGTAGGTAAGATAGCAGTTGATGATTCCATTTTACGGAAAAGTCAGCCTCTAACTGACGAAGAATTTGAAAAGATGAAAATACATCCATTGAAAGGAGCGGAATTATTGAGGGATATTGCTCTGTTTCAACCTATAGTTCCCTATTGTCTATATCATCACGAGAGGTATGATGGAAAGGGTTATCCATACGGACTAAGTGGGAAGAATATACCACCTGAAGGTAGATTAATTGCTGTTGCCGATACATTCGATGCAATGACGAGTAATAGACCCTATAGGAAGGGTATGGAACCAGAGTTAGCAATAGAAAAGATTATAGAATCCAAGGGAGCACAATTAGATCCTGAATATGTAGATGCTCTTGTAGAAGCATACAATAGCGGTAAAATTCATTCTATAATTCAAGATTTTCACAAGCGTGACAAAAGAAGTTTAGCATGTCCTTTTTGTAGTACTCATATAAGAATAGGTGAGGAAGTGGAGATAAATTCGGAGTATGTCTGCCCAGTCTGTGGTAGAAGAATTCTGATTAGAGAGACTAATGGAATTTTATTTGGTGAACTTCTGCCCCAGTCTGAAGCCTTATATACTATGATACCTTTTAGACCTTTTGAGAAGTAACATTATTTTGTATTTGTTATTTAGATAGTGTGATAATAGACCATTATCTCACTTTAAAACTGACCCAGCTGATTTAACAAGAGATTCTTACGAGGAGAGTAGACTATGGATAGCAAAAAGGTAAGTAGAATAACGCGTCGTGCATTTCTTGCTGTTTCTACTACTGCAGTTTCTTTTAGTGCAGTGGCTCAAACCCCTAACACTGCGAAAGTTGTTCCAAGGAAAATATCACCAAATGAGAAGCTTAATGTTGCAGCTATTGGAGCAGGGGGTAAAGGTCTTTCCGATATAATGAATTGTCACAAACTTGGCCATAATGTAGTAGCTCTATGCGATGTCGATTGGAAACGAGCAGAAGAGGCATTTTATCGACTTCCAAATGCAAAGAAATACAAGGATTACAGAAATATGTTAGAGGAAATGAAAGAAATTGATGCAGTTACAGTATCTACCCCTGACCATTCTCATGCCCATGCAGCATATACTGCTATGAAATTGGGCAAGCATGTGTATGTCCAAAAGCCTCTAACTCACACTATAGCGGAGGCAAGGCTACTTACATTAACCGCTCGTGAGATGGGAGTAGCCACGCAAATGGGAAATCAAGGCCATTGTGGAGACGGTGTGCGTCAACTTTGTGAGATGATATGGAGTGGAGTTATAGGACAGGTCAAAGAGGTTCATATTTGGACGCATAGACCAGTATGGGATAATCAAGGGCGGACAGAACCTTTACCCCCCGAGGTAGCTCCTGAAGAGATAGATTGGGATAGATGGCTTAATGGTGCTCCGTATATGCCATATAATCATAAATTGGCTCCTCATGATTGGCGGGCTTGGCAATTGTATGGTTCCGGTTCACTTGGAGATATGGCTTGTCATATTATGGATCCTGCATACTGGGCTCTCAAGTTGTATGAAGCGACGGAGTTTTCAGTAGAGGTTATATGGGAGAAAGGAAAGAATGACCTTACTTTCCCCGTCGCTACTACTATTAAGTATTCTTTTCCGGCACGGGGAAATATGGGGCCGGTTGATGTTTACTGGTATGACGGACATTGGAAGGACGAATCGACAGGGGAAGAAGTGTATAACAGGCCCAAAAGACCTGAAGGGATTCCAGAGAATGAAGTGTTGGGCGATGATAATAAAAATGGCTCTTTGTTCATAGGTGAAGAGGGAATGCTTACTGCGGGAGAGTATGGTGGAGAACCGAGATTAGTTCCGAGTTCTCTTATGAAAGATTATACTATTCCTCCCCAAACTATAGAGAGGATTCCTGATGAAAATCCATACTATGACTGGCTTAGGGCTTGTAAAGAAAGTAAGCCTGCCTGCTCGAATTTTGATTACTCAGGTCCATTCACTGAGATGGTGCAGTTTGGAAATCTTGCTATCAAAACTGGAAAGAAATTAATTTGGGATAATATAAATGGTGTAGTTAAAAATGTTTCAAATCCTAAGGAAATAATTACGAAAGAGTATCGCAAAGGATGGGAATTACCCTGCTGATTTTTCTTAGGAAAATTAGAATAGGGATTTAAATGGGGGGTTAACAAGTTGAAATTACTGGTGTTTGGCTGTGGGGGAATAAGCTAATTTTATAACAAGAAGTTCAATAGCTAATCTCTCATCAACTCCTGATTGTCGCATTTGTGCAGTTACTTCATTGCATAGATTCATAGCGGTTATAAGCTTTTTAATTCCAAACCGTTGAGCAAGAGGTGCAACTTTGTTAGCTACGAAGGAACTTTTAGGTTTCTCTTCTGATGCGGAGGTTGTCTTATAAGCGTTTTCTAACAACCAGTGTATTACCCCTATAATCTCGGACACGGTTTTTCCTTGGTTGAGAAGGTCATTTAGTACTTCGCAAGCTTTTCCAGAGTCTGCGTTGGCTATAGCATCTGTAAGATTCCATATCGACTCTTCTGCAACATCTGCACAAGAATAAATAACATCTTCAATTTTTATTACTTGTCTTTTGCCCACATAATTAAGCAGGAGAGTCAATGCATTATTAATTTCCGTTAGTGAAGGTCCAGTTCTTGCAATAAGTTCTTCGAGAGCCTCGGATAGTATTCTTTTGTTATGTGAGAGCAGAGTATCTCTTATCCATTCTTTTATTTTGGCAGGAGATAGAGCGGGTGATTCAACAACTCCTTTCATCTTCTCAAAGGTTTTATATAGGATTTTTTCGGGGTCTATACTCTCCGTTATACATATTAATATAGTAAATTCGGAGGGGTTTTCTATGTATTCGAGAAGTAGATTCAATTCTTTATCTTTTTTTCTCCCGTCTTTATCATAATTCTCAAATTTTCGGACAATTACCATCTTTTGGGGGGTAAAAAATGGATGGGTTTTGCACTCCACAATGACATCCTCTATAGTAGCCTCGTCTCCGTAAAATGTTTTTACTCCAAACTCTTCTGTTCCAGGGGAGAAGTTAATCTTAATTAGTTCTGAAACGGTCTCTTCTACGAGGAAAGGCTCATAGGATTTTTTTCTGTCGGTTACCCTTGGACAAAAGAGTATACATTGGGGAATTGCTTTTTTCTTTCGGAGTAGTTCTTGAAACTGGAGTATATCCATTTTATATCTTAGGTGAAGGGATGTTTACCAAGGTTCTACAGTTCTGTAAAATATATCTGAAGCAAGTTGCTCTATTGCCTCCGAGACTGCTCTGTTTTCCTCGTCGCTTGGGAAAGAACGGACAGGAAGTAAATAGGCTTCTACATTACCCCGTAATCTATCCGAAGACTGCCCTGCAGCGCGGGAGAAAAAGGTACTTTCTCCTGCTATTAACTGGTCTTGCCACAGGATTTTTCCTGTTTTTTGGTCTGTAACTCTGACTCCTGCGGTTAACACAATGAGAAATTGAGTCGTTTCATCTCTTACATCATAAGTAAGCCCCTTCCTTTGATAGTCAAGCAGAACACCTTCTATGAGTAAATCTGCTTCTTCTGGCTTCACTACTTTTAGTCGGCCATCAGTAATAAATTTTCGTATAAGGGCATTAGTCAATGGAGCTTGGATGTCATACTCAGACGATTTATTATAAAAACCTACTACCGCCACCGTTTGGTATTTGGGATCCAGAGAGAGTTTTGTAGTGTAAGCACATCCCGATGTAAGTATAGGTAAAAAACACAATGCAAGTATACAAGTATATATCTTTGGTTTATCAGAGGCAAGCTTTGAAAATGAGAATATTCTTAACATAATCTCATCTTTTAATTGATCTTTCGAATTCTTGTTTTATATCACTCATCCTAATGGGATTATTTTCTAACCACTCATTTGCTTTTTTAGCCCAGGATGTATCTTGATATTTCTCGGAGATGAGTTTGTAGTAAATACGAGCAGAGTTAAATGCTCTTTTCTTCTCATAGAATTGGGCAATTATATACTTTTGTTCAGCTATTTTTTCGCGCATTTCTGCCCTAATTTTTTTCAATTCTTCACATTTAGGGTCGTCGGGGTGATTTCTTATGAACTCGTCGACCGCTTCTATTGCGAGCTCAGATTTACTCTGGTCGTATTGGGGGGGAGAGGATGTCTCATAATAACATTTTGCTAAACTGTATCTTGCATCATCTATCCACTCGGATTGTGGATAATTTTCAATGACCTTTTTGTATTCATAACTTGCTTCTAAGTATTCTTTTCGTGCTTGGTGACACAACCCTATTTTATACTGGGCCTCCGCTGATCCTGGCATAAATGGCTGGTTACTCACTACTCCACTGTATACTTCTATTGCCTGTTTAAGGGGTTTCTTCTTAAAAAGAGATAAGAACCTGCTCCGCTTTTTGGTGCCTTTCTCGTATAGTTTATCGCCTATCTCAAACATCTTTTTAATAGCATCTTGATACAATTTAGACTCTGGGTAGTTGGATACTAATTTTTGGAATTCTCTTGAGGCATCTAATAGTTTTCCCATAGCAAACTTAATTTCGCCCCTAAGGAAGAGATTCTCATCTGCAAGTGGATCTTGACTGTAGAACTGTATAAACTTATCTGTTTCTTCTAATGCTTTTCTGTAAGAACCCTGAAGATATAAACTCCTTGCGTATTCAATCTGTAATTGTGGCGTTTCTTTGGGCATTCTTTTAATATTTATGAATCTCCCTGTTTGTGGAGTCCAAGTCCATTGAGAATAAGCGTTATCAACCGTAGTAAATATGAGAGCTATACTCCCTACAATTATAGTAATGAAAAATAATTTATTCATCATCTTCTCGTCTCCATTGATTTGGGATGTAAATCCACCAATACCCAAGCCTAATTAAATATTTGCATATAATAATAACATATAATAAACACTCTACAAAAAGTATTGATTTAGATGTAAACATATAAGTATGAGAAATATGGATAGAGTTGAAAGGTTTAAGTTGGAATTACAAACTACTACTCTTTGGGATTTTCACTCTCAGCACTACGGAAACAAAATGCAAGGGGACCAAAATTATCCTGGTGCAACACCCTCTTATATTATATGGAACTTACTTCAAAGATATACCCGTGAGAATGATTTGGTGGTAGACCCGATGTGTGGGAGTGGAACGACTATTGATGTAGCCAATGATTTAAATAGAAGAGTAATTGGTTTAGATTTAACTCCCTACCGTAGTGATATTATCCCTGCAGATGCACGCTCTCTTCCTTTAAAGAGTGATTGTGCTGATTTTGTTTTTATCGACCCTCCTTATGGAGACCATATACATTACTCTGACGACCCAAGATGTATAGGCAACCTCAATGCGAGGGATGATGTGTATTACAAGTCTATGGAGCAATGTATTAGAGAAATATTTAGAATATTGAAACCCCAGCGATTCATGGCTTTATATTGTTGCGATTCGTTCCAGAAAAGAAAACCATTTAGTCCCATTGGATTTAGATTGTTCTCTATAATGGAAAGGTATTTTCTCCCCATAGATATAATTGCTGTGGTAAGGCATAATAGGACATTAAAGAGAAGGCATTATCATACAGAAGCAATTAAAGGTAACTATTTTTTGAGAGGATTTAATTATCTTTTTATTATGAAAAAGGAGATGAAGAAAAGGGATTGATGATAGCCTGTTTATCCTCGGGTTGAGGCAAGTATAATCTCAAATTGTCATTAGGAAGATAAAATTTCTATCTATAAAATATAATCCGAATTTTCAGTGGATTTTTGTCTTATTTAATATAAGATACTTGGGTGAGAGTGGGATTTCTGAGAGGATTAAATTGCTTCTTTTTTCTTCAGTAATTCTTCTATTTTATCGTAAAGTTTTTGAACTAATTCCCTTTTAGGGGTCAATGATGGTTCGTTTTCAATGCCATCCGGGGTAATTATAGTAGCGTAGGCAAATTCTGAACCGAAAGCGCATTTTTCCCCTCCTACCTTGTTAACTACAATAAGGTCGAGATTCTTATTTCTAAGTTTTTCCTTGGCATTTTCTATTAGATTGTTTGTTTCCGCAGCAAATCCTATGACGATTTGTTTCTCATTTTTCCTCTTGCCCATTTCCCCGAGGATATCGGGATTGGGAGTAAGTTCTAATAAGAGTGCTTCATCAGTTCTTTTTTTCTTGTGTTCCAGTGGTTTTATAACGCTGTAATCCGCTACTGCCGCAGAGGCTATGAACACATCACATTCTGGAAACAGTTTGAGAACCTGTTCATACATTTCTTGGGCTGTTTGGACATAGACTGAGTTTGAGTGGTAAGGGAGCTTCTCAACTGAAGGTCCAGAAACTACTGTTACCTCTGCACCTCTTTTTATTGCTTCTAAAGCAAGTTCTCTCCCCATTTTACCAGACGAGCGGTTGCTTATATACCTAACAGGGTCAATGGGTTCTTGAGTGGGGCCACTTGTTATGAGTACTTTCTTTCCTGTTAGATTTTTATTTTTGGTCAGCAATATATCTATTTTTTCAAGGATAATTTCCAGTTCAGCCATGCGTCCTTGACCTACTTCACCACACGCTGTAGTACCAATGAATGGCCCTATGAAGTGGTGCCCCCTTTCTGATAAGATTTGAATATTTTTTTGTGTGGCTGGATTAGTATACATTTGCGGGTTCATTGCGGGAGCCCATAATACCGGAGCGGTAGTAGCTAAAAGAGAAGTTGTAATCCAGTCGTCCGCTATGCCACAAGCAGATTTTGCTATCAAATTTGCGGTAGCGGGTGCAATTATAAAAAGGTCAATTACATGAGAGAGGGATATATGTGAGATAGGAACAGGCTGTCGAGAATTACTGAACATCCCAGTAATTACAGCGTTTCCTGACAGGCTTTCAAACAATATAGGGGAGACGAGTTTTTGAGCGTTTTCTGTCATTGCTACATAGACATTGGCTCCCCTTTCTTTTAGCCTTCTGCACAGCTCACAGGATTTATATATGGCTATTGAACTTGAGACTGCAAGTAAAATTGTCTTTTGTTCTGGTTTCGAAGACATTATAATTCTAATTTACTCATTAAATTTTGGAGAGGTCTTCTTTTTCATTCTTTCTATATGTTAGCTTATCTTGCTCAAATTCCTCCACAGAAGTAACTGTTGGCTTTTTCTTTTTTCCAAAGGCATGTCTTTCCATCTTAGCTATTTGGTTTACTCTTTTTGCTGCAATAATTACGAGGCGATACAGGCTGTCAATTTTATCTTTGTACTCATGTACATAAAAAGGCACTGGCATTTTTTACACCTCCTTTTCAGGTTCTTGTCTAGCTGGTAATTTCAAAATCTAATCTAATTCTGCTTGGTCTAAGAAGTTCAGCATTAATAATTGTATTTAAATCGTAGGCAGATTGCTCCACTTGGTAATTTACTATATTATAGTCAAACTCATTTCTACATTTCATTTCTTCAATTGCTCTCTCCATTCGGATTTTAATTTTTTCTTCTGGTTCGGTAGCTCTATTTCGGAGCCTTCTTTCCATTTCGGTGGTCGAGGGGGGAAGCATAAATACTGATATTGAGTTTGGATATAGTTTTTTTATGCTTCGCATACCCTGAACATCGAGTTCAAGGATGATATGCTTGTTAGATTTAAGAAGCCGTTCTAATTCAGATCTCAGCGTACCATAGAGGGAATCATGCACTTTCGCATACTCGATGAACTCGTTTTTTTCTATCTTTGATTGGAACTCCTGCTCTGAAATAAAATAGTAATCGACCCCATCTCGTTCGCCTAACCTGGGTTTTCTGGTTGTAGCAGATATCGATATTACAAGGTCTTGCCTCTGTGAGATAAGATACTGCAGTACAGTAGTTTTACCTACCCCAGAAGGAGCAGATACCACTATTATTAGATTATTGGGTTCTGACATGCCTATTTACTCCACATTTTGTATCTGTTCTCTGATTTTTTCAAGTTGTGTCTTCATATTAACAACTTCCCAAGCAAGATTGGCATCTCTCAGTTTAGCGCTTATTGTGTTGAACTCCCTTGCTAACTCTTGAACTAAAAAGTTTAAGGTTTTACCGTTTTGTTTCATTTCAAGAACCTCGTCTACTCTACTTAAATGAGTTTTAATTCGGGAGATTTCTTCTGAAATGTCAAGTCTGTCCGCCCAAATTACAATTTCCATCGCCAGTCGCTCTTCTGTAATGTGGGGAGCAATCGATAGTTCATTAAGCTTCGCTCTTAGTTTTTCCTTTTGAGTTTCCACGAGGATAGGGCACTGTTCTTCTAATTTTCCGACACTTTCTTTTATTTCATTAAATATACCTCGAATTTGGACCTCTATTGACTTCCCTTCCGCTTCTTTTGATTTTGTCAACTCTTTAATTGCAGTATCAAGTAAGGGGTCGAGCTCAAGTTTAATATTTTCTAACTCCTCATCAGTTATAGTGGTTTCAAATACGCCCGGAAGTTGAACGAGGGTGTTTATAGAGATTTCTTCTGAGGTAGGAATGAGTGCTTTTATGTGTTGAATATGATTTAGATATTCCTTTACTACATTTTCATTGAAAGTAAAAAAAGGCTCTGAAGTTTCGGTTATATGTCTCCTAATCCAAACATTTACTTTCCCTCTGTTTATTGAGTTTCTTATCTTTTCCCTAATGTAGTTTTCAAGTGCACCCCAGAGAAAAGGTAATCTTATAGAAATCTCCAAACCTCTGTGATTGACTGAAGATATTTCTACTGATACCGCAGAGCCTTTTATGGTCCCGGATGCAGAACCGAAACCTGTCATGCTTTTCATAATCACAATTCCAAAAGAAGGATGTTTTTCTTTAAGATGTTGAAAGAAAGTATTATAATAGAAATATAACACTGCTCACAATGCTTTGCTAAAAAGTATGTAAGATAATTTCCCGGTTTTTCGGAGAGTGTTTGTGATGATATTGTTGAGAAAGGGATTTTATAGCCTGATTTGTTCAGCGGTTATTTTATTATTGTTAACAAATTGTTTCTCTGAAGAAAAGGGGCTCATCAAAGATAGTGAGAGTAGTCAAAATGTAGACCAGATTTATAAGGAGAAAGTGGATAGCTCAGAGAATGTATCCGGAGAGAATACGACCGAAGGTATTATATCTGACGGTAGTGCTGTTGAGTCGAACAACTCGATGCCTATTGAGAATTTAAGGTTTCAGTCGACTTTAACCCCTCAACCTTCTATCATCGAGGATGAAAAGCGAGAACAAAATACATCACCTTTGTCGTCAGAAACTCCAACCTCTGATGTAGGGGAAGTGGTTCGGGAAGAAGGCAGAGAGACACAAGAAGTAAAGGACCAAACCGTCCCTGTTATAGAGGAACCACAGCAGGATTCTATACAACTTGAGGGTTCACAACAAACAGAGTTTTCAAAAGTTAGGGTAGGGATGAGTTATGATGAAGTGGTAGGGGTTTTAGGAGAGCCAGATATGTTGGTAACTTCCCAAAAGGAGAATGATGTTTTTATCTATCTGTGGAGGCGGGCGGGTGCATTTCTATATGGTAAGTTTGAGAATGGTGTTTTGACTCGTCGATCAGGAAAATTAGAGGAGGATATAGAGTCTGTTCCTCTCACGGAAGAAGTATATTTGAAAGTGAAGTTGGGGATGAGTTTAGAAGAAGTTAATATGCTTTTAAAAAGGGAAGGCAGAAAAATTGGTGGAGAAGGGGTGGAAGATGGAATATATCTTTGGGCAGATCCTAAACTGGGTAGTAGTTTTTCCGCAAAGTTTGAAAAAGGCAAGTTGGTTAGAAAAAGTGGTTTTTATTCTAAACCTACGATTTTATCCGAGTTAAGGGAGGGGAATGAGGCTGAAAAGACAGAACTTAAGAAAGATGAAGTTTCTGCAGAAGTATATGTGGCAGAAGAAGGAAATGTAGATGAGACAGTTGAGACAACTTCTGGGCGAGAGATTGTGCAGGAAGGTGCTAAAGGTCCTGAGGTTTTGGAGGAAAGTAAGGGGAGAAACGAGGATAAGAAGGATTATGCATCTTCTCAGAGGATAGTTTCTGTGGGTAGAAAAAACATTCTGGAGGAGGGTAGGAGGAGTTATTCTGGCGAGATAGGTAAAGGGGGGTCTAAGAAAGCAAAGCTTCCCGATTTTACATATCAGCTTCGAGAAGGTTCCTATGAAATAAAACTTCACAACCCCTTAGATGTGGAAGTGTCAGTGGGAATTCGTAGTGATAAAAGAGGGAAAAATGTGTCTATAGCACCTGGAGGCACAAGGTCGATTAAAGTGCCGAGGGGAGAATATAAGTTTTTTTACATACGAGCGGATGACCCTACTCGATTGATGGATGGGGGAACAGTAAAGATTGACGGGCTTTTCATAGGGGATGTAGATATCTATTTGATTAAATAAGAGACTTGGAATTGTATATGAAGGCTACAGATGTCGATGTAAAAGGAGTTGCTCTATACTTCATACCTGTTAAAACACGAGTTCCATTGAAATTCGGCACAGAGACACTTACAGAGGTAACTTGTGCAAGAGTATGTGTGAGAGTGGAGGATAGAAGAGGTAAATCCTGTTATGGTTGGGGAGAAACGCCATTAAGTATCCAGTGGATTTGGCCATCTACACGACCGTATATAGAAAGGTACAATAGCGTTGTCTCATTTACAAGAAAGGTTGCCCATCACATTTGTAATATTTCTGAAAAGGGACATCCAATAGAAATTGGTTATAGGTTTATCGAGAATAATTTACCACGACTTATGAAACACTTTAATTCAGGTAGTTTAGTAGAACCTCTTCCAAGACTTGCGGGATTAGTTTGTTGTTCGCCTTTTGACCTCGCTATTCACGATGCTTATGGGAATTTACTTGGTGTGCCTACTTATGAAACTTATAGTGCTGATTTTATGAGTTTTGATCTCTCTGGATTTATTACCCCTTCTGTGGATCTGAAAGATGTGATAGACTTTAAAGGTAAATACCCGAGAGATTTTCTTGTTTATCCTTTGCCGGAAAAAATTTTGGCTTGGCACTTAGTGGGCGGACTTGACTCGCTCGAAGAGGAAGAGGTTCATAAAGAATTAAAAGATGGTTATCCCAACTCACTGCGAGAGTGGATTAGAAGAGATGGTTTGAGATGTTTGAAGATAAAACTGAGGGGCAATGACTTCGAGTGGGATTATAATCGTCTGGTTCGGGTAGGCAAGATAGGAATTGAAGAGGGTGTTAACTGGTTAAGTGCTGATTTTAACTGTACTGTCAGGGATACTTCGTATGTGGTGGGCATCTTAGATAAGTTAATGTATGATTACCCTCGTATTTTTGGGATGCTCTTATATGTAGAACAGCCATTCCCTTATGAGTTAGAGGATTTTCCGATAGATGTGCGGTGTGTCTCTGCAAGGAAGCCGTTGTTTTTGGATGAGAGTGCTCATGATTGGAGAGTTATTATGCGAGGGCGGGAGTTAGGTTGGAGTGGTGTAGCTCTAAAAACTTGTAAAACTCAAACAGGTGCACTCTTATCGTTGTGTTGGGCAAAGGCGCATGGTATGCTTTTGATGGTGCAAGATTTAACAAATCCAATGATTGCACAGATACCTCATGTTTTACTTGGAGCTCATGCGGGGACAATTATGGGGGTAGAAAGCAATAGTATGCAGTTTTATCCTAAAGCGAGTGAACCCGAGGCAAAGATTCATCCTGGTTTGTATTCAAGAAAAAATGGTTTTCTGGAGTTAAAGAGTTTAGTGGGGTCGGGTTTTTGTATGAGAATTGAAGAAATTGAGAGGGAACTTCCTCCTTGTGACCTTGTTATCGGTGATATGGATATATAGAAGTTTGCTATAAACAAGTTCTAATTGTTAGATTGAGACTCACTAATAAAGTTTGCTATGTAGTCCTTAATTTTTGGATGGTTCATAATAGTGTCCAGTGCCTGATGAAGATTTTCTCCACTTATTACAAGGTCTGCAAATTTTTTAGTTGACAAAATATATTTTTCATACATAGGCTTCACAGTTTTTAAGTATTGCTCAATTATACTCTCTAAACTACGGTTTCTCTCTTTTGTGTCTCTGAGTATTCGTCTAATTAGGGCTATATCGTTTGGGATTTCCACATAAATCTTAAGGTTTCCAAGTGTCCTTAGTTCTTCGTAATATAGAGCATATAATCCTTCTATAATGATTACCTGCGACGGTTCTAACTTTGTAGACTCTTTAAGCCGAGTGTGTGTGGTAAAGTCGTATGTGGGAGCATTTACTGCAAGCCCTTTGAGTAATCTCGATAAATCTGAAATTAACAACTGGTGTTCTATTGCATTTGGTTCATCAAAGTTTGTTTTAGTCCTTTCCTCAAAGGGGAGATGAGAAAGGTCCTTATAATAGTTATCAGTTGGAATAATAAGGGAATTAATCCCTTTCTCAGAAAATGATGCGGATATTAGCCTTGCAAGCGAGCTTTTTCCAGAGGCAGTTCCGCCTCCTATTAAGATAGTGAATGAGTTTAAGATGTCCATTCCTTACTTGTACCAGTGAATAGTATGTATAAGAAAACAGGTACCCCTATGATTGTGGTTATTATCCCAATAGGTATCTCTGTAGCAAACACATTTCTGGATAGAACATCGCAGATAAGTAGAAAAGTTCCTCCAATAATGGCGCTTCCGATGATTAATTGAAAGTGAAGAGCACCATATACATATCTCGAGATATGCGGTATAATTAAACCTACGAAGCCTATAGGTCCTATCTCCGCTACTAATATGGCAGTAAGCATTGATACGATGAAGAATATAGTTAGTTGAAGTTTCTTAACATTGATCCCTCGAGATTCTGCTATTTCGCTGTCAAAACTATACTGGTCTAACATTTTGCTTGTGTATAAAAGCATTAAAAAAGTAAATAAAAATACTATACCACAGATAATAGCGGGCCTATATCCTAATACCTGGGTAGAGCCAAATAGCCATCTCTCCATAAACACTAATTTATGAGGGAGGGCGAAATATCTTAAGAGCATTATTAAAGAATTAGCAAGCATTCCAAGCGTAACTCCTGTAAGCAGTAATACAGTGGTGGATAATCTTACTCTCCTCCATACCAATAGAAGAATTAGGATGATTTGAGTTCCCCCGAAGATCAAAGCCATTAGATAGGACATAGGGACTCTAAGCCACGGGAAAAATAACTTGTCGGAGTATAGGTATGCTATGTATGCACCCAGAGATGCAAAACTTGCAGTCCCTAATGTGTAAGGAGAGGCTAAAGGATTTCTTAATAGTGTCTGAAAAGCTACGCCACATATCGACAAACCTGCTCCTGCTATTATACATATAAGTGTCCGAGGTATTCTGTGAGTAATAAGTATTTCCAATATAATTTGGTTATCAGGATTATCATAATTTTTGACTGATTCGAAGACCCTTTTCAAAGGTGTTGGTTCGTAGCCGATGAAAATACTCGCAAATGTAGTAATTAGTAAGACAGTGATGAAAAATAAGGTCGTTATTGGAAATCTTTTATTTTTCATATATTAAGGGCTCTACCAAGATGGAATTTGTAAGTGGATGATTACCTATCCAGAATTTGCAATTGTAAGCGGAGAGTAAATTATCTTGGTTTAATACCACATTGGGTGGACCGTAGCCTATCAATGAGTGGCTATTGGAGAAAAGTAATACCTCGTCCGCAAATCTTGTAATTACATTAATCTCGTGAGTAGTTAGGATGATGGTGAGACCAGAAGATTTCAATTCTTGGAGTAATGTTAGAAGTTCCAGTTGGAAAGGAGTATCTAATCCGGATAGGGGCTCGTCTAAGAGTAAAATTTCCGGTTCTTGAGCGAGAATACTTGCAATTACAGTCTTTTTGAATTCTCCAGCGGATAATGCTTCGATCCTTCTCCCCTTTAGGGCGGTTAGACCCATTTTATTAACGCAATCATTTATAATTTTTCTATCTCTTAAGTTAAGATTAGATAATGGCATTTTATGAGGAAATCGCCCAAGAGCAATTACATCCTCTACTGAAAGAGAAAACAAAGGTGATATAGTTTGAGGGAGTATAGCAATCTTTTTGGCTAAATCCCTTCTATTATACTCTTCTATTGAGGTTCCCAAGAGTTTAATTTCTCCTTTCGTGGGTTTTAACAATCTACAAAGAATTCTTAAAAATGTGCTTTTTCCTGAACCATTGGGTCCTATAACTGCGGTTAGAGTATTGCTCTTTATTTTTAAAGAAAGGTCTACGAATAAAGACTGGCTTTTGTAATAGCTGAAGCTGATGTCATTTAATTCGTATGCGATGTTCATCGAATAAGGTCAAATTCGGGATGTAGGTAACTTGCTATTTTTTCTGCTACTCTGGGTAATCTCGGACCTGGTCTCATTCCATAAGATTCTAAGATGAAGTATATTCTACTATTTTTAACAGCTGGCACAGTATCGAAAGCCTTCCAATCGAGAAATAGGTAGTCTAATTGTTTTTGAGTTAGTGACTCGCCACATCTAAATTCTATAATTGCTTGAGGGGCCTTAGATATTATGGCTTCAGCTGAGATTTCAAAATAGGGACGGGTTTCTTCTTCAAAGACATTTTTTCCGCCTGCAATCTTAAGTATTTCTGATAAGAATGAATTTCCACCTGCTACTTGTATAGAGGATAAATCTCTTGGTTCCCTACCTACTACTAACAAAGTAGGCACTGGTTCAAAATTCTTTATTTTCTCCTCTGTGTATTTGAATTTGTTTTTCATTTCTTCTATTAATTTTTGTGCGCGAGATTGCTGATTTGTAAGTTCGCCCAATTTAGTAATGCCGTTATATATACCTTCAAGAGTATCCATAGATATAGAATAATATTTTATTTTTATTTCATTAGCAAGACTTGATAATTGAGGAATCTCTCCCGCAGTAACTATTATTTCAGGGTTAAGGGAGGTTATCTTTTCAATATTTGGGGATATGTATGTCCCAACTTTGGGGAGATGCTGTATTTCGGGTGGGTAATCATCAAAGTCGCCGATAGCTATTACTTTTTCTCCCGCTCCTATTTGGAATAGTATTTCTGTGATGTTGGGCCCTATCGAAACAATACCAAACTTTTTATGTTGATTACCGCATCCAGTGTAGTAAATGGAAGACAATATCAAAAATATGTAAAACACTCTGTGAATATAGTAGGTATTTACTCTTGCCTGCATAAAGAGTCCCTTTAGAAGAATAGAATAACTTTAGAAGAACGAAAATATATTATAATCTATATCCTTGTGGAGTAAAAAAACTAATTTTTAAGTTAGGTAATACCAAGTGAAAACATTGATTCGATGCGTCTAAGAAAGTAGGTGTGGTTAGCATGAAGTGGTACCCATTAAGTTTTGTATGGCGAAAATATGCATGGGATGTATGGAATCCCATGGTATTCTACGCTAATTTGCCGGATGCTATTAAACCGGAAGAAAAGAAAAAACTGTTAGTGCAAACAATAGTAGATGGAGTAAATAAGGAAAATACTAATAACCCCGATTTCTTATTTTGGTCTTATGGCGAATTAAGAGCATTAGAGTTGATTACAGAGGTGTTTAGGTATGTGATAGATGTTTATTGTAATAAGGTTGTTGAGGCTCCATTTGCGGGTTACGGGGAGAGGTTGGAACAGAATATCGGGGAAAGTTTACATTACCTACTTAAAGAATGGCTTAGTTACTATCCTCCAATAAAGTTATTTTACGGTGAAAATAATATTGAAGATTATTTTGTGAAGATACCGCGAGGTTCGTCATCCTGGGAAAATACGCTAATAGAGTTGTTATTGGGTTGGGTAAATAATCACAATCCCGCATGCAAAAAATACAAGATTATGTTTGATGATGAACCGTTGAAGGAAAAGTTTGTTGAATATATTGAATCTGTAAAGGAAGCGGAAAAATATTTTTCTGAACTCCCACCCCTTCCTGAAACGAACCTCTCATTATGGGATACCCTTTGGGAGCCTATAAGAGCTTGTCCAAATTCGCTTGAGGAACAACTGGAGTTTATTCGCAGAAATTGGAGTTTTTTCTTGCCTGCATATTTATTAAGAGAAATCGATGTAGTTCGGGGCGTGATAAGAGAAGAAAGAATTTTCCGCGGGTTTGGCAAAGGACCGCTTGAAGTATTAGATTTTAGAAGAGGGCGGGGATCTGGCTTAGAAGAATATGAGGCATATTCACCTGATAGAGACTGGATGCCGAATCTCGTTCTCATTGCCAAGTTGGTTTATGTATGGTTGTATCAGCTTTCAAAAAAATACAAGAGGAATATTAGGCGTTTAGATGAGATACCAGATGAGGAGTTAGACCAACTTGCACGCTGGGGGTTTACAGGGCTGTGGTTGATAGGAGTATGGGAAAGGTCTGAGGCTTCAAAAACAATAAAGAGGTTAGCAGGTAATCCTGAAGCTATTGCTTCTGCTTATTCGATTTATGAGTATGAAGTTGCTCGGGATTTGGGCGGAGAAGAGGCATTGAGTAATCTAAAAGAAAGGGCTTGGAAAAGGGGGATTAGACTCGCTAGTGATATGGTCCCAAATCACTACGGAATATATTCACGGTGGGTAATAGAGTATCCTGAGAGATTTATTCAACTTCCATACTCACCTTTCCCTTCGTACAAGTTCACCGGGCCGAACCTTTCTCTCCATCCGGATATCGGTATCTATATTGAAGATGGTTATTGGGACAGAACAGATGCTGCTGTAGTATTCAAGTGGCAAAATTTTAAGACAGGTGAAGTTCGATACATATATCACGGAAACGATGGTACACACATGCCGTGGAATGATACAGCCCAGTTGAATTTTCTACTTCCGGAGGTAAGAGAAGCGGTAAAACAAACTATTCTGAAAGTATCAGAAAAATTTCCAATAATTCGTTTCGATGCAGCTATGACATTAACAAAGAGGCATTTTCAAAGGCTTTGGTATCCGGCGCCAGATGAAGGTGGGGCAATTCCTTCTCGAGCTGATTATGGTATGGCTCGAGAAGAATTTGATAAATTTTTCCCTAAGGAATTTTGGCGTGAAGTGGTGGATATGATAGCCGAGAAATCCCCTGATACACTTTTGTTGGCAGAAGCTTTTTGGTTGTTAGAAGGATATTTCGTTAGGACACTTGGGATGCATCGAGTTTATAACAGTGCGTTTATGAATATGCTTAAAATGGAAGACAATGCAAAGTACAGGCAGACGGTGAAGAATATACTTGAATTTAGCCCGCCCGTTCTTCAAAGATTTGTGAATTTTATGAACAACCCAGATGAAGAAACCGCAGTTGCACAATTCGGAAAGGGCGATAAGTACTTTGGTATTGCAACTATGATGGTAACATTACCCGGGTTACCAATGTTTGGGCACGGACAAATTGAAGGATATGCCGAAAAATATGGAATGGAATATAGTCGAGCGTATTGGGATGAACTCCCAGACGATAATTTAATCCACAGACATGAGGTAGAAATTTTTCCTCTGATGAGAAAAAGGTATCTTTTCAGTGGGGCTCAAAATTTTGCCTTCTATGATTTTGTTACACCGCAAGGATGGGTTGATGAAAATGTATTTGCATATACTAATAGGGTAGGAGAGGAGAAGGCTTTAGTAATCTATAACAATTCCATAAACATGACAAGGGGAAGAATATTTAGTTCAACTCGAATTAATGTAGGACCAGCAGACTCTCCTTATTTTATTGTCAAAAACTTAGGAGAAGCACTTGGTCTAAAATCTGATCCAAATGTATATTATGTTTTCAGGGAACATAGAACTCGCCTTGATTATATTATCTCAGGTAAGCACTTATGTGAAAACGGATTTTATGTGGAACTTCAAGGATATGAATATAAAGTTTTCCTTGATTGGCGTGAAGTGCATGACCAGGATGGTATCTGGGCAAGAGTAGCAGAAATCCTTGGAGGAAAGGGTATCTCAAACATAGAGGATCTTTACAAGGAATTTTTGTTTTCAGATGTACTTGAACCACTAAAAACTCTAATCTCTCCTCTTTGTTTAGGTCGGATTATTAGCGGTGATGAGATAAAGGAGTCGAGTGTAAAAGAATATATTGAGTTGTTCTGGAATGCTGTTGCTGGGAGAGTAAAATATCCGTTTTCGATAATCCCTTGGGTGGATAGAACTGTATTAGAGCTCGGTAGTGTGGGGAAAAAATATAAAGTCTTCGTTGAGGAAATAGGCGATCCTGAAATTGTTGAGATTTTAAGGGATTGTTTTGAGGGAGAATATAGAGTTAGATACTCTATTTTACTGGAGATTTGGGGTTTATTCAGCTACATTGGTGGAATGGCTTTACATAAAGTTAGTCCAGAAGGGAGAATAGATAGCGAAGAATTGTCCGTTACCGCTCAGTGTGTAAAGGAGTGGTATTTTCCCTCAGCTATTGAAAAAGGTTTGCTCTCACTCGGTTATGATAAAACTTGGGCAATGGAAGATGCTCAGATTTTTAGGATAGCTATAGAGCATTCAGAGAGGCTAATAAAGTTGCAGAAGGAACCCTGGGCTCCTAACCTTTACCTGTTATTTAGCGATCCGGCTGTTAAGAAGGTTTTAGGAGTTCACGAATATGGTGGAAGAACATGGTTGGTAAAAGAGAAGTGGGAATTTTTGCTCAGGGCAATGTTTATGTTTTTATGGTTTGTAAAGTATCCTTGGGACGAAGTGGATATAGAAGAGTTGTTATATGTTAAAGCAAATATAGATGAACTTATATTTGCAGCATCTGAATCTGATTACGATTTCTACTATCTTTTCGAGTCTATTAAGTGAGGACTTGTAGTCAAATCAAACTGCATTACTTAGTTGTGTTAAGTTTCCAGATTTTCAAGTTGTCAAAGCAACCTGTGTCATCGAAAGAGCCCAATCCGATTTTCCCCTTTATAAAGGTTTTATCCTCTGCAACCATTATTGGTTTGCTCATATTGTCGAAATAGGCTTCTATTTTTCCCTCTTTACTATCACGAATTATCCTTATTTTGTGAAAATTATTTCCCCACTCTACTCCTTCTGTTCTCTCTTTTGCGATGGATATTCTTGGCGCTCCATTCACAAGGAACACGGAATGGGCATGTTCATCTGCTTTAGTAGCAATATGGATGTAATAGTAGTGAGTTGGGTCCTGATACCCGAAGAAAAAGCATAAATCACGGTGTCCGTATTCTTTTCCTGTTTGTTTTACATCTACTTCGAGTACAAAATCTTCCCACTCCATTTCTTTTAAAATAGCAATACTTTTTGGGGAACGCACAGGTGGTTCGTAATTGCTTGGCCCCATTAAGCATAGGAGATGGTTTCCACTCTCATCTTTGGAAAGCGCCCACGCATTAGAGTCTGTCATTTCCCATTTGGAAATTCCGGATTCAAAATCCTCAATGAAATCTGGATGTTTCTGAGTAGAGCTCTCTGCAATTAAATAAGTTGTATTAATCAATGAGCAACAAGTTAGCATTAATATTAGAGTTTTTAACTTATTCTTCATAATTGCTTCCCTTTATAAGTGATTCTTTATTTATAGGGTGTAAATATTTTATTTGATCTAAGGTGCAAATATAAAGTGAGTTATATCAAAGTTGATTTTTTATTGTTTATTATGATAACATTTCTAATTAGTCAAGTGATTTTCTTATTGTAAGAGCAAGAGAAAATACTTGACTTTGAGTATTTTTTTTTGGTTTAATTAGGTTTGTTAGCCGTGAAGGATACGGCACAACGAAGAAAGGTTAACCAGAATAAACTATAACATTAGAAGGAGGGAATCTATGAAAAAGCTAATAGCATTATCGTTAGTAGTAGCAATTACTGTTGTTGGATTGCCTGCCACAGCGGCAAAGGTTTGGGATGATATGTCCTGGTGGGGTAATACTGGAGCTAAACCTGAACCAGTAGCAGATTCTAAGGGAAGGAGTGGTTATTGGTGGTGGCCTAAAGAGCCTGCATCCAATGCGGATGATTCTGAATTGTGGGGAAATCGTGGGATAGTTTATAGCATGTGGGAGAAACCGGCTCCTCCAGCTCCGCCAGCTCCAACACCTCCACCTCCTGCTCCTCCGGTTCAGAAGAGAACTGCTCCGGTGTTTAACCATGTATTGTTTGACTTTGATAAGTCTGTATTAAAGCCTGAGGGTAAGGCTATTGTAGACGAAGTCGTTGCTTACTTAAAGAAGTATCCAAAAGATAAGGTTACTATTGAGGGGCACTGCTGCAGTATTGGAACAGACGAATATAATATGGGATTAGGTCAACGCCGTGCTGATGCGGTGAAGAAGTATATGGTGGAGAATGGAATAGATGCTTCCCGTATAACTACTATTAGCTACGGCGAAAGCAGACCTGCAGTTCCAAACGATACTCCTCAAAATCGTAAACTTAATCGTAGAGCGGTATTTGTAATCACCATTGGAGATTAAGAGCCACCAGGACGAGACCTAAAAGGTTAACTTTCTCGGTTGTGCCTTGATATAGGAGGCACGGGAAGGAAAATGCCCGTGCCTCATATATTTTTAAATTAGATGGTTAAGATAAATTGTGTTAGCTTTTGTTAATGCTCAATATAATGCTAATTTTTTTTGGAGTGTAAGAGTAATAAAGACTTTTGTGTTCTCGTTACAGTGCTAAATTTTGAATGTTGATGTTTTAGAATAAATAGTTTTGTAAATAGCGTGTAGATTGGTGAATTATGAAATGCATTTTAATTTTGACTTTTACTCATTACACTTGTTGAAAACTTTTTCTAATCTTATAGTAATTACTGATGGATAAGTAGCTTTATTGTTTTAGAGTTCTGGACATTCGAGTATCAGGGAAATCTGTATTTTCAAAAGAATTACCGAAGGGTAAAATGGGTAGGGAGGGGAAATCTTAATTTATTTTTCTTCCCAGTGAATAGCTAACCAAAATTTATTAACCTTGTTAACCTCAATCTGAGGCGGTAGGGGTAGAGTCTTTAGATATGATTCGAATTTTTGGGGTATTAGAATTATCTTTTTCTTATCAGATTGGTTTCGTAGAAAACTCACTACTTTTTCTTCAATCTCACCTAATGCCTTATTAAAGTCTTTCTCTGCTTCCTCGCCAATCTCTATTTCGGGAACAGGTATGTGAAGGTAAAATTCCAACCCATTAAGTTCACGAGATTTTACCGTAAAAAGTTCTACTTTTTGGTATTTCGTCACCAGTGGGTTAAGATCATCGGCGAGTTGTTTCATATCTTTTGAGTTAGGTATGTAACCTGAAATACCTTTGCCTATTATTATAATAAGTGTTTGCACTAAAGCAATTATAAGAACCTGCTTAATATTTATGATATTGTTTTCGATTCTTTTCAGGAGTATTTTTGCCATTCCTGAAGATAGGGGAATAAATAAAGGAATAATATATAGGGATAATCTTGATTTGCTTACGAAGAAGAAAATCATAGGTATGGTAAATATAAGTAAGAGGAAAAAAAACTCAATAGTATTGAATTCTGGAAAAAGTATCGGTGTTTTAGATGTTCTTTTCTCTTTTATCATTGAATACACTAAGAGAAAGATCCATAAGCCTGTTCCTAAAAGAATTGGGGCTACATACACGGGAAATATCTTGTACCATTCGGGATTCCTATCAAATTCCCCTTGGGCAAGCCTTCCAAAAGTCTCATGTAGTAGCCAGTATTTCAATAAACCGGGATATTTCCAATTTTCATAAAAATACCATCCCAATCCTATTACTATGTATATGAATATTCCTACAGGTGAAATGAAATGCCATAAACTTTCTTTGTGTTTTATCCATCTCCACATACAAAATGGAACTATTCCTAATAGCGGTATGAGTCCCATAGGACCTTTAGTAAAACATCCCAGACCTAATCCTAACCAAAATATGTATACATAGTGCTTCTTTTTATATTTATATGCTTTCCAGAATGAATAGTATGTGATGGAGTGCCATAGTACAAGAAGTGTGTCAGTGGAGATTGCATTAGCTCCTCCTACTAAAAAAGGTGAAGTCCCATAAATCAAAGAAGCTAATACTCCTGTATTAAAGTCCCATAATTCCTTTGTAAGGAGAAATACGAACAATACTGTAAAAAGGAATGCAGGTATGAGGTAAAATCTTGCTCCCCAAGTGCTATCATCCCCGAATATTGCTAATCCGCCTGCTATCGCAATGTAGGTAAGAGGTGGTTTTGTCCAATGGTGTTCTCCATGAATGATAGGTTCTAATAAATTACCCGATTTGAGGGTTTCTCGAGCACATAAGGCATATCTTCCTTCTGTTGTTTCGTACAATCCTCGAGTACCCTGGAACAAAGTTACACATAAGAAAGACATAAATAGGGATAAATAAAATGTTTTTCGCCAGGAATTGAAATCAGATGAAAATTCCTTGTTAAACATTTTTCACCTACTCCAGTTAAGGTATGTAATCGAGGATTGAAGCACTGTGGCAAAACTTACCCAAATCAAGTAGGGTAATTGTAGTAGCGATAGTGTTTTACTATGTGGGTATAGCCATACTATCGATAATATTATGGTAATTAACAAAAGGACTGCGTCTATAGTTGCTAATAAGTTATTTTTGAGTCCAAATTGAACTGGTGTAAATGAGAAATTGAATATGAGATTTAGTATTAACACAAAGCCTATATGCATTGGGATTTTTTTTCTTATTACATAATAAAATGTAAACCCATAAGTAATGAATATTAGTGTATAAAGAAAGGTCCATGCGGGCCCAAACACCCAGGCGGGGGGAGACCACCATGGTTTAATTAGTTGTTCATAGTATTCCTTCATAATTTACTCCACAATCTGCATAGTTATCATTCATAACGGGCTTGAAATATATTCCGGTTGTCCTGTGGATGCTAAGACAGATCTCCATAACTCGCCAGTAGGATCAACTTGCTTTCTCCCTTTTATTACCATATCCATAGGGATATGAACAAATTCATTGTTTATAAACCCTATGGTAATTCCTGTTTTACCTGAAAACCCTGCATGCACTGCGTTTCTGGCTAAAGAATCACAAAATATAGCGTCATCGGCGTTTGCAGGTACGCTCCTAATAATGTAACTTGGGTCAAAGTACTTCATTTGTATATGAATATTCTTATTCTCGAAGTAGTTTAGTATTATATCTTTCAAGAATTTTCCTGGATCTGGATGGATAGTATTCCCTGAAGCATCTTTTTTCATATCTTTTTCATTAAACCAGTTAGCACCCGCACCTTCAGCTACTATAACTAATGCATGTTCTCTGGTTAGAAGCCTATTTTCGAGCCATTTCAAGAATCCATTTTCTCCATTTAGTATAACTGGAACTTCGGGAATTATTACAAAATTTGCTAATTGACTTGCAAGAGCAGAATAGCAAGCAACGAATCCGGAGTCTCTTCCCATTAGTTTTACCAGACCTAAGCCGTATCTTACAGATTTGGCTTCAATATGGGCACTGATTAAGACTTTTCTCGCTTCTTCTACGGCGGTGTTAAATCCAAAAGAGCGAGAGATGTAAAGTATATCATTATCTATTGTCTTGGGGATTCCAATGATAGAGATTGGTATATTTCGCTTTCTTGTTTCTTTGTATATCTCATAGGCACCTCTATGTGTCCCATCTCCACCTATACAGAAGAGGATGTTTACACCGAGCTGTTTTAAATAATCAACTATTTTTTGGGGGTCTTGAGGACCTCTTGAGGTACCTAAAATAGTTCCACCTTCGTCGTGAATCTCATCTACAACTTCAGGGTCCAGCTCGGTGGTAGGAATTTGATTTTCCGGGTTGATTCCAGCAAACCCGTAACGGAAGCCTAAGATTCTTCTGATTCCATAGTTAAACCAAAGTTCTACTACAAGAGAGCGAATGACATTGTTTAGTCCTGGGCATATCCCCCCACAAGTAACTATCCCTACCGCACATTTATTAGGTTCAAAATATATGAGTTTTCTTGGTCCAGCCTTTTCAAAAAATAGGTTATCTTCTATGGTGGTTAGTCTTCCTTCTTTAGCTTCTATGTTGAAGGGAATATATATGTTATCCTCGACAAATGAGGACTCTCTAATAGAAAGTGGAGAGGTAAAAGTGGGATTTCCAACTAATGGGGATTTTAATAACATTTTATACTCCCTTTATATCCGTTTTTCACGCGTATAAACAATAAAAACACTGTGCAAAATTAGTGTTTTTGTAGTATTATATTTTTGTGAGTCTATAATAAAACAAAAACTCTTGGGAGAGCAATAATGATTAAAGATTATATAAGAGGAAAGGTGTGCATATTTCTCTTTTTATACTTTAGTTTTTTGTTTTTTAACTCCTCCGCAGATCTATACAGGATTTATGAGGGTGCTCCTAATGGTGCTACTGGTAATCCGAATGAATGGGGGTTTGAACAAATAAGTGATGCGTGGTTGCATGCCACTCAGGTGAATCCGGGTAATCATACGATACGGATTGAATGGGGCGGTCCTTCACAGATGGATGGTGTGTATTTTCTGGTACCGGAATTAGTTTTAGGGGATAGTGGGCATATTGAAGTAGTAGCGGATACTGGAATTCGACCGGAGATACGGCCTGATGGGGATCATCCTGTATTTACGAATAGTTCGACTACGGGTAAGATATTGAGGATAGTAGGCTATGATGAGGGGGTATATAACCGAATTGCTTTGTATTCATCTTATTCTTCTCCGATTTTGACTACTTCAGTAAATGGGAATGGGGTTGTGGTGGTAGAGAAAGTGAATTTTATAAAGAAAGAACGGGTATGGGAGCCGTCGGTGGTGCCGGGTGCGCCTGATGGAAGTTATGTGTATTTGCAGAATGTTCCTAATCAGAAGCATCAGTTTTATATGGTTCGTTTTTTAGGTGGGGATGAGGTAGATCAGACCCTACCGGTGATGGTAATTGGTCCGATGAGTGGTATGGGTGTACTGGAGGCGTCATTACGGTATGTGGATTTTAGTTATGCGAAGGGAAGAGGAACTCGATTGGCATTGAAGAATGTTGTTCGGATGACATTGGATCAGTGTATATTTGCACCGGAGGGGGGGAGTAGTTATTCCAACAGTGCGGTAGCTGTGCGAGCAGACAGCCCTACAGCAAGTGATGGTGGTTCCCAAGTTGTGTTCTACAACTGTTCTTTCCGCAGTGGGAGTGCGAATCTGTTTGATAAATTGGGTGAGGATACTCATGTTACGGGTAATATATACCGTTTATACAAGCCAGTGTTTACGGGACCCTGTGGTGAACGGGCTTTCAATTTTCAACAAAGTGGAGCCCGAGTTGAGATATTGGGTTTAGAACCAGGCAACAATTGGTTTGATACTTCTGACGACATAGTTCCATCTCCGGTATATTGGGTGGATATGGATGGTATGACAGCTAACACCGGAGTTTATGCTCGGATCCTCCGGGGCACAATGAGATTCTATAGAGCTAAAGGAACTATTAGGCCCTATGTAGGGTATGGAGTAGTTTCTCTCGGTGGAGAATTAACAGGATCTGTAGTAGTGGAGATGGATTCATGCTGGTGGGGGTTCGGAGCAGGGACATATCGTTCAGGTGCGACGGGAGGGAATTATGCTCCATCATTGATTATAACTAATACTATATTTTACGGAGGGGGAGTTCAGTCGTATATTGATACTCGGGGCTTCAATGATACGCTCTCTCCTTCTGCTTATGCTACGATTCGTCTGCGTCATGTGACACTGACTTCGCCTTTGGGGAGTCCCGTTACTAATTGGCTTGTCCACGGTCGGGCGGGCGATACTTTGTATTCTGCTGGGACAATTTTTGATGCTCCCAATGCTTCCAATCTTACTCCTGTTTGGGAAACGGGTTATGAGTGGAAAAACTTGGCATGGAATAGGAATAGTATGGATGGGAGGGGGAGTTTTCCGGTAGCACCGAATGAGCAAATTATAGTTTATGCTGACCCGAAGCTGGATGAGGTTGGAAAACTTCAGACAGGTAGTGGTGCGTTAGGTAGGTCTGGAATATCCGATCCTACTAATAGAGATTTTGAGGGCCAGAGTAGACCTTTACCACCATCTTATGCCTCGCCCGATATTGGGGGTGATGAGGCATTTTTCCGGCCCACCGATATTTTATCTGTTCCCGAAGAAATAGAGGTTTATGACAATGTGTTAGAAGGGACTATCGTAGCGGTATTTACTGTAATTGACCCTGATCCGGGGGAACCGCATACTTTAAACTTGGTGCAAAATGGTAATGGAGCGTTTCGGTTGGATGGTAATCAATTGGTAGTGGACTTTCCGAACGCCCTAAATGGGAGTGAGTTTCCTTATGTTACGGTTCAGGTTTGGGCTACTGACATGATGGGTTTACATTATGACAAGACATTTTTGGTTCATGTTATTGATGCGACCCCCGCATATGTAAGCTCGGTGCGGGTTACGCAACCGCTGGAAATAGAGGTTGAATTTTCTGAGCCAATGCGAATGGATGAGTTAGGGGAAGTAGGAAATTATTCAATCTCCGGTGAGGGAAGGGGTACTTTGTTACAAAATCCGCACATGGTTACAGTGATTAGTAATAAGAAAGTGCGATTGAATTGGAACTCAGGGGAAATGAAGAACGGTGGGGATGTAACTATTACGGTAACAGGGGTGTATGATGCTCAAGGGAATCCCATAGGTATGCCGAACAGTAAAACTCATATTGGGGGAGGTGTAGGTGGAGTCCCACCAATGTTAGCCTCTATAGAAGTAGTGGGACCACGACGGATAAATGTTGTTTTTTCCGAAGCGCTTCAAGAATCGGGTTTAGTTAGTGCACTCAATCCAAATAATTACCGTTGGTGGAAAACAAATCCACCGGGTAATTCCCCCACAAATGTAGAGAAATTATCTAATAATCCCCCTGTCTATACGATCTCGTGGACTACAGGGCTTAGTATATCCGAAGGTGAAGAAGTGACTGTTCGTGTGGATAATGTACAAGATTTAGCTGGGAATCCAATTGATACACAGTTTAATACAGCTTCGGATGTTTTTGATGTCATTTTACCGAAAGCAATTTCTCTATCTGCTGTTAACGAACGAACATTGAAAATAAAATATAGCAAAGACATGGGTTCATCGGCGCTTTTTGTGGGTAACTATACTCTTGGGAATCCTCCGGGAGCATCTGGCAAGGGCACACTTTCAATAAGGCCCTCAAGGGTAATAGTAGATGCTGAGCCGAGGACATATATATTGCAGTGGGATGAAGGAGAAATGAAAGGAGGCTCATTAGTGCAGATTGAGGTTCAGAATGTCCGTGACATATATGGCAATTTAATAGACCCCGATTGGAATACAGTTTATTGTTCAAGTGTGGGTGTGCCTCCTTATGTAGTTGATGTGAGAATAGTAGATGGTAGAAAAATCCGAGTTATATTTTCTGAACCTATGGAGGCTTATATGAGCTTTCAAGGGAGGTATTGTATATCTGGACCTGGTAAAGGTAGTTTGAGCACAAATCCTGATTCGGTGCAGAAAGTAGTAGATGGGAACTATCTCCTTATATGGAATGAGGGCAGTTTATTGCAAGGAGAAGATATTAGTGTTAGTGTAGTAAGCGGAGCGGACCTTGCAGGGAATTCTTTAGTCGAACCCAAAGGCAAGACGATAACCAATAGGATTAAAATTACTGCAAACCTTTATAATCGAAATGTATATCTTGGAGATCAATTCATTCTAAACTTTAGTTATGTTGGCGGTGAGGGAGATGTGCATTTCCAATGGTATAAGGATGGTCTTCCTGTAGGTCCTGACTCAAATGTTTGGACAAAGGATGAAATTTTATCGACAGATAGAGGTGAGTACTATTGTGTAGTTAGCGACTCCAGAGAGGAGAAAGTCTCTACTAACAAAATGTACTTAGGAGTGTTTCCTCGAATGGAAATAGAAGAACAGCCGATAGGTGCGATTGTAACCGATGGAGATGCCTATGTATTAAGAGTGAGAGTAAAAGGAGGTATTCCTCCTATAACTTATCAGTGGATAAAGGACGGATTGAATTTAGGTGTAGATACCTCAGAGTTGGTAATTGACAGTATGTCTCCTGAAGATGAAGGTTACTATTGGGTAGAAATATCAGATGAGCAAGAAACTGTTCAGTCTGAAAAAGTGTTTTTGAAGTATTCTAAGGGAGTACCAATATCAACTCAGTTAACCCTTATATCCTTGTTATCACTTATTTCGCTGATAGGGGTTATAAAGATTTACAAAAAGTATAAAAAAAGGTCTCGATGTGATTTAGTCTGTTGAATATATAAATACGAATTTTTCTATTAGGGGTGTGGATTTTAGTCTATTCCCAGCGTGGGTTTATGCTTTGCCCAAAGGTAGGAGTAGGTTCTACTTCAGGAAGTGATATTTCGATATCTAAGTTTTCAAGGAGAGTCCCTTGAGCAAGATACAAATCTATGAGGGCTTTCTCGTAGGCAATTCTTGCTTGGAGTTCCATCGTTTTTGCAAGAGTATAATCTGTTTGGACTTGTAAAACTCTCCAGCTTGTGCTAACACCGAGTTTCAACCTTTTTTCTTCCGCTACTACATTCGCTTCTTGTAGTTTCCTCGCCTGTCTATTACTTTCCACAAGCACCCGATTAGTTTCAATGTTTCTCACTGCTAAATGGACGCTCATCATGACAGCTTGCTCAATCTTTTTCATCCTCTCCTCCATTTCTCTCTTAGTCAATTTAGCTCGTTGATATGCTCCTCTTCCTGCTCTGTTTCCAATTGGGATTGTGGCTTTGATTCCGTAACTGTAATATGTTTCTTGGTCATCTCGTATTCCATAGAAAACTTTGCTCAACTCCGGGTCTCTTCCTCCTTGGCCGTAAGTGGCAATCAGGTCTAACTGGGGAAGTATCTCATTTCTTGTTTCGAGTAGTTTGAGGTCTGCAGTTTCGATTTGTAGTTTCGCGATTTCAATTTCAGGTCTATTCTCGAGTGCACTTTTTACACATTCGTCCACATTAGGACCTAAATTTTCTACATCGAGTTTTTCTTCGTCGAAGGTTCTAGGTCGGTCCGTGGGAACTATAAGAACTTTGGAAAATAATTCACCATCTCTAATAAAAAGTAAATTTTTGAGAATATCGGAGGCACTTTCCATTTGTGCCCGAGCTGCTAACAGTTCGCTTTGGCGAGTTGCCACGCCCGCTTTTGCTTGTAATACTTCTATGTCCGCTGCAGTCCCTATTTCTCTTCGCTTCTCACTAATTTCAAGTAGACGCTCTGCATTTGCGAGCGCTTCCTCTCTGACCTTTACATTCTCAATGGCTCCTACCAAATCCCAGTAAGCCTTTATGACTTCTGCTATGGTGTTCATCATGGTCATTTTTAATTGTGCATAAGCGAGTTTTTCAGCCTTTTCCGCCATCTTAATTTTTGCGGTATTTACTTTTATTCCAAAGCCCCTTAATAGGGGTTGAGTAAGTGTAAAGAGTAGCTTACCACCATATTCTCCCTTCAAGTCTGAAAATGTAGTTGCTTGCCACTCGGTATTGAATGTTAGTGCGTATTGAGTCCCTAACTTAAGTTTTCCGCCAATTGAAGAAGTTAAGTCAGTTCTCTTCGTTTCGAGAGAGGTAACACCTGCGTAGGCCCGGATTTCTTGGCTCGCATAAATCGAGGCGTAACTATATTGGAGAGAAGTTTGAAAAAGGGGGTCGAACATCCCTTTTGCTGTGAGTTGGTCTGCTTGAGACTTTATTGGTTCTAACCCACTTACAAGTATATCCGGGTTCTGCTTCAAGGCAAGCTCGATACACTCTTTAAGAGACATTCTCATCACTTTATCTACACCTCTTTTCTTCTCGCCAGCTTTTCTCAATGCTTCGAGGTCGATGAGGTCAACGGAAATCTCTTTTTGTAAATTAAGTTCTTCTGTGGCCTCAGCTGATGAAGAGTTTGGCTGGGTGGGAATAATTAGTATATCCTCGGTTTGCTCTTGAGCCTCGGAAAGTTTAACTTCTTCTCCTTTCGGTGAAACACCTATAATTAGGAATAGTAGTGACAAGATAATTAAGATTATTGGTTGCCTAAATATAGCCATACTTCTGATAATCCTTTTGATGATAATAATATTAACTTTAAGTATCTCGAGGCTACAAACTCGGATTTATCGGCGACACACAATTATATTACTACTTAGACTCGCTTGTATTACAAACTGGTTTTGTAGTAGGTTATGTATCAGGAAGGCTGTATTCAAATGGAAAGAAGTGATAAGGTAACGCTATTAGTCCTTTATAGTATAGTGTTGATTGGGTTTGGCATATATTATTACTCTTTCACCATTCTCTCAGAATATCATAAAATTAAAGACCCCCAGAATTACTTGTATAGGATTAAAAGAAATTTAGATTCGGGAAGATATGAAGTAGCTGAGAAGGAAATCAGGGAAGTAATTCAAACATTTAGACCTCCTGAGCCTGAAGTGTTTGAATTGTTGCATAGGGTTACTAAATATACAAAGGGGGGGGGCAATGAAGAAAGGCTCGAATTGCGAAAGGAAATTTACAGGTTATTAGATACCTGTGGTTCGGCAGAGATGGGTAAGGATAAATTTATATTGGACAGCATCAGGGGAAAATTGAAATCATCATATAATTTAGATAAAAACCAGATACAAATAGTTCGCTCTGTATGGAAGAATCTAATTGCTAATCCCTGGAAATGTTTTGCAGAGTTTGGAATTAGTGAATCCGAGATTCTTGACCTACTTATTCTTTCTGGTGGCGAAATATGTTTTGGTTCAAATATAGGTAATACTGGGGTATCATTTGATGGAGACATTCTTGTATTAAGTGAAGGTAGTTCAGATGGTAGCGGAGCGCAGATTTGGTATCAGGGACGAAACTATGGAGGTAGCCGACGAGGTTTTTATGTTGTAATTATGACCTTGTCGCCACATAGGGTGATTCGGTCGGATAGATTTGATGTTTGGGAGAGCAAAAATGAAGCTATAAGAATGGCACAATTTTTAGATGAGATTCCAGAGAGGCATATAGGTATTTTTGCCGTTTCAGATGAGGCATCCGAAAATATGACTCCCACTCTTGAAGAATCGCTCATTAAATTTGGGTTCGCAAGAAGAACCTATGAAGGATGGGACAAAAAATTTTTTGGTTATTCTTATGCTTTTGCTGGCATCGGTGTGAAGGGAGCAAGTGAGGGCTCTGCTATTCAGAATTGGGCTAAATATGAACCAGGAAAGCGCAAAATTCCAGTGGCTATCGTAGGTATACTTAAAGGAGTGGTAGAAAGGTGACAAATATTGGGATAACTCACTATTTGTTTGTCTTCATTGTAACCTTCTTGATAACGGCTGTCTTGGTGCCGGTCTTCAGATTATTAGCTCTCAGACTTGGAGTTGTTGATATGCCTGATATGAAAAGGAAGATTCACAAGAAGCCCATACCTTATCTTGGAGGACTCGCCTTTTATTTTGCCTATTTGGTGGCTTGTTTGTATATTCAGCGGTTTCATCCCCAGTTGTGGGATCATCGGTTATTTCTTATGAGCATTGTGGGGACTATATTAGTGCTGTTGGGTCTACTTGATGACCTGATTTCTATACCTGCGAGTAAGAAATTAATTGTGGAGATTTTGTTAGGACTTCTTTTGTATTACTGGGGTTTTAGAACTACTGCTGTGGCACATCCTTTGGGGGGAACTTGGAATTTAGGATGGCTTGCTCTGTTAATTACTCCCCTATGGATTGTAGGCGTAATGAACGCAATTAATTTTTCTGATGGTTTAGATGGATTAGCAGCAGGACAAGTAGCCATTTGCTCCGCTACTATATTTGCAATCGCCTTCAGAAACGGTCAAACTTTCACCTGTATAGTTATGAGCATGTTGTTGGGCTGTTCTTTGGCATTTCTAATTTATAATTCCCATCCCGCATCAGTTTTTATGGGAGACACTGGAGCCTTATTTTTAGGTTTTGTCCTCGGTTGTGCCACGCTCGTTGAACGGAGGAAAGGGATTACTATGGTTGCTCTTACCGTGCCAATGGTGGTGCTTGCGGTGCCTATTTTAGATACATTTTTAAGCTTTATTAGGAGGATGAAAAGGGCGGTTAGAGGAGGCTTTTTCCTCCCAGATAAGGACCATCTTCATCATCGCCTTTTGAAATTAGGTTTAACTCAGCGCCAAGCAGTTTTTTCTCTATATTATTTTTCGATTTGTATGGGATTTCTCGCTTATATAACTTCGCTGTTGCCTTCAGAATATACCTTCCTTGTGTTATTTCTTGTGATAATGTTGGTTGGAATGGGCGTCGTTATTCTTCACTTCATAGAATCACTAAAAGATGAAGAAAATTTGAAGAAGATAGACGGTTGAAAAATGAGAATGTACGGTAGCTGAATGCGATAAGAAGCTTATATTAAATTGAGTTTTCTTAAATTGTTTTCGATTTCCTTTTTCTCTAAAGGTGTTGGTTCTCGATGTGGTGGACGGACATAACCCACATCTATTCCTCTCAATTTTAGAGCATACTTAAACATGCCTAAGTTTTTACCGTATTGCAATGTCTGACAAAGTTTTGTCAATTGTGTTTGAAATATCCAAGCTTCAGGAAGCCTTCTCTTCATACAATTATCATATACTCCTAAATATAGCTCAGGAGCCACATTAGCAGTGCCTGATACTGCACCTTGAACTCCTGCAAGGAATGCTTGGTATCCGTACTCATCCACACCATTTATTACAACGAAGCCAACTGGTTTACTCCCTAAGAGCTCAGAGAGGTTTACCATGTTTCCCGTGCTATCCTTAATACCTACGATATTTGGGTATTTTTTCGCCAATTTTAAAATGAGTCCGTTTGATAAGAAGTTTCGGGCACAGGATGGAATATTGTATAAGAGTATCGGAAATCTTGGAAACTCCTTAGCGATAGTGGAGTAGTACCTGTAAAGAGCTTCTTCATCATAGTAATAGTATCCAGGCGTTACTATGCCAGCTCCAGAAGCTTTTTGTTCTACTGCGTGAGCGGTAAGTTCAATAGTAGATGTCAAATTAAAAGTCCCTGTGTGTGCTATGACCATACATCTTTTATCTACTAACTTGACAACGCTTTCAAGCAGTTCTTTTCTTTCTTCGATCGACATTACCAGACCTTCGCCAGTAGTTCCACCTACGAATAATCCATGCACGCCTTTATTAATTAGGAATTCAGTCAGGTTTTTTAGTTTGTGGTGGTCAATCTCCTTGCCATTTTTGGTAAAAGGAGTTAAAATTGCGCAAATAATCCCTTTTATATTTAAGCCTTCCATAGGTTAAGTCCTTGTGTTATATTTCATATTTCATAATTATTTTATTTTCCTGTTGATTGCATTTCTGGTATTTGAGTTCGCTTACATAGCTTTAGAGAGTTAGACAAGTGTTTTTTCATTATTTTGGATCGTTATTTTAGATTTTAAGCATTTGTTAAATTTCATTTACGGTTCTCGAATAAGTAATACACACATACCTGTTCTATAAAAACACTTGTATTACCGATTTTTCTGTAGTATGAAGAAGGCTCCTTATTCATTTAGAATCTGACACTATCATTTTACCCTTCAATCTTCAGGTTTATACAAATATCCTTGGACTTATCCAATGTTAGGAGAAATATTTATATGTCTACCAGTAATATAGCATAAACCTAATATCTTGCTTTAAACCGTTAGATTCACATGAAATGTGATAAAGTTATTAAGCCTACTACTATACTTATGTAAATTCTTAAGTACTTAACTATTAAGATAATATTATCTAACAAACTCTTTTCCAATAGTATATAATCCCTACTTATTTGACCTTTTTCTCCTTCTTAAAGGTTTCTATTAGCTATAGTTTTTCTCTTTATTTTAGTTCTGATAAGTATGGACCTTAAGCGTGGGAATTCAGCTAATCTAAATTTTTAATATATGTATCTTAAGTTATGAAATTTTATTTCTAAGAATGGAATAGATGTTGCAAAACATTGTGGTTTGATTTAGGGTTATTGTAGCATTGCTACTACTGTTATGTCTTCACATCGTCAGCTAACCCTTTTGATGTCTATCTTTCGTTGTCGATGTATTTTTAAGTATTTTGTTGAAAAACTATTAAAAAGACTTCCTATCATAATTCAGATAGAATATCTATTATTGATTTTTATAATCTAATATTTTGGTAATCGGGAGGGAGTAGTAATTATTCGAGAGAGTAATGCTAAGAGTAAAATTATTCTAATATATTTCCTGTATTGAAAAATTTCCAAATTAGTGAGGATATGTTAGGCTCTGGAGCAGTGGGTCCTACTATAAATCGAGGATAATAGTTTTTGTTTCCCGCCCAAGTATGGCCCCCTCCATTTATTTTTATTAATGCTACTCCTGGCTCGCAGGGATAGTAAATAAGTTCGGAGTAAAATTCGTCGTTAATATTTGAATCTGGAAGCATTTTATTATCGGGAGGTGATAAACAGTTATATTTTTCCGCCCACCACTTTATGTTTTCTTCTGCAGACATGAAGTTGTTTGTTCTTCCTGGTGCGGAATCTGTTTCACCTCCGTAATATGGTACTATTGGGTCTGATGTACCGTGAATAATCAGCACAGGGATCTTTTTAGCGGGAGTTCTTTCTTCTCCATATTTTTTTATCATACTTCCCATTACGGGGGCGATTCCTGATAGATTAGAAGAATAACATGCATAAGCTTGTATCATCATCCCTCCTGCAGATGCACCGGTAGCAAATATTCTGTTAGTGTCTATAGGGTGTTTATCGCAGAGCTGATTAATTAATACATCTAAAAATCTTGTGTCCTTATTTGGAAGTGGGTCGGTTCTCCAAATTCTCCACCTGCCTTGGGGGTACACAACGATAAATTTTTCCTTATCTGCAAGTTCATTAAACTTGGTGAGTTTTTCCATTCCCCTTGCTGTGTCACTGAACTGGTGTAGTGCAAGTAGTAGCGGGACTTTTTCATTTAAAGAGATATTTTCCGGAATATGGATTCTATAATATCTCTTTTCACCATCTACATAGATACATTGGTATCCTCTGTAGCAAGAGGTGAGTGTAATAATTGGTACTGTAAATATGCCTATGAATGATAAGGTAAATACTATTTTGATTAGAACCTTAAATTTATTCATCTGCACAAGGGTTCCCTTCCAGATATAAAATAATTCGTTTAAAGTAATATAATTTAAACACATGGGTTTTGGAAAGTATTTCTTAGGAAGTAGTATAGATGGAAATGGACAGAATAAATTTCAAAAGGGTTAATTTGCCTGGAAATTTTTACTTTCAACTTAAGGGAAGTATTCTTTTGATCAAGAAAGATACATGGATCTCCAGGATACTCTATTATGTACCTGTAGAAATTTTAGAGATAACAAAGTTTGAAAGGAGAGATATTCGCCGACTTTGGGAGGGGATATTAGGGTTGATGGTTGCTTTTTTGATATTTTTACCTTTGAGTCTATGGCGTCCTTATAGATCTCTGTTTGTAAAGGACGACCTAATCTGGATAATCCCTCTCTCTCTTCTATTTGGATTATCACTAATAGTTGGAATCAGGGGAATACTATTGTTTCTCCCCAATAGACCTGCTATTAGATTTTCTTTTACACATGGAATTAGGACGGAGAAATTTTCTTTTTGGGTAAAACCTAATCTTAAGCAACAATTGGAAGATTTAATCAGTCAGATATCGACTATAAAAAAGTATCTTGCGACTTCGGATGCTACTCCTCTGAAAATTTGTCCGGCGTGGTATCGTTCAAAACCATATAGAAAGACTTTAGTCATAGGTTTAGCGGTGAGTTTTATACTATTCTGTGTGATTACTGTATTGATTATCATAAGAACGCTTCTTGGGAGTGTTGAAAAGTTTTGGCTTCTGTACATACTATTGCCGTTTCCACCTCTGTTTTCTATACTGGGAGAATATATAGAGAGGAATGGTTTAATAAAACCAATATTTCCAGAGATTAAGAGATTTAGGACTGCCTACGAGAATGAAAGGTTGAGAGAATTGGCGGAGGATTTACAAAGTTTTATAAAGGCAAATCCAGATGTGTATCCCGCAAGGTTCTTTTACATTCAAGTTTTGACCGAGCTTGGAGAGTTTGACCAAGCACTTAAGCAGTGTGAGCTTTTATATGAGATAGACCCTTCTACGGTAAATAAGACTAAGATGGTAATTTTAGAGTTTAAAAAGGTGAGAGAGAGGATGGAATTAAATATAGATAAGGAGTTAAACAAACCTTTATAATTTCTCAAGGATTTGAATATGTTAGTGTATATCTTTGGTAGCAAGGGACAATTGGGTAGAGAGTTAGTCGAAGTATTTCAAGGTGAATACCAGGTTGAAGGTTTTGATTTACCTGAGTTTGATATTACCAATCCTTCGATGGTTTATTCATTGTTAGGTAAAGAGGCTCCTGACCTTGTGATCAACTCCGCCGCCTATACTAATGTGGACAAGGCTGAAGAGGAAATAGACCAAGCGTTTTTGGTTAATGAAGTAGGGGCAAGGTTAATTGCTGATTTAGCAAATCAGTGGAAAGCTCCAGTGGTGTATTACAGCACTGACTACATCTTTGACGGTATGCAGAGGAGACCATACAAAGAGAGTGATGTTCCAAACCCCTTAAATGTGTATGGTCAGACTAAGTTGGCAGGAGAGCGAGCAACAAAAGTTGCAAATCCTAAGCACTATATATTGAGAACGGCGTGGCTATATGGCTTCGGTGGTAATAATTTTATTGAGAAAATGATCTCTTTAGTTCAGACAAGGGAAAAGGTGGAGGTCTCAGAGGACGAAATAGGCTCGCCTACTTATGCATTTGACCTTGCCCAAATTACGAAAGAGATTGTTAAGACTCAAGCTTATGGTGTGTATCATGCAGTTAATAGTGGAGAATGTTCTCGTTATAGTTTGATCAAAGAGGCGTTCTCTCTGTTGAAAATAGAAATCCCAATTGAGCCTTGTTCAAGGACAAAGTTTTCCTTACCAGCTAAGAGACCTGCTTATTCTGTGCTTGATAACTCTAAGCTTAGTAATATATTAGGTCGCCAAATAAGAAGTTGGAGTGAGGCTCTTAGGGATTACATCTCAAGGAGGACTCGTTGAGAAGATGGAGAAGATACTTGTAACTGGAGGTGCAGGTTTTATCGGTTCTGCGTTTGTTCGGAACATGCTCAATTGGTATAAAGATGTGTACATAGTAAATCTTGATAAACTAACCTATGCAGGGAATCTCGATAATCTGAAAGGCATAGATGAAGAAAGGCATACTTTTATCCATGGAGATATTTGTGATTATGAAGTAGTGGCTAAAGCCTTAGAAGGATGTGACTATGTAGTGAACTTTGCTGCAGAGACCCATGTAGATAGAAGCCTTATGAGAGGTGCGGTGGATTTCCTTAGAACTAACATAGAAGGTGTATATCAACTTTTATCTATTGGGAAGGAGAAGAAGAACATTAAGAAGATAGTGCTAATTTCTACTGATGAGGTATATGGTAGTAGGGATGAAGGCTCTGCAGTTGAGACTGACCCGGTTAATCCGAGAAATCCATACAGTGTTTCAAAATGTGCCGGTGAATTAATGGGTTTAGCTTTCTACTACTCTTTTCACCTCCCTGTGGTTATTACTCGTGGATGTAACACTTATGGACCTTATCAGTATCCGGAAAAAGTTTTGCCACTTTTCATTACAAATGCACTGGAGAATAAACCTTTACCACTTTATAAGGGTGGAGAGCACAATATCAGAGATTGGCTATATGTTGACGACCACTGCAAAGCAATAGATTTGATTATGAGGGAAGGAGAACCTGGGCATATTTATAACATATCTGCCGGTTTTGAAAAACAGAATATTGAGGTTACAAAAAAAGTTTTGGAATTGACTGGTAAGGACGAATCTTTAATCCAATGGGTTCCTGATAGACCTGGGCATGATAAACGCTACTCTATGAATTCTGATAAGATTAGAAAATTGGGATGGAACCCCTTAGTATCTTGGGAAGAAGGGATAGAGAGAACTGTTAAATGGTATAAGGAGAACGAATGGTGGTGGAAGAAAATAAAAGAAGGAGAATTTAGGGAATACTATAGAAAACAATATATAGATAGAACTGAAAAAACTTAGCGATAGGAGATTATGTTATGTCACAGGTCTGTAAGAATGAAGAGAGAAATAAATCTTTTTGCACTTGTAGTTATCCAGGCTGTCCTCGTCATGGCTTATGTTGTGAATGTTTACAATATCATTTAAAGAAGCATCAGCTTCCAGGTTGTTGTTTTCCTACAGAAGCGGAAAGAACTTATGACCGTTCTTTTCGTAATTTTGTAAAAGCTTGGAAATTAGAAGAAAAAGAATAAAAAGGTTGGTTTGAATGTTTGAATGGGTCAATACTTTAAGACGGGTGCCTCCAAATGTTTTGGTGGTAGGTAGTGCAAATACTGACATAGTAGCTAAAGTACCCAGACTACCTACAGAGGGAGAATCTCTTAGAGGGAACTCTCTATCAATTGTATTTGGGGGAAAAGGTGCAAATCAAGCAGTTGCATTAGCTCGAATTGGTGCTCGTGTAGAATTCATCTCGGCTGTAGGAGGGGACTATTATGGAAGGTTAATGAAGAATAACTTTAAACGAGAAGGTATTTTGACGAGTGCGGTAAGAATGGTTAGGGGGGAGACCTCTGGAACCGCACTCATCTTTGTAGACGAAGGGGGAAGAAATAGTATAGTTGTGATTCCCGGCGCCAACCATAGGTTGTTGCCAGAGGATATGGTAAGGGATGAAAATCATTTTGTAGGTAAGGACATTTATCTAACTCAACTTGAACTCTTGCCTGAAACAGTGGAGGTGGGATTGGTCTTAGCTAAGAAAAATGGATTGGTCACAATTGTAGATGCAGGTCCTCCGCGGAATATTTCGGACAAAGTATTTCCTTATATTGACTTAATCTCTCCTAATGAAACGGAGACAGAATTTTTAGTGGGTATTAAGCCTATTACAAAAAAGGATTATAGGAGATGTGCAGGTTTTCTTTTGAAAAAAGGAGTTAGAGCAGTTGTGTTAAAGCTTGGTGCAAAAGGTTGTTATTACGCTGATGATACTCAAGAAGTGTATGTGCCTGGTTTTAAGATAAAGCCAGTCGATACCACTGCTGCGGGTGATGCTTTCACTGCGGGATTAGCCTTTGCCTGGGGTAAGGCTTCTCTTGAGGAGGTTTTACTTTTTGCAAATTCTGCTGGAGCCCTTGCTTGTATGAAATTTGGAGCCCAACCTTCTATGCCATATTTAGATGAAGTTAAGTCTTTCCTAAATTCCATCAGGAAAAGTTTAGAGTAGATTGGTATGATATCTCACATCAAAGATATTTCGAAAGTAAAGTACTCTGCTTCTGTAATGTGTTTAGATTTAGGTAATCTGGAGCGGGAGTTTAAATCCTTGGAGTCTGTGGGCATTGACGAGTTGCACTTCGACATTATGGATGGCAGTTTTGTGCCCAATATCACACTTGGTTTTGATTTTATTAAGCTCGCGAAGCAGGTTACAAAACTTCCTTGCTGGGCTCATTTGATGATAGAAAAACCGAGTAGATACTTAAAGAGGCTCGCAGATTTGAAGTGTGACGGAATTTTTATACATTTAGAATCTTGCCTTCATTCTCACCGAATATTGAATCAAATACATGAGCTTGGGATGAAATCTGGAGTGGCGGTAAATCCTATGACGCCCCTTATCGAATTAGAGTATCTGCTTGACTCGGTTAGCCGTGTCCTAATTATGGGAGTAGAACCGGGATATGCAGGACAGAAAATTTTGCCACAGACTTTTGAAAGGGTTCAGATACTCTCTCGAAAAATTGAACATGAGGGGGGGGCTGTAAAGATTGAAGTCGATGGAAATATTAATGTGGTTAATGGAGCTAAATTAATTCGGATGGGAGCAGATATTCTTGTACTGGGCTCCTCCAGTATATTCTTTGGATTCCCGAGAAATTACGAAGAATCTTTTCCCCAATTCAAAGAGGAACTTAAAAAGCAAGTAAATCTTGTTTAATGATTTCCTTCTACCCTTTTTCTTCTCTCCATTAATTCTCGCCAGTTGGTAAGGATAAAGTTGTTATCGTTAAGGAATTGCTTAAATTCTGAATTTATTGCTATTAAATAGTCGCCTTTTCTGGTGGCTGCAGATTGAGTGAAGTGTGGAAATTCTTCGGTTGGAATTGCGCAGTGAAGGATTACCTCGGTTATACCTGGTTGCATCTCAATTAGAGTTTTTCTCATTAGTTCAAATTTATCCTCTGTTTTCCAGTCATAGGTGAATGTTATAACATCATCCACTAATGGTAGTCCTCCTTCCCATATCTTTTCGGCATATTTTTTTACCATTTCCTTGGGGAGGGGTAATTCGCTGGATAAATATTGCATATGTCCTCCTGGAAATAAGACAGGAATCTTTCTCTCTATACCTAAGTTTATATATTTTTCAATGAAATCAGGATGAGCGAATAGTGTCCCCATGTGACTATCTAAGTGAGTAGGAATCAGCCCCATTTTTTCTGCTAAGGCAAGTTGAGCTCTAATTTCTCTATCCACTTCCTCTGGCTTGGCACTTGTTATTACATCTACTACATTTCCCCACATATATCCACTTTTGTCTACCAATCCAGGTACTTGTTGAAAACCAGATACGGGTCCCCATCTGTAGTTTTGCCATTCTGATGTAAGTGTTAGATGTAGACCAACATCCCAATGGGAATTTTTCTTCCACTCTTTTACAAATTCATCCACCCAGGCGCAGGGCATCATTATACTACAAGAAGTGGCTATACCTTTAGTAAGAGCCTCTATAGTTGCTTTATTCGCTCCGTGACATAATCCTACATCATCAATATGAAAAATTAGTACTCTACTTCCTTTTTTCCAACCCAGTTTTTCAGCATAGGTCATTTCTTCCGCATTACTTTCTTCGGTTTTATTAAAAATCATAAGAAGTATTAATGGCAAAAGGTATAAATTTCTTTTCATAAAAAATATCCTTTCCATATTGAAAAACACCTGACAAAAATATAAAAATATTAGTTATATGCAAAAATATAATTTATAAATGAGACCCGAATGAGATTATATATGTTTCGTAATGTTAATTACAGGGTATGTTAGATGAGAAAATCTCTACAAGATTATAATGTATCACCATCTCATAGAATAGATGCTGACGCTGTTTGTGTACAATGTGGAACTGTGAATCCTGAGGGGACTCTGATATGTAAAAGCTGTGGGAATAACCTTCGCGACCAGAAAAGAATTAGAATGCAGGCAGAGGAAGAACTGAAAATAGGAGAAGAATTGCCCAGTCCCCGTAATATTATGCTCGGAGTGATAACTGTGGTGGGTGCAATTATTGTAGTTATTGCGGGGTTTAATGCGGACCGTATTATGTTGTGGCTTGTAGGAGCTTCAGAAGTAGTATATTCTTCTGAAGGAATGTGGACGGGGAGTTTAGGAAGACAATTAAATTCACTTACACAAGATTTGAAAAATCAAATGATTGCGAGTAGTAGAATCTACTCTGCTATAAAAAATCCTATAAATTCCAATGAAATTGAAGGCCTTTATGTGGTAGCTGTGAGCGATGCAGACAATAACTTTGTCCCCGTGGGTAAGGCGATATTAAAATCATATACTGATAATGAGTATTTATTCTCAGCCCTTCTCGATAACGGTGCTCAAATTAGGGGAGTTGCTCGGAAACAAGAACATAGATTAATTGCTTCTTGGGATAGGGCAAGCTGTGAGTGGGGAGATGTTAGAGGTGCAGTTTCTGGGATTGTTACTAAGAGGGAAGATGGAAGGTATGAAGGCTATGGAGGATATGAAAAAGGTAATGCGAACTTTGAGTTTTATGCCTTCAAACTACCATAATTCTTATCTCTCCTAAAAATATGGAGTTTGAATTTTTTCTCTTTACTTCTCCATTTGGAATGTAAGCAAGAAGGATAAGATTATGTTCAAAATGACTTTTTTTTCAAATTTAAAGCAGAGATTGGTAAAAACGAGAAATGCTCTGGCTGAAGGAATTAAAAGTATTTTTTCTCTGTATCCTAAGATAAGTGAAGATGTTTACAATTCATTAGAGGAGATTCTTATAGAGGCTGATATAGGTGTGAACACTACTATGTTCTTAATAAGTAGACTGAAAGAAGAAGTAAGAAAGGAAGGCATTACAGAGGCAGAAAAATTGCTTCCTATACTGAAGAGAATTATGTATGAGATTTTAACTTCTAAGGATTCTACGGTGGCTTGGGAGGTGCCTAATCCTCCTCAGGTGAGTCTTATAGTAGGAGTAAATGGAACTGGTAAGACTACTACCGCAGGGAAAATATCGGCACTATTAGTGAGAGAAGGGAAAAAAGTAATTTTAGGGGCGGCGGATACATTTAGGGCAGCGGCGATTGAGCAACTTGAGATATGGAGCGAGAGAAGTGGTGCTGAATTAATAAAACATAAGGAAGGTTCAGACCCGGCGGCAGTTGCTTATGATGCTGTAGATGCTGGTATCGCAAGGAAGGCAGATAATGTGATAATAGATACCGCAGGCAGATTACATACAAAGATAAATTTAATGGAGGAGCTTAAAAAAGTTTATAGGGTCATAAAAAAAAGATTACCTGAAGCGCCCCATGAAACACTTTTAGTTTTGGATGCTACTACTGGTCAAAATGCTCTTCAGCAAGCAAAGATATTTACAGATGCCCTAAATGTTACAGGAATTGTCTTGACTAAGTTAGACGGCACTGCTAAGGGGGGAATTGTCTTAGCGATACAAAAAGAGTTTGGAATTCCTATAAAACTGATAGGAGTCGGTGAAGGTATAGAAGATTTACAACCTTTCAATGCCCAATCATTTATAGATGCAATTTTCTCAGAGAGCTGATATGAATGAGTTTCCAAAATCTTTTCTTAAATTAGTGGAGGCGATAAGAAATTGTGAGTATTGTAGAGGTACTTTGCCATTAGGTCCTAATCCCGTTCTAAGAGTAGGCGTTGAAAAAGCCCCTATTTTGATAGTGGGCCAAGCTCCTGGATTGAGAGTTCATCAAACGAAATTACCTTGGAACGACCCAAGTGGAGACAAACTCCGCCAGTGGCTTGGTGTGTCGAGAGAACAGTTTTATGATACAAGGTATTTCACAATAATTCCAGCAGGTTTTTGCTACCCGGGCAGAAATGAGCGAGGTGGAGACTTACCGCCAAGACAAGAATGCCGGAAATTATGGTGGGATAAAATACTTGAATATACTATTGATTTTAAGCTGATATTGCTAATGGGAGAATACGCTCAAAAGATATTTTTAGGGGAAAGGATTAAGTCATCCCTGAGAGATACAGTGTTTTCGTGGAGAGAGTATTACCCTCCTTATCTTCCATGCCCTCATCCGTCTTTTCGAAATAACCTCTGGTTAAAGAGAAATCCGTGGTTTCTGGAAGAGGTAGTGCCTTTTGTAAGAACGGTAACTCATAGGTTAATTAATGAAGTTGAAGCTAAGAAATAATTTGTGTTAGTGAGAATTATTGTTCCTATACTAATTTGAATTTGACATGAAAATAGGAAATTGGTATATTAGTATTTACTTAGAGAGGGTAACACCCAATCCTACTAAGTCTCAGTAAATTCTATTGTGAAAGGAGGTAAATATGAAAAGAGTAAAATTTTTAGTATCTGTGTTGATTTTAGTCTCTCTGATTGCTTTAGGGTGTCAGACTGGTAAGAAAATTACACCGGAAGAGGCTATTAGTTCTCAAGTAAACAAGTTTGTACAATCGCTCAAGGCAAAGGATATTGAAACTGCAATGACAGTATTCTCTGAGAAGTTTGAGCATTATGAATGGGGAGATAAGGCGGGAGCAAAAGAATTCCTTCAGCAGGCGGCAGATGTTGGTTACCTCGATGGAATTGAAATTGACTTGAGTAAGATGCAGATAAAGGTAGAGGGTTCTACTGGAACTGCGTATCCTATTGAAGTATCGGGGAATTTTGGCTCAACCACTGTTGAATTAGTGTTCACTAATGAGAATGGGAATTGGTTAGTTACTGGTGTTGATGCTAGTAATCTATAATTCGGGTTAACTTGCTTAATTTCTTAAAATTAAGTTAGTATTTTAAAGAAAAGCTACGGCGAAGCGCCGTAGTTTTTCTTTTTATAAGATATAAATATAAGATGAGGTCCTATGGAAAAGGTCATAAGTTACTTGGAAAATAATTGGAATATTTTTTTAGAAAGGTTAAAGGAATTTCTTTCAATCCCGTCCATTTCAACTCTTCCTGAATTCAAGGAAGAAGTTCGTAAAACAGCTTTGTGGTTAGGGGATATATTTAAGAGGTTAGAATTTTCGAGAGTTGAGTTTGTCGAAACAAGGGGATACCCAATTTTATTTGCGGAGTATTCACCGCCTAATCCTGAGTTAACCATTTTGATTTATGGCCATTATGATGTTCAGCCTGTAGACCCTGAATCTGAGTGGATTTCAAAACCATTTGAGCCAGAAATAAGAGGGGATTGTATATACGCTCGTGGCGCCTCGGATATGAAGAGCCAGATCCTTGCCCAGATTTTTGTTACAGAGGCATGGCTTGCTAATGAATCATTGCCAATAAGATTAAAATATATAATTGAGGGGGAAGAAGAAGTGGGTTCGCCGAACATTAGGGATTTTCTGGAGAATAATAAGGATTTGTTATTTGCTGATTTCGCTTTGAATTGCGATGCGGGTATCCATTCCCCTGATATTCCCTCTATTACATATGGACTCAGAGGACTTGCATATTTTGAGTTAGAGCTAAAAGGGCCCAAAAAAGATTTGCATAGTGGTCTCTATGGGGGGACAATTCGCAACCCTATTCATGTCCTTTGTGAGCTTATAGCTAAGATGCATGATGATAAGGGTAAAGTGACTCTCCCAGGTTTTTATGACAAGGTAACTTCACTAACTTCCGAAGAGAAAGAACTTCTTGCACAGGTTCCTTTCTCGGAAGATGAATGGAAAAATATCACAGGAGTAACGGAACTATATGGTGAGGAGGGTTTTAACACTCTTGAACGGGTTGGGATTAGACCAACACTCGATGTAAATGGGATTGTAGGGGGGTTTACCGGCAAAGGAGCTAAAACCGTTTTGCCATCCGAAGCGAGGGCAAAAATTTCGATGAGACTCGTTCCGAATCAAGACCCCTCGGATGTAGAGGTTTCATTTAGAAATTTTCTGGAATCAAATTGTCCAAAAGAGATTTCTTGGAGGTTGGCACTCCATTCAAGTGCTCCTCCAGCTGTAATGAATCTTCATTCTGTATACATGAAATCAGCTGAGAAAGCCTTAGAAAGGGAATTTGGTAGAAAGCCAGTATTTAAGAGAGAAGGGGGAAGCGTACCAGTAGTGGCGTGGATAAAAGAAATTCTCAAGATGGATACAGTAATGTTAGGTTTTTCTCTTCCGGATGATGGTATTCACGGTCCTAATGAGCATCAGAATCTAAGCGTATTGAAACGAGGCACCAAGGTATATGCTTATTTCTATCAGGAATTGCTAAAGAATTTGGGCAAATGAAAAAGAAAAAGACCAGATTTAGGTTCTTAGGAAAGTTAATAGATGAAAAAACTGAAATCAGTGTAGTTGTGGATAGAGGTGTAGTTGTCGATTTGGTTAAAAAGGATAAACCAAATCGCTCTGGTGAAGAAGAAACAATAGTATTTGCTCCTCTTATGTTGGATGCTCAAGTAAACGGTGGATTCGGCGTAAGCATCCAAGATGAAAACTTAGATGAAGAAAGGTTGGTTTATTTATCCAGGAAGTTTTTTTCTTTAGGAGTAGCTAAGTGGATTCCTACAGTTGTAACTGCTCCATCTGAGAAAATTCGGGTTATATGTGAAAAGATCTCCTCTGCGATAATTTCTAATTCTGAGGTATCTAAGCATATACCGGGTATTCATCTCGAGGGTCCTTGGATATCCCCAGTTGATGGCCCTCGGGGTGCACATCCCAAAGAATATGTTAAACGCCCTTCGCTGGAAGACTGGCATAAATATAAAAAAGCGAGCAGGGGAAAGATTATTTATGTGACACTTGCACCAGAGGTTGATAAAAACTTAACTTTTTCTAAGCATTTGTTAAGTGAGGGGGTAATATTATCTATAGGCCATCACCAAGCGGGGATAGATATTCTGGAGAAAGCAATCGAGTGGGGTATCAATATGTTTACTCATATAGGAAATGGGATTGCAAATTTAATACATAGGCACGAAAACCCTATTTGGTTCGCCCTCGGTAATGACAAAGTGTCCTTTTCGTTGATAGCTGATGGGTTTCACTTGCCGAAGTATTTGATGAAAACTATAGCTAAGGCGAAGAGAGAGGAAAATGTGTTTTTAGTCTCCGATTCTACACAATTTCTTGGTATGAAGCCAGGGATATATAAAGAATTTGAGAATGAGGTAGAACTCTTACCGAGTGGGAAGCTTTGTTTAAAAGGAACACCATATCTTGCAGGTAGTGCTTCATCTCTGTTAGACTGTTTCAATGTGTGGTATAACATTTCAGAATGGTCCTTGAGGTCTTGTGCAAAGTCATGTTCAATAGTCCCAACTAAACTCCTTGGAGTAAAGTTTGTGCCTTACAGACTCAGATTGGGATATTTTGCTAATTTTGTTGTATTGAATAAGAGGTTAAAAAATGGAGTACCTACATTTACTCCAATGGCAGTTTTTTACGAAGGTGGTTGTAATGTGCTTGAAGATGCTACTTAGATATGATTAAATAATTATACGAGGTAACTGGGAGTTTCTTAGTGGCAAAACTGTATCTCATAAGAGAAGGGAGCGGGGAGAAGATTCCAATTTCTTCTGCTATGGTTATTGGCCGGACGAGGGAATGTAACTTGGTACTGGAAGATCCTGCTGTTTCACGGAGACATTTTGAGATTGTGCCAAGAGAAAATGGGATTTATCTAAAAGATTTAGGAAGTACTAATGGGACTTATGTAAACGGTCATAGATTATCAGAAGGACTGCTTAGACCTGGAGATTGTATACAAGTTGGTAGGACTGTATTGAAATTTGAAGTGGAAGAAAACAATGCCCCATCGAAATTTGAAACGGATAGAAATCTTGACCACTCAGTAGTGGAGCGTTCCTTTTTAAGTTTGGAGTTACCCAAAAGACTTAAGAAATTAGAGAAGGATCTTCCCGTAGCTCTTGAGACTCTTTACTCTGTTCTTAATGATATAGCGGGAACTTTCGATATTTGTGAACTTCAGAATGGTATCCTTGAATCTACTTCCAAGATTTTGCCAATTTCTCACGGGGCCATTCTATTTACCAATTCAGAAAATGAGATTATTCCATGTAAGAAGTGTGGAAAGGTTCATCAACTCCAAGGGAAAGATATTGCATTGTCTGAATCTTCTCAAGTTAAAGTAAGTAGTACACTCGTTTCTAAAGTAGTTAAAGCACGACAAAGTATTTTATATAAGGATATAGTAGATGATGAAGATATGAGAAATGCGATTAGTATAATGTCTCTTAATGTGCGTTCAGCGATGTGTGTTCCCCTGAGGAGTAGAAACAGAGTTTTGGGGTTAATATATTTCGATTGTTCAGAAGATAAGGGAAAATACACTGAGGCGGATTTGCTTTTGGTTTCAGCAATAGGAAACTCCGCAGGGTTGGCGTTTGAAAATGCGGAATTTCATGAGCAACTGATAGAAAAATACAGACTTGAGCAAGAAGTTAAGACCGCGGGAATAATTCAGACTGGGTTTCTATTTAATGATTGGAGTTCATTACCAGAAGCCTGTGATATATATGCGAAAACATTACCTGCTAAAATTGTGGGAGGCGATTTCTTCGATGTGGTAAAGATTTCTGATAATATGATTGCTTTTGCTGTGGGCGATGTGTCTGGTAAGGGGATACCCTCTGCTCTTGCAATGGTAAAAATACTAACTATGTTTAGAACTCAAGTAGTAAGACAGGAGTCGGAGTTAGATTTAATAAAAATATTGAATACCGACCTTGTTAGGAGTTCTCAAGAGGGCATGTTTTGCTCATTGGTGCTGGGAATATTAGACATAAATACCGGGGAGTTAAGATGTGTAAATGCAGGGCATCTTCCTGGGTTGTTGATTAGGGATGAGAAGTTAGATTTTATCTTTCATCCAAGTGGGCCACCCTTAGGAATTGTAGATAAAGATGTTTGGAAGGTGGAGAGAGAAGTACTCCACTCAAGTGATTGCCTTGTTTTGGTTACAGATGGAATTACAGAAGCGAGAAGAGGGGTAACTGGGAAAAACTTAAGTGATAGAGAATTTGGTTTTCATAGGTTGAGGAAGTGCATCGATAAACACAAGACTCAGACTCCTAAAGAAATTGTGTCTGCAGTTCTGGAAAATGTTAAGAAATATGCATCTCCTGAGCTTCCACATGATGACTGCACTATTTTTGTTTTGAAATGGAATGGGTATGCGTGAAGATTTTATTTTGATATTTCGGTCTCACCCGAGACTGTTAAAGTCTGTGCGCTCTCTTATTAAATCATACCTCGAGACATTAAACTTTTCTGAAGATAGAATTTCTGAAATAGTACTCGGATTAGACGAAGCCTGCACTAATTGTATACGCCATGCATACAAAGGGAGAAGAAGTGGTAGTATTCAGTTGTTTGTGAATCTTGGAAACTCCTGGTTGGAGTTTGTACTGCGAGATTGTGGGGTATGTCCCCCTGCTAATTTTCTCTCCGCTACAGATACTCGGGAAATCAAATCCGGTGCACCAAAACCGCATGGTGTAGGATTAATAATATTAAAAAGAACTTTCGAGCAGGTGGAGTTCAAAGTAGACAGAGAAGGTAGAAATTGTTTAATTTTAAGAACCAAAAGGCCTAAATAGTTTAGGAAATTGAACTATGTCCATCGAAATAAAGATAAATAATGATGAGCAGGTTTGCAAAATCGAGGTTATTGGGCAAGTTGACCTTTATACATCTCCTGAATTAAGGAAGGCTATTCTCAGTGGTATGGATAAAGTTAACAAGAAAATGCTGGTAGAACTCTCCAATGTGGAGTATATGGATTCTTCGGGAGTGGCTACCCTCGTAGAAGGATTAAGATCTGCGATGAAACATAAGAAAGAATTTTATTTAGTTTCTCCATCACCTGCGGTTAGGAAAGTTCTAAATCTTGCAAGACTCGAAAGTGTATTTACAATATTAGAAAGTGATTCATAATGTTCACTCGTATCTTGGGTATTATAGGGAAAAAAACCATTTTGTGTATAGGCACGACTTTAGCTATCTGTGTATTAGTTTTTGAGACTTTCAATTGGCTTTTTGTGCAACCTCTTTTGGGGAGAGGGTTAAGATGGAAAGATGCTATTGAAAATTTTTTAGAGTTCGGCTATAGGTCCTTGCCTATTGTAGGGTTAATATCTCTCTTAGTGGGGATAATAATGGGTATGCAGTCCGCCTATACTCTACAACAATGGGGGGCCACTATTTTTATTGCAAATCTTGTGGGAATATCTGCGTTGAGAGAATTGGCTCCATTGATGTCTGCGATACTAATAACTGGGAGGAGTGGTTCCGCTATTACTGCTGAAATAGGTACCATGAAAATCTCAGAGGAGATAGATGCACTTATAGTAATGGGACTGAGCCCATTTAAATACCTGGTAGTGCCAAAATTTATAGGGATGCTTTTTGCAGTTCCCTGTGTAACGGTGATTTCTATGGCTATTATGATAGCAGGGGGATTTATCGTAGGTGTGGGTATCCTGGGTTTAGATTTCTGGGCTTATTTCGACCAAACTGCTAAAGCTCTGACTTCTAAAGACCTATTCTCAGGTATGGTGAAAAGCGTTTTTTTCGGTTTGACTATTTGCTGGGTGGGAATATATAAAGGATTTCAAGTCGAGGGTAGTGCTGAGAGTGTGGGCAGAATGACTACTTCCTCTGTAGTTACTTCAATCTTTACAATAATAATTGTTGACCTTATTTGGACTAGTTTATTCTACTTCAGTTAGAAATGAGTGGCTTTGAAGAAAATATTATTGAAGTAAGAAATTTAGTGATGGAATACAATGGCAATCATGTACTCGATAACATCACTTTTAATGTAAAGAAGGGGGAGATTTTTGTAATACTTGGTCGGAGTGGGTGTGGTAAGAGTACATTGCTTCGAGCTATGGTTGGGTTGTTAACTCCCACATCTGGTGAAATTTATATTTTTGGGAAAAATATATTGGCTCTCGGGCATAAAGACCAGGTTGAATTTAGAAAGAAAATAGGAATGTGTTTTCAGAATTCTGCCCTTTTTAATTCAATGACGGTAGGGGAAAATGTTGCTTTGCCAATAAGGGAGCATACGAAGCTGGCTGATTCAACTATAGAGATAATGGCACGGATTAAACTTGAGTTAGTTGGTTTAGGAGGTTGTTATGATATGTATCCGTCTCAGTTAAGTGGTGGTATGAAGAAAAGGGCAGGAATAGCAAGGGCAATGGCATTGGACCCGGAGATAATTTTTTATGATGAACCTTCCTCAGGATTAGACCCAGTGGTATCTGCCGGTTTAGACCAGCTTATACGAAAGATGCAAAATACATTTGGTTTAACGAGTGTAGTAGTTACTCACGATCTTGATAGTGTTAAGATTATTGCAGACAGAATATGTGTTCTTCATAATGCTAAAATTCTTGCGATTGGAACTCTTGAAGAACTTGAGAAAAGTGAGGATCCATATATCAGGCAGTTCTTTACAAGAACGCCTGATCCCGAAGAAACCTATTCTTCCTCTTTAATTTTGGAAGATAAAGGTAGTATGTAATAATAAAAACTTCATCTCGTTTGGGTTTGGCTATGAATGTTAGTAAGTCAAAAGAGTTTGCAAAGAAGGAAATAATAGCGGGGCTTTTTGTGCTATTAAGTCTGGGAATATTAATTGCTTTTGTATTTATAGTGAGAGGATATAGGCCCTATACAGGGGAAAAGGTCTACTATGCAAAGTTTAAAAATACACTCGGATTAGACAAAGGAGCCGATGTCAGATACGGTGGCTTAAAGGTTGGAAAGGTAGTAGATATATTTCAAGATAAAGAAGATCCTACACTCGTTTGTGTTAAAATTGCGGTTTCTAAGGATGTTCAATTGAATCAGAAATGTGTAGCATCTGTTGAACAAGTTTCCCTTACATCTGCACGCCATTTAGAGATATCTACAGGAGAGCTTGATGCCCCTAAAATCCCTGAGAATTCATACATACCTTCGATAAATAAGAGTGGGGCATTAGTTGAACTCCCTGATTTTTCATCCACTGTAGCTAAGGTAGAACAGTTAATAGAGGACCTAAGGGATTTCTTAGGAATGGAAGTTGTAAGAGCGGAGGAAAAAAATGGAAAAACCTTTCCTCGCGTAGCTCAACTTACGGAAGATATTAAACGCACTATGGAAAAGGGTTCTGAGTTTATAGGAGAGCTAAATGATTTACTAAAAGAGCAAAAGCCCCAAATCAATGAGGTAGTAGTCGAACTTAATCAAATTGAGAAGGAGCTTAAGAAAGTATTAGAGCGAGCCAATACTATATTGACTGAAAGCAGGGAACCTCTCAAAGAAACATTAGTTAATGTGAAAGAATTAGCATTGAGATTACAAAAAGTGGTTGAACAGGGATCTAATAGTCTCGAAGTAATACTTAAGAATCTTGAAAAATTAACTACCAATATAGATAGCTTGTCTGGTGAAGCTAAAATTTGGTTTAGTAAAAATAGGCGTACTATAGAAGATATTGTGGTTGATTTGAAGGACACTATCCGTAATTTGAGAATTTTGTCTCAGATTCTCGCGGAACAACCTCAGTCTCTCCTAACAGGAAAGCCTATTTCAGGTTCAGGGAGAAAGTAATATATGAGAAAATGTCGTTTTTTAAAAAGTTTTTTTGCGAAGTTTTTTTGCGTGTGTTTACTTTTATTGTTTTATGGATGTATTACATCCTCAAAAGTGAGCTACTTTACATTGGATGTTAAACAGCCCCTGATCGAATCAAATGGCGAGAAAAATATTTGTCTTGAAGTGGTTAGTATTAAACTTTCAGAACCTTTGAAACGAAAGGAGATAATGTTTAGAAGTAGTTCAGTTGAGATTGGTTATTATTCCGAATATCTTTGGGCATCAAGTATTGAGGAGATGGTTGCCCTGAGATTTAATAAGTATTTTTCCTGCCCAGGTGTGAAAATTAAACCTGATTACTATTTGCATATTGACCTTTTAAATTTCGAGCAAGAGGTATCACCTGAAGGCTCTCGAGCTATTGTATCTATGAAAATAGAAATATTAAATCCTGAAGATATGAAATTGATTTCGCAAAGGTATTATACGGAGGTAGAAGTTATAAATTCCGAAGATATTGTAGAAACTGTCACTAAACTATCTCGTGCTACTGATAAAATTATAATTAGAGTTGAGAAAGATATCTCTGAATATGTAAGGGGATCTTCACAAGTTGGAGGTAGAACTGATGCCCCGCATTGATATTGATGATTTTTTGACCGATTATGAGCGCGCAGTTTGTTATTTCACTTTGCCGAAAATTTCATACACTGTTAGACCAATAGTTGTATTTTTTTACACACTTATTTTACTCGTATCTTTCTCTCTTCTTTTTGTAGGTTTTTTGTATGAAAGTTTGCTACTTGTAAATCTGGGAGGGTTCTTATCATTTGGGGTAGCTTTAGTAGGTGTTTCTTTGTTTGTAGGGAGAACAATTGTAAACGAGTATAAATGGAGAAAATACCTGAGATACTCAAGTATTTCGCCCAACAAAGTTGAAATAGATTTGCCAGACCCGTTTCAAAATCATGTCTTATTTTCTATCCCTCTTGATAAAAGGTTTAGTAATCTCTTTCCTTGTATAGATAGGAATGGAGAAGTTCTATTTTTCATAGAGGAGATTGAAAAGGGGAGAAAGTGGGTAATTAAAAATCCCCAGGATGTTGAAGTGGCGAGGGTAGAAGGAAAACCAAGTTTATTTAGTTTTGTTATCTCATACAAGACTCCCTTTGTCATGAGAGTTTACGAGGGGACCAATTTATCCTATTTCATAAAGCCTAAATGCTCTATTTTTAATGTCGGTTTTGTGGTTTTGGATAAGAAACAAACACCTAATCTTAATTACACTATTTCTGACACCGCAGTGTTTGTTAATAAAGAATTAGTTGGTAGATTTTATCAGCTTCGCCGATATTTTTATCTCGACATTCAAGAACAACATTTCAACCTCGGCTTACTCGCTTTTTTCATTTATTTTAGTGGATGAGCACATTCAGTTTAAGACCTGCCTTGGAATAGGGGTAAAATGTTGAATAAGTTATAGATTCTCCTATGAGAGTTCTTTAGGAGATTTTACTATTTTGTTCACTATTTCTGATTGAGTTAAGCATCGAGAAAATATCAAAAAGACCTTTGATTCCCACATACAAAGTCATAGTTGCGTACCACACTATGCAGAATATCAAAGTTGCAAGCCAAAATATTTTCATATCTTCGGTCCTTTGGTAGTAGATGCTTTATCCTTAATAAGAGCTATCTTTAGTAGTGAGCCGATAATCATTGCTAAAGCAGAGCCTGCATATGATGCCAATCCAGACTTGTAGGGACCTACTTGTTGTGCCCATTCTGCGGTTTGTGGTAGTTGCTGTAAGATTAGAAAGCCGATTGGAAAAACTGCACCTGCTATAATAGAACCCATTGCACCCCAGTTATTCGCATGTTTCCAGTAGCAACAAGCAATTAGTAATACAGACATGCTCGAAAGATATATTGTTCCTGTGACACCGAGGTAATCCCATAGATTTCCTTTTAGCGGATACCATAGGCCATAGAACAATAAAAATAAGCCAATCAATGCTACTATCGTCCTATTTATTAGGACCCCTTTTTTCTCAGACCATTGATGTTTTTTTCGAATAGGTGCGAGAATGTCATTGTAAATTACACCTCCCCAAGTGAGCATATATGCTGAGTCTGTAGACATATCCGCAGCGAGCATCCCTGCTATTAATATCCCCATAAGTCCACTTGGCAAAAATGTGCTTAAGAACCTGGGCATCGCATATAAAGAATTTTCTCCAATTTGTTCTGGAAGAAGCGTGGCTAATGCAGCCATTCCCCATAATCCTGGAATTATGAAACGGGCTGTAAAGAAAAAACTCGTGTGCACATATATAAGTTTTCCCACTCTGGTGCTCTTCGCGGAGAGTATTCTCTGAATCACGGCTTGCCAAGTTAAAACGACTGCGAATTGTAAACATAGGTTGAATGCAACGAATTCCCAGCCTCTCTCCATAAGGAAAGGGTTAAACCCTTTCGGACCTAAATGAGTTTCTACTGCGCTTATGATGTTTCCCCATCCTACTTTAATCAGGATTAGAATCGTAACAAGTAACATACTGATGCTCATTACAATAAATTGTAAGAAGTCCGTAACGAGTACAGATAGCATACCTCCTAATACAGTGTACATAGCTACTATGAGAAGTAAAATACTCATTATAATTTCCAAGCGGTAAGTCGTGGCGAACTCAGCGGGATTATACCCCATAGTTATAAGTAAGAATTCTCCACCAGTTCTTAAGAACACCCCCATATTTAGTAAACCTCCAAGCACTATAACTACTCCCGAAAGCCATCTTACATTTGAACCAAATTTATTCTCAAAGAGCTCCGGTATAGTCATCACTCCCGCATCTCTAAGAGGTTTTATGCAGAATCCGGTAATCCCTACTACTAACATTGCTACAGTTTGTAGTATACCTGGGACAGCACCTGCGAAACCCATCTTTAGTCCGTTTTGTGCGGTATACATGCAGGTTACAATTCCGAATTCAGTTGCTGCAAGAGACGCAACACCAAGATATAGATTCATTTCTCTACCAGCCACGATATAATGTTCGACCTTACCCACATATTTTCTTACTGCAAGCCCTGCTACTATTGTAAGTAAAAGGTATATCCCAACGATCCCTGCATCTAAAAGAGAAAAATTACCCATCTGTCTACTCCAACAAAAGAGCTTTTAAAGAAGTTTTTTCAATCTAAATTCTCATGACTTTGTTGTTTAGTTGTTTTTTCGTTAAGTATCCTTATTCTTTCGGAGAGAATGAATATTATATTCAGTAGGAACTTAATGGCTACTTTTTTATGTAACATTTTATTGAGTGTATTTTCACTTACTACTAACAATTTAGTTTTTGAGAGTGATTTTGCGGTGGCTGAGCGAGGTCTCTTTGTAAGAATTCCCATTTCCCCTATGCATTCACCCGTGCACAGTTCTGCTATCAATCTATCTTCTTTATAAATGCCTACACTTCCTTCCAGAATTACATATATATGTGAACCCTCACTCCCTTCGTAAAATATCACTTCATCTTTATTGTAGGAGACGATGATCCCTTCTGTTAAGATTCTGTCTACATCTTTCTCTGGGATTTCTCTAAAAATAAGATATTCTACACTTTTTTCTTTCACAAGGCTGTTTTATATCCTCGTTTTATTATCTCTTATGGTAAGTATACAAACCTTTTACAATTCGGACAATAGTTAATCTTGTCTCTATTTTGAATTAGATGGGATAGGAACTCATTTGGAACGGATGTATTACAACCTTTGCAAATATTGCCCTCTATTGGTACTACCGCAGGAAACTTTTGTACCTTTAGTTTATCGTAGAACTTTAGAATTGCGGGACTAATTAATGATCTTAAGTTTTTTATTTTTTCTAAGATTTCTTTTTTCTTTCGCGGAGAAGATTTAAGTTCGTATTCACACCACTGGAGTCTTATTATTAGGTGTATATCCTGTGGGGCATCTGGGATATTTGGTACCTCAGATATTTTTATGTCCTTATCGTGGTCTTTCTTTGATACATTTATAATCTCATCACTATTTTCCAGCAAGTTTATTAAGGTTTTGTATATATCCTTACTGTTTTTTTGTTTGAGCAAGGTATCTAAGTTTTCTTTCTTTAAAAATACTCTCGAAATTCCAGAAAGTAAGTTTAGGTAAACCGGATCTTGGCTCGGTGGATAGCATATAAGAACAGCAAAGTATGTGGGCTTCCTATCTTGTGATACAAAATCTATTCCTTTTGGAATCCTCGCTATAGAGGTGACTATTTTATCAATTTCTTTTATTACTGCGTGAGGTATGGCTAAACCATTTTCGATCCCAGTGCTTGATACGGACTCTCTTCTAATTACTTCACTTAAAATTTTTTCCCTATCACTGATTTTATTTTTCTTTTGTAGTACATCCACAAGTGCAGTGATAACTTCGTATTTACTCGTAGCATTAAGATTAGGGATTATTGTTGCAGCGGAGAAAAAAGCCTTGTAATTCATATTATCTCCTTTCCCGAATAAATCCTGATCCATTGGAAAGTCGCAATCGTTTCTATATATTATGGAATTTATAAATATTATATTTCCAGTTGAGGTATATTGTTAATTTACAGTCCTTTAAATTCAGATTCTTCATATAAAATAGTAACTACTATAATAGTTTCTTGGTCTCTCCCGTCGTGTTTAACCACAGTGCAAGGAGATTGTGTTATTTGGATTATTTTTGGTTTAGTCCTTTTTATCCATTCATTTATTAGATTGTCCATTTGGTGTAGACCTTCTAAAGATGCTTTTCCCATAAAAGATTGTACCCTCATAATTAGTTCTCCCGATTGTTAAAGTTAGAAGTTGTAATTGCGGATTCTACCGCCTTTCTCATTTTATCTAAAGGTGGTTTGCACCCAGTCCACAGTTCAAACTGAATCCCCGCTTGTTCAATTAACATTTCCGTTCCCACTATTGCAACTGAACCTCTTTTTCGTGCTTCTTTAATGAGCCGGGTCTCGAGTGGTTTGTAAACCATATCAAGGACAGCATGAGTAGAATCTAAATTGTCGTAGGGGAAGTTCAATGCTTCTGTCGAATGTCCTTCCATTCCAACAGGGGTTCCTTGTATTATTACTTCATGTGTTTTTACAAGTGTACTAAAGTCCTCTGATAAATACCCATATTCTATATTTAAATATGGGAAATTAGTTTTAAGGTCTGAAACGAGCCTCCGTAGTCTATCCGGATTTCTACCTAAGATAGTAATCTTTTGGGGTGATGCTTCTGAAGCAATGGTGAATGCCACTGCTCTAACAGCTCCACCAGCTCCGAGAAAGAGCACTCTTTTACCTTGAAGTTTCACACCTGCTCTTTCAAATGCGCGAATAGTACCTTCTCCGTCGGTATTAGTTCCTATTAATCTGCCTTTTTCATTTATTATGGTATTTACGCTTCCTATTCTCCGGGCTACAGGGTCTATTTCATCAAGGAACTTGGTTACATTTTCTTTATGGGGAATGGTAACACTTAACCCTCGAAATCCATCTAAAGCACGCATTCCTCTTAGACAGTTTTCCACATCTACTACATCAAAAGCAAGATATACATAGTTCAGGCCTAATGTTCTGAAGGCAGAGTTATGTATTAGAGGAGACAAAGAATGCCTCACCGGATGTCCTATGACCGCACATAGTTGAGTGTTGGTATCTATATTCATGATTTTATCTTGGAAAAGTACTTATGATATTAACCTGGAGGCCAACCTAAATCTCTTCCTCCAATTATGTGTAGATGAACATGGAATATCAGTTGTCCCCCTTGTCTATTACAACTTAGTACATATCTAAATCCGGGTTCTGCAATTCCTTCTTTGTAGGTTATCTCATTTGCTACGAGGAGCATTTTGCCTAACAAAAGGGTGTCTTCTTCTGTAGCGTCGGTGATTTTAGGTATATGTTTACGAGGTATTAGTAGCACATGGACTGGTGCTACGGGGTTTATGTCTCTGAATGCGTAAAATTGTTCATCAGAGTATACTTCGTTAGACGGAATTTCTTTTCTTGCAATTTTGCAAAACAAACAATCATCGCTCATTGACTTCTCCTCCAATGGTAATTATAAACTGTACTTCTATTTTGCTAAAAAGCAACTTCTTCATTCAAGTGTGTTGAATTCATAACATTTTTCGTAATTACCTTGCTTCATAAGTATTATTAAACCTCCGAGGAGGCAAGCAACTTCACTTTTTAAGATTCTCGGACCTAAATGCACTCTAACTGCCCCTGCATTTATTGATAGTTGAACTTCCCTTTCTGTTAAATCACCCTCAGGTCCTACAATAAGCCCACAGTGGTCTTTTACTTGAATAGAGGTTAATGGTTCTGAGTGTTCCGAGGGTACCGCAACGAATAAGGAGCCTTTGAAATCTTCGAGTGCTAACTGGAGATTTTTGAAAAATTTCACTTCTGGGAATTTACTTTGTCCTGTAACTTTACAAGATTGAATTATCCATTTCTCTATTTTACTGAGAGGTTTAATTGGTCTTGTAGAGTGTTCTGCTTGGAAAAACCTAAACTCAGATATTCCAATTTGGGTTCCGATGGATACTAAAGTCTCAATAGAATTATCTCTGTTAAGCCATCCAGAGATAATAGTGCATTTATTAATTCTGTTTTCTTCTTCAAGAGTTTTTAACTTCTTGAGTTTTAAGTGTTTTCCGCCACAATGTATTACCTCGCAAATCCATTTTTTCCCCTTCCCGTTAATAATACCGACTTTTTCTCCAGGCTTAACTCTGGCCACTTTAATAGCGTGGTGGGCTTCATCTCCTTCTATTACTAATTCGTCTTTTTCTAACTCGTTTACTGGGGAATAGAAGTAGAAGAGGTGTGCCATTTTAAGAACCTCATAATATATTAAATAAAGTTTATCAAATTCTATAATTTTAGTCGTGTGATGAGTGTATGTTAAAATTTCTAAATCCCAACTTAGAGGAGGCATTAGATGGAATTTAGAGAGAGAGCAGACCTTAAAAATATGTATAAAACGAAGTTAGAGGGTTCTTTTCCTGAAAGCATAGAAATATTGGGTAAAAAATTGGTTAAAGTGGAAGATCTTCGATATGGTACTAATCCGCATCAACCAGCTGCTTATTATCGCCCAGCAGATGGAAGCAATTTATTTTTGGGTGCATATAGAATCTTAAAAACTGGCAAAAGTGGATTATCTCAGACTAATTTAGAAGATTTACATCACGCCTACGGAATTTTGAAATACTTCTCCCAACCCGCTTGTGCGGTGATGAAACATTGCAATCCCTCAGGTGTAGCAGTTAGAAGAGATGGACAAAGACTGGTGGATGTTTATCGTAGGGCAAGGGATGCTGATGCTCAGGCTGCTTTTGGAGGGGTGGTCGCTTTCAATGTTGAATTGGATGCTGAAACTGCGGATGAGATAATGCAGACGGTGATAGAGGGTGTATCTGCTCCTTCTTTTTCTAATGAAGCATTGGAAATACTCAATAGTTATGATAAGTACAAGCGAAATAAAGAGTTGCGAGTAATTCAAGTCCCGTCTATGGATTCCCTTCCTAAGTATATCGGAGATGAGATAAATTGTTTTGAGATTAAGGTGTTTGATGATGGGAGTGTAGTATTAGCCCAACCATACCTAACGAAGATAAAGACTGTCAAAGATTTTGTTCCCGCTTATGCTGAACATCCGAAGAAAGGCAAGATAGAGTGTGTGAAATATCCTTCTCAGAGGGAACTTGAAGACCTATTGTTTGCTTGGTATGTAAATATCCATGTCCGTTCAAATGGAGTAGTGATAGCAAAAAATGGGCAAACCTTGGCTGTTGGAACAGGACAGCAAGATCGGGTCGGTGCGGTGGAGCAGGCTATAGAGAAGGCTAAAAGGAAATACAGCGGGGAAGAAAGTTTAGATGGTGCTGTATTAGCCTCGGATGGTTTCTTCCCATTTCCTGATGCAGTGGAAGCAGGATTAAATGTAGGGATCACAGCTTTTGTTCAACCCGGCGGTAGCGTAAATGATTATGATGTGATAGAGACGGTCAATAAGGCAGGTGCTTCCATGGTATTTACTGGCGAAAGATGCTTTTCGCATCACTGAATATATAAGTTGATTCTACATATCCTCGAATAGCCTTAAGTATCTAAAGTAGTCAACATTTATATGACCCCATGCATCCATACTATCATCGATTATCTCTAACTCCGCATCTTTATCTTTGAATTCTTCAACATTCCAAATTTGGATACGCATGTCTTCTCTATTAGAACTATTAGATGCGGTTCTTACGATATTCCCGTCTACATACAGTCGGACCTCCAATCCTACACCTTTGCCACCACCCAAAAGGAATGCTATAAAGGGACCTCTTATCTTAAATGAAGTTGAGCGTAGAGTGCCGAATGCAACATCCCTCCGAACTGTTCCTGGAATCTCGCCGGGTTTTCCTTGATATAACTCGTAAGTGCCTATCCAATAATTTCCTTGATGGTTGGAATGTTTATTTCCTTCTCGTACCGCAGGGTTGTCTCCAAATGTAGGTTGCTTTTCGAAAGCGGTCCCTTCCGCTTTCCAGTTGGTTAAATCACCAAATTCAAAATCACTATTTGGAAATAGTAGCATATTGATTGGAGAATAGTACCCTCTAAAGTCATCTACATTAATGCATCCCCAAGGACCTTTTTCCCTATCAACAACCGAAATAATAGCAGGTTTTCCAGCAAATTCTCTGACATCCCAAAATTCTCTCCTCATAAGAGGTTGATTCATTCCGACGGATTCTCGAACAATTTCTCCATCTATTATCAACCTTACTGCGGTGGTTTTCTTAGAACCGCCACTTATCAGAAAACCTATATATGGGGTGTCTATTGTAAATGTGGTGGATATAAGTTCACCTGTTGGTTCATTTTTTTGGGCATCCCCAGGTTTTTGAGTTGGTAGTCCCTGGTAATTTTCAAAAGTTCCCACCCACCAATTTCCCTTAGGCATGACCTTGTTTTTTTCCCGGGGATATGTGTTGTCGCCTAAGGTAGGTTGGTTGAGAAAAGCATTACCAAAACTACGCCAATTGGTGAGGTCACCCATTTCAAAATCACTATTTATAAATAGTAACTTCTCTTTACTTACAAATTTAGGAATTATTTCAGATGGACTCTTTTGTTGATATTCTTCAGAAGCTAAAATATTAGATGTCATGAGAAATAGGACATATATGCAAGAAATATGAAATTTCACTCTAAAATTCGTAAAAATTTCCATAATCACTTTCCCCTCATTCAAATGGTGATTGTCTATTTTAACATTAGCTTTCTTTATTTGTATACTACAACTTGAGGGCTAATTAAAAATGCGTAAAGGGTAATGTAAGTGGCAGATAAGGATTTTTTACAAAGCAATGTCCTGTTGGAGAAAGGGTTGGTAGCTTATATCTCTCAGATATCCAAGATTCCCCTGCTTGCACCTGAAGAGGAAAAAAGGTTAGCTCAGCGAATAAAAAGGGGAGATGGTAAAGCCCGAAAGAAGTTGATACTCTCTAATCTAAGGTTAGTGGTAAGTATTGCGAAGAGATATATGAATTATGGCTTGCCACTATTGGATTTAATAGAAGAAGGTAATATAGGTCTAATGAAAGCAGTGGATACTTTTGATCCATCTCGTGGAACAAGATTTTCTACATATGCTACTTGGTGGATTAGGCAGACTATTACCCGTGCTCTTTCTAACCAAAGTAGAACAGTTAGGATACCAGTATATATGAGCGAAACCCTTCTGAGGTACAAAAAGGCGGTGGAGGAATTCTATGTTAGAACAGGACATCAGCCTTCAGTTAAGGAGATTGCTGAAGAACTCGGAGTAACAGAGCATGAAGCAGAGCAATTGAAAGAATACTTGGAATGTATGGTTGCAGTAGACTTTGCTCAATATGTTCCGGAAGCAGAAGACAGCATGTATTTGAATAAATCTGAGTCCCATCTAAAATCAGATAGTTTTGTAGAAGGGTTAGAGAAAGAGCAAGATTTGGAGTTTTTACTGAGTCTTCTTCCAGAGAGAGATGCTAATGTATTAAAATATCGGTACGGTCTTATGGACGGCAAGCCACATACATTGGTAGAAACAGGTAGGAAATTTAATCTCACAAGAGAGAGAGTTAGACAAATCGAAAGAAATGCAATTAACTTTTTGAGGAATTATGTAGAGTCCCATAAAGATGATTTTATTCCATGAAATTTTGAGTATTACTGTGGAGTATAATTATGGACCTAAAAAAATATATTAGAAATATTCCGGATTTTCCGAAGCCAGGTATCCAGTTTAAAGATATTACTACTTTGATTCTAAACCCTGAGGCTTTTAGATACACAATAGACCAGTTTGTAAAGAGATACAAAGATATGAAAATAGACGCTGTGGTGGGTATTGAGTCTCGGGGGTTTGTGTTTAGTTCTGTTGTAGCATACCATCTAAGCTGTCCCCTTGCCTTGGCGAGAAAGAAAGGCAAATTACCATCTGAAAAAATCTCAGAGAGTTTTGCATTAGAGTACGGTTGGGATGTATTGGAAATCCATACAGATGCACTAAAGGAAAATCAGAGAGTAGTCATAATGGATGATTTACTTGCTACAGGAGGAACTGTTTCTGCAGTGAAGAGATTAGTTGAAAGATTAGGTGCGATACCTATAGAGTCAGCGTTTGTAATAGAACTCTCTTCATTAAAAGGCAGAGAAACATTATATCCTCTTCCTGTATTTTCTCTTGTTCAGTTTGAAGATGTTTAGAATTTGATTTTGAGATAGGATTGGTAATCTTAGTTATAATTTTTAATCCTCGCCTTTATTACTCGTTTTTTTAACAGGGAGATTGTCTATGTTGGAATTAGAAGTAAGGCAATTTTTACCTTCCACAGAGATAGAGGTAGTTAATCCAGATATCGAACTTGGAAGAATAAAACATGTCCTTTTTGATTTTGATGGGACTATTAGTCTTCTTCGAGAAGGCTGGCAAAAAATAATGGGTCCTATGTGTGTGGAAATGATATGTGGTGAACATGAACCCACCCCTGAGATAGTAAAAGAAGTAGAGGATATGATAGAGGAAACTACCGGTATTCAAACTATTTTTCAGATGCAGAGACTTGTAGAAATGGTAAAAAAGCATGGCCTTGTTCCGAAAGATAAAGTACTTGATGAATGGGGATATAAAGCAATTTACAATGAACGATTGCTTAGACCCGTAAGGGAGCGTATAAAGAGGCTACAATCGGGTGAGCTAACAGTAGAGCAGTTGACTGTTCGTAAAGTATTCAATTTTCTGGAGGAGTTAAAAAAAAGGGGGGTGATAATGTATGTTTTTAGTGGAACTGATAGAGAAGATGTTCAAAATGAAGCAAAGGTATTAGGAGTAGATAAGTACTTTGCTGAAATATGGGGAGCACTACCGAGTATAGAGGAATACTCTAAGGAAAAGGTTATAAAAGAGATTATAGCTACCCATAATCTTCATGGACCGGAAGTTATGGCGGTAGGTGATGGTCCTGTGGAGTTGAGAAATGTAAAAGAGCAAGGGGGTATAGCTCTTGGAGTAGCATCAGACGAAAAGAGAGGCTATGGCTGGGACTTACACAAGAGGAAAAGGTTGTTAAGAGCTGGGGCCGATATTCTAATTCCGGACTATCATGAATGGGATAAACTCATAAAATTTCTTTTTTGCGAAGAGTAAGCCCTTTCAGATAACTACCTAATACATATTTCCCCAAACATAGTTGTTAAAAGAATAAGAGCAGATCAATCGGAGCTTTTTTTGTTTTTTGGGGATTTAGCCATCTTCTCCTGATAAACCATTCTTTTACTTTTAGTTAGCGAGCTTGATGCGGGGACAGTAGTCTTTCGCTCGTAAATCTTTTCTCTTTTCTCTTTGGGGGTTAATTTTTTTATATCTACTTTCTCAGGTACATCTAATTCGTTTCGTTTAGCTTTTTCAATCATTGATCGTTTCAGTTCTTGAATTGCACGGACGCATTCGCGTTGCAAATCCACAAGACAAGCCTCGCACAGTCGTTTACTTCTACTTATAGCAGGCTTACCACATCTTCCACAGTAAACAGAATTTTTTTGTTCTTCTTTTTCAATCAGGCCCTGCTCAACCATCCGCAATATTACATCGACTGATATATTAAGCATTTCGGAAATTTGTAATGCGTTCAAATTCCCTTCTTTCTGTAAAAGGTCTCTGATTTTTTCAAAGTCGCACCGCTCTTCTTCCTCACATTCTCGGCAAACTAAATATTGTGATTGAGAAATTCTATCGAAAATCTTATTACAGCGAGGGCACTTTGCTAAAGCCATCAAATCCCCTTTAAAAATAGTTGTTTCGACGCCCGGCTAATTATGCTTAGAATAGTATATTACTTTCTTAATTGATTCTACCACAAAATTTACATCCTCATCTGTAAGATTTGGGTGAATGGGTAGAGATAGAATTTCATAGGAGGCTTTAGTTGCAACAGGTAAGTCTTTGGGTAAAACTGAACACAGGTTTTGGATTAGGGGGTGAAGATGAACTCCGTAGAAATGAATTCCTGTTCCTATGTTTTCTTGCCTAAGCATAAAAGCGATTTCATCTCTTGACTTTTTTATTGCTTTAAGATTCAGTCTAATTATAAACAAATGCCATGCATGTTCTACATTGTCCCTTGTGGATGGCAGAATAATTTCATCTATTTCTGATAGGGACTGCTTGTATAATTCGGCGATTTTCTTCCGCCTATTATTAAACTCCGGCAGTTTTTTTAATTGTTGAACACCTATTCCTGCTGACAAATTGCTCATGGAATATTTGAATCCTATCTCTATTAAATCTTGAGGCGATTGAAATGCGCTTCTGCCGTATCTGTCCCACGCAGTATCTACCAACCCATTTGTAGCAAGTATTCTTAAGCGTTTTGCTTCAGCATCGTTTTGAAGCGAGATCATCCCTCCTTCAATGGTTGTTATATTTTTAGTAGCATAGAAGCTAAAGCAGGTTCTCTCAGCTATTGAGCCTATGGGCTTTGAGTGGTATTTAGCTCCGAGGGCATGTGCAGAATCCTCTATTACTCTAATCTTATATTTCTCCGCTATATCGAGGATACGGTTTAGTTCGCAAGGATGTCCTGCAAGGTCTACAGGTATTATTGCTTTTGTGCGGTCTGTGATTTTTTCTTCTATTAGTTCTGGATTGATGTTTAAAGTGTCTTCTTCTACATCTACAAAAATGGGCTTTGCTCCCATATTTAGTATAGTGTTAATGGTAGAGATCCATGTAATCGGCGGAGTTATTACCTCGTCTCCGGGTTTTACTCCGGCTTCTACTAAGCACAGGTGTATTGCAGAAGTGCAAGATGATACTGCTACCGCTTCTTCTGCTCCTACTAATCTCGCAAAATTCTGCTCGAAAGTTCTTATATTTGGGCCAGAGGTTATCCATCCACTTCTTAAACAATCTAATACTGCTTCTTCTTCTTCTCTTCCCAGGAGAGGTTTTGCAAGAGGTATAAACTTTGGCGATACAGGTTCTCCACCATCTTTTACAGGTAGGCTTCTTAGTTTTTTTAGTCGGAATACATTTATAAACTTTTCATCAAACGGGTTTTCATCAGGATGGGTTTCTAACCATTCCAGGACTTCCTCTATCCCTTCTTTAATTTTTCTTTGGGGTGTGTATTTAAATATGCTCGAAAATAAGTCAAACCTCACTCTATATGTTCTGAGGTCCTCATCGTCTAATAGAACCTCAATTTGGGTTCCTGGAATACGATTTGAAACTTCCTTCGCAAGATCGATGATCCTTATGTTTAAATCGTTGGAGCCTAAATTTAGAATTCGGGCAAAGGATAGCGTAGCCGGTATGTCTTTTTCTATTACCTCTGCTATCGCTTCTGCACAGTCTCTCACATTGAGAAAAGCTCTCCATTGATTTCCCCTTCCACGAACTTCTATTTTCCCATAAAGTTTTGCAGTGGCGACCATCTGGTTTAATGCAAGGTCAAATCGCATTCTCGGGGAATAACCGAATAAGGTTGGAAGTCGGAGGACCAAAACAGATAGTGATTCATTGGCTAATTTTATTAGATTTTCTTCTGCTAACTTCTTAGTTTTGCTGAAGAGTGAAATTGGATCTGTCGAACTTTCTTCATCTACCCAATTCGCAATTGTTTTTCCGTATACTGCACAAGTAGATGGGTAAACAAACTTTTTGACGCCTCTTTGTATACATTGCCGAGCTATCTCTATTGTACAATCTACATTTACTTCATATGCAGTTGGTGGAGAAAGAAGACAGCTTGGTTCGTTTGCTAACCCTGCAAGATGTATTACGCAGTTGATTCCATCGAATAGATTTGGATACTTTTGCCAGTGCCTTATATCGCCTTCTATTACCTCAATGTTCGGATGAGTTGCCCAAAGTATTTCATTATTTTCATTAAGTTTTCCAAAGCAGAACTTATCGAATATTCTTACGAAGTGTCCCCTTTTTAAAAGTTCTGTAGTGACCCAGCATCCTAAATATCCAGCCCCACCTGTTACTAATATATTCATTCTAATCAACCCAAAAAAATAATTTTTGTTGAAGGTTCTTAGTTGTATAATTTTATCAAATTTTTAGTAGGAGGTAACTTATATGAAGAGAGATATTACGCTATTTATAGTTCTGCTCATGGCGTATTCTATTGGTTTGGATTATCATCTCTGTGCTCAGGTTAGCGAGTGTTTAAAGGAGGTAGATGAACTTCCTGTTCTTAATGAAGTTCCAAGCCCCTTTAAGACTTGTAGCGGTGAAGTAATAAAAACCAAGAATGACTGGTTGAAAAGAAGGGAAGAGATTAAACAGATATTAATGTTTTATGAATATGGTCACATGCCACCTGCTCCACCAATCTCGAGTGTTAGGTTAATAAAAGAAGCAGATATTTTGGAGTCGAGGGGTATCTGCAAAGAATTCAAGGTAATTTACGGCCCGCCTGAATTTGAAATAGATATAATGCTTTTTCTCCCTAAAGATGGATTCCCACCTTATCCCACGATTCTTTATATACCAAAGTTTTGGAAGGAAAATGACGATAACTTAAGAATAGCAGAAAAGTGTATTAAAAAGAACTATGTTCTTTGTGTTTTTGATAAAAGCATGTTAGATGACGATAGTGGGAGCAGAGATCAAAAAATTTATAGGATATATCCCGGATATGACTGGGGCTCTTTAGCGGTATGGGGATGGGGTGCGTTGCGTGTATTAGACTTCCTTGAGACACTACCAGATGTAGATACTAAACATTTAGCTTTGACGGGACATTCAAGAAGAGGCAAAGCTTCTCTGTGGGCATCCGCTAACGATGAAAGAATTCCTCTTGTTATTCCACAATCGAGTGGCACAGGTGGTTGTGGTTCTTACTGGATAGTAGGAGATGGAGCAGAGACACTTAAAGCAATTACTACTGATGTTGCTCCATATTGGTTCGTACCTCGATTAAAATCATTTGTAGGAAAAGAAAATAGGTTACCCTTCGACCAACATTTCTTGAAAGCTCTTATTGCACCACGAGGCCAGCTCTCTCGAGAATCATTAGGAGACTTATGGGCTAATCCAAAAGGAACGCAAGCTATGCATCTCTACACTGTTCCTGTGTACGAGTTACTTAATGCTGAAAATAATATATATATACATTTTAGAGAGGGGGGACATGCTCTCCAAGACACTGATTGGGATTTAGTACTTGAATTTTGTGATTTTTACTTTTTTAAGAAAAAACCGCCTTCAGGACTTAACTCATTGCCTTTTTCTGATATCCCAACTCCAAGCTGGATGTGTCAATCTAATTAGGCGATAAGGCTTATGGGAAAGTTTGGCGTCTCACCGAAAAAGGAAGCAGAACTGCTTGATAGGATGAAAGATTTAAATATTGAAGAAAAAGATTTGGAGGAGAAATTCATAACTGCGCGTGGACCAGGTGGGCAAAAGAGCGCGCATTCATCTACCGGAGTATACCTAAAACATATTCCTACTCAGATAGAAGTGAAGATAGACATATCGAGGTCATTAGCGTTGAATAGATTTTTAGCAAGGCGGAGGCTGTGCGAACTAATAGAGTTAAAATTAGGTGTAAAAGATTCACCTTTATTAAACAGAATTAAAAAATTAAGGAAGCAGAAATTGAAGAAGCGAAAAAGGGCGTATGCGAAGTATAAAAAGACAAATAATACACTCGATGAAAGAACTGAGAACTAATTAGTGATTATGTGAGATTACTTGCATAATTAAAATGGTGGATAGTTTTGCACCTTGAAAATTATCTTGACAATAATTAATATTTGTTATACTATATATGCTATACACCAATGTGCTATACAAAATGTTGTATAATTAGACCCTGCTATTAGGTATACACAATGAATGGGGTTAAAAGAAAAGTGCATTTTATAGGAGTAGGCGGCATCGGAATGAGCGGGCTTGCTGAGATCTTACTGAATCTCGGTTATGAAGTGTCTGGTTCGGACCTAAAAAATTCAGATATCATACAGCGCCTTGTAAACTGTGGACTTAAGTTTTACGAGGGACACTCTGCTTCTAATGTAGGCGATGCTGGGATAGTTGTTCGTTCAGCTGCGGTTCCAGAGGATAACATAGAGATAATTACAGCTCGGAGGCACGGTATCCCGGTAATACATCGAAGTGATTTGCTGGCAGATTTAATGAGGTTAAAACCACATGCGATAGCTGTTGGGGGCACTCATGGTAAGACTACCACTACTTCTATGATAGCTTCCTTTTTGGAATATGCTAACATTGGAGCTACAAGTATTATTGGTGGTATTTTACACAGGAGTGGGACGAATGCTAAATGGGGCACGGGGGACTATATAGTTGCGGAAGCAGATGAACATGATGGCTCCTTTTTGAGGCTTCATCCTACGATTGCTGTAGTGACTTCTATTGATCCAGAACATCTTGAGTACTATGGCACCCTTGACAGTATAAAAAGGGCTTTTACAGAATTTTGTAATAGCGTCCCATTTTACGGTTATTCAATAGTATGCATAGATGACGCTAATATTAGAACCGTTATTAAGGATATAGAAAGCATTTGCATCACATACGGTATGAGTGAGGATGCGTCTCTGCGGGGTATTGATATTAAAATTGATATTCCAGGACAGAACCAAAGTTTTAGAAGTAGGATTACAAACGCTACTACAGAGTTCACGGTGGTTAGTCAAGATGAGAGGCTAGGCATTACAGGTGAACTCGGTAGGGTTAAATTGAAGACTATAGGTTTACACAATGTTCGTAATGCACTCGGTGCTTGTGCTGTGGGTATCTGTTTAGGTATTCGCTTTCCTACAATTGTTGGAGGTTTGATGCAGTTTGAAGGGGTTAGAAGAAGGTTGCAAGTTTGTGGGGAGGTGAAAGAGGTTCTTGTAATTGAAGATTATGCTCATCATCCTACTGAGATAGAGACTACAATAGAGGCAGTGAAGATTCTGAATCCTAATAGACTTGTTTTGGTTTTTCAGCCACATTTGTTTAGCAGAACTAAATTTTTTTACCGGGAATTCGCTACTGTACTCTCCAGAGGCGATATTACAGTAGTTACGGATATATACCCCGCTCGGGAGACTCCCATCGATGGGGTCGATTCTTCACTGATTGTTAATTTTGCCAGAGAAAAAGGACACAGGGACTTTTACCTTGTCAAGGATATGAGAGAAATCCCTGATTTTTTAGTCCCTATATTAAAGCCTGGGGATGTAGTGCTAATCCTTGGAGCAGGCAATATAAATAAGATAGCCTCGAGTATTTTAACGGGATTGATGGAGAGATAATAATATGGCATTATTGCTTGGGGTAGACTCACGGCCTATTGTATATAAGTCTCCTTCTTATAGGAACAGGAAAAAGCATCGAAAGTGGCTAAAGGCATTCGGTTTTTTTGTGTCTATATCTTTGATATGTATTTTCCTATTAAGTGTTACTGAATTTGCTCTGGAATCATCAAGTTATGCCATAAAGAATGTAATAGTGCAAGGACTTGAGTCTTCTTCTCCGGAGTTTTTTCTGAAGAAAGTAGGTTTAGACTTGGTGGGGATGAATTTCTTCTTGATAACTTCGAGTTTAATAGAAAGGAAAATACTCTCTTTGCCCTCTGTGTCTTCCTGTAAAGTTGAGAAAATCTTCCCTGACACTGTGATAATAACAGTAGAAGAGAAAATTCCGTTTGCTACTCTTTCTATTAATGGGAATTTATTTTTGATTGACCATACCGCCAAGGTTCTAAAAAGAATTTATTCTGTAAAGGAGAGAGTAGGGCCAATCATTACAGTGGTAGAAGTTCTGTCTGATATTGAGGAGGGAGACCGAATAGATAGTGAGGGACTATGGAACGCTATGAACTTTTGGTATGAATTCAATACTGTAGCAAGTGGCTTAGGTCTAAATATTTCTGAGATTGTGGTGGAAAGGGATGAGATTAAAGTGTTTTTTGATGAAATACTGTGTGAAACAAGATGGAAAAAAGATGAAATAGATTCACAGATTCAAAAGCTTGTTTTAGCTGTGAAGAAATTGAATTTAAAAATTTTTGACGGCTGTAAATACATAGATTTAAGATTTGGAAATGACATTGTATTTAATTAGTGATCACGCATGAGTATGAGTAGTTTTCAAATATGAAACTTTATAGGAGATAAAGGTATGGGTACTAAGTTCACTTTAATTGATAATTCAGGCACAGATGATCCTAATTTGTTAACTGACCAAGGTCAACATGAACCAAGTGAAAATGCAAATCATTTAAACAATTTTCCTCAAGATTTTGCAGGTAGGAAAATACTCATAAAAGTTTGTGGTATAGGAGGTGCGGGAGGAAATGCTATTAATAGGATGATTGAAGCGGGAATGAGGGGAGTTGATTTTGTAGCGATTAATACGGATGGGCAGGCTTTGTTTTGTTCTCTTGCTCCGATCCGAGTTCAGATTGGTAAGAAAAATACCGATGGATTAGGTGCTGGCTGTTTGCCGGAAGTAGGTGCCAAGTCGGCTATTGAGGATAAGCAGAGGATTGAAGAATCTCTAAGAGGGGCAAATATGGTGTTTCTGACCGCAGGGATGGGTGGTGGTACTGGTACAGGGGCTATTCCCATAGTAGCTGAAATTGCGAAGAATTTAGGAATTCTCACTGTGGCTGTTGTTACACTTCCTTTCAGTTTCGAAGGGGAAATGAAGATAAATCTTGCTAAGAAGGGGGTACAGCAACTTAAAGAGTTTGTGGATGCTCTTATAGTGATACCAAACGATAGGGTAGCAGACATTACCGAGATGTCAGTCCAAGAGGCATTTCTTAAGGTAGATGAAGTTCTTCATAATGGCATTAGGTCAGTCACAGATCTCATAACTCGTCCACAGTTGTTAAATGTAGACTTTGCAGATATAAGAACAGTTCTCCAAAAAAGCGGACATGCCCACTTTGGAATAGGCATAGGAAAGGGAGAAAATAGAGCGGAGATAGCAGTTTTAGATGCAGTTAATAGTGGTTTGCTTAAGGGAAGAAAGATTGCAGGTGCGCGCTCCGCAATCCTTTCGGTTTATGGTGGATGTGATTTGAAGATTGGAGAAGTAAAAAAAGCCGGCAATAAGTTAATGGAGATATTAGGTAATGGTGCTACAATAAAGTTGGGTGCTATGATAGAAAAAGAGTCAATGGAGACTATTAGAATAACTGTAATTGCTGCAGGTTTTCCAGAAGAAGATATGTGCCGAGAACTGACTTCAACCAAGAATTCTTTTCCACAAGAAAGTTTAAATGTTACTTTTAGTTCTGTTGATATACCTGGCTTTTCAATCTCAGAAGGGCTTGAATCGAAAAAATCTCAATGTGACCAAATTTTTAATCCCATGGAAGTAACTCAGGATATAATTAATAAAGAGACCCGAAATGACGGGAGAGAAAAGTGTGAAGAACTCTTCCCCAAGGGCTCTTATGTTCAGGCAAAAAAGAGTGAAGAAGATCTCGAACCAGTCTCTACTGACATTCCATCTTGGTTGAAAAGATATATTAGCAAATAGTTTAATTTACTGAGATTCGAGAGAGAAAAGATGAGCTCAGGTTCTGTAAAAGAAGAGTTTATAAAAATTCTGCAACGAGCGGTTCAAAAAGATGCCTCTGACATACACCTAAAGGCGGGAAGTCCTCCTTACTTTCGTATAAATGGAGAACTTGTTTCTGCGGGTGGAGAGCCGATATATCCCGAAGCTATTTCTCAAATACTTAATTATATGTTATCAGATGAGCAATTGAGAATATTTTCACAGAGAGGGGAGTTAGACCTATCCTATCATGAGAAAGGAGTAGGAAGGTTTCGTGTAAATGTTTATAGACAAAGAGGTAATATATCTTGTGTGATGAGAAGGATAAAGACCAGAGTACAGACATTTGAAGAATTAAATTTACCTTTACAGGTAGCGAGATTTGCTGAGCTTCAAAGAGGCCTTGTGCTAATTGCAGGTACCACTGGTAGTGGAAAGTCTACTACTCTCGCGGCAATCATCGAGTATATCAATAATAACCGTCAATGTCATATAGTTACTATAGAAGATCCGATTGAGTATGTTTTTGTGGACAAAAAAGCAGTTATCAGTCAGCGAGAGATAGCAATTGATACGCATGATTTTAGCTGTGCACTAAAAGCGGTAATGAGGCAAGATCCGGATGTGATAGTTATTGGTGAAATGCGTGACCCAGATACTTTTACTGCGGCGGTTCAAGCATCAGAAACAGGGCATCTTGTTTTTAGCACCCTTCACACAACTAATGTCATGCAGACGATAGATAGGATTGTTGATTTCTTTCCCCCTACCCAGCATGACCAGATAAGATCTCAACTTTCAATGCACTTGAAGGCAATAATGTGTATGCGTTTAATACCTCGAGCTGATGGGCGAGGTAGGGTGCCTGCTTGTGAAATACTCTTTAATACTCCAATAGTTAAGAGATTAATAAAGGAAAATCGCATAACTCAGTTGGATACAGCGATTCAACAAGGGAGAGATATAGGAATGCAGTCTTTCAATGATAGTCTTCTTCAACTTGTAAAGAAGGGACTTATCACCGTTGAAATCGCTTTGGAGATGTCGGATAACCCAGAAGAGCTTCAGATGATGATACAAGGGATACATTTAAGCTCTAAAAGAGGAGGAATATTAAAGTAAGTATGCTTTATTCGGTTAACTTGCACTTTAATACTGATATAAGTTCATTCCAAGAAGTTTTTAAATTTGAGAATAGCGTCTGAATTTCTCCGCTACTCAAGTTAGATAGTTCTCGACACTTTTCCTCTAAAGTCTTAGCTAAGTTACCTATTTTTATTCCTCCTATAGTATAGGCAGAGCTTTTGAGAGTATGCATAGTCCTAAAAAAGGAATCTATATTATTCTCTTTGATTGCCTCTTCAGCTTCGTATATATATTTAGATGATGTTTTAATAAAAATTTCCAAAGTCTCCTTTAAGAGTTCTTTATCGTTATCTACTCTACTTAGAGCGAGTTTTTCGTCAAATATTAATTCCTCTTGTCCTAATGGCTGATGGGTTTCAACACTTATAGAATCATCTTTTACAAGATGTCTTTTCACAGTCTCTATAAGATTTGTAGGTGAGACAGGTTTGGTAAGAAAATCATTCATACCTGCTTCAATACATCTTTCCCTGTCTTCTTCAAAGGAATATGCGGTAAGTGCAATTATCGGTGTTTGTGTACCCCTTTTCTGCTCCATCTCTCTGATTTTTCTTGTAATCTCGTATCCGTTTAACCCAGGCATCTCAATATCCATCAAGATTAGGTCATATCGGTTGCGTGAAAATTTTTCCAAAACTTCCTCTCCCTGGGAGGCTAAATCTACTTTATAGCCTCTCCTTGCTAGGAATTCGTAAATAACTTTTTGGTTTATGGGATTATCTTCGGCTACGAGGATTCTTCTACTAACTTCTGTTACACCACTTTCTTCATGAGATGGCTGAATTTTTATTCTGTGATAAGAAAGAGATTTGACAAAAACTTGTGTCTTGATTGGAAACTCTACCGATATTGCATTAGGTAAGGAATTTTCTAAAAGTTTGAGCTCATCTACTGACATATTACACGGGTAGACGAGTACGCTTCGTATAGTAAGCTCTCTAAGAGTTTTTACTTCCTCGGGAGGAGTATTTTTTACTACATTCGAATCTATAATGAGAAAACAAATTTCTGTTTTTAAGTTTTTGCTTTTTGTTTCTTCTAATAATTCTTTAACACTTGTTAGTATCTTTATTTCCTTTGCCCCTAAAGAGTTTAGCGCTTTAGTTACTTGTTCTATTAACTCCTGATTTTGTGATATTAAATAAGCCTTACTAATCTCTACTCCGAATTTAGGCACAGTGGCTTCTGAGGGTTTGTCAAGTGTGAGTTCGACCCAGAAAGTAGTTCCTTCTCCTATATTGCTTTTAACGCCTATCTTGCCTTCTAATAACTCGACTAATTGTTTGCATATTGCCAATCCTAACCCAGCTCCATCTACCTTTTTTTCCTCCGCATTTTTACCCCTCTCAAAAGTGTTAAATATTCTTTCCAAGTCATCCTCTGATAGTCCTTTACCTGTATCTTTTACTTCGAATCTTACCTTTGCTTTTGCTAAATCTTCCTCTTTCGATTCAATAGTGATGGTAATATCACCCTCTTCGGTAAACTTTATGGCGTTACCTACAAGATTGATCAGAATCTGCCTGATCTTACTTATATCACCTATAAGATACTCGGGGGTATTGTGAGCGATCGAATATGTTAACATCAGAGTCTTTTCTCTGGCTCGGTACCAAAACATCTGGATTATTTCTTCAGTGAGCTCTCTTAGAGAGAACAAGGATTTATGAATAGGAACCTTACCAGCTTCTATTCTTGATAATTCGAGTAGATTGTTCAGCAGGGAGAGAAGCGCCTCCGCATTTGAAAGAGCCATATCTATGAACTCTTTAGTAGAGGGATCTTTCACACCGCTACTGAGCAAATGCAGGATACCTATGATTCCATTTAGTGGAGTTCTTATTTCATGGCTCATCTTAGCAAGAAACGCTGTTTTTGCTTTATTTGCTAATTCGGCTTTCACTGCAAGATTTTTTGTCTCTTCAACTAATTTAGCTAACTCTTGATTTTTCTCCTCTAATTGTTTTTTAGCCCTAACTATTTCCTCCTCCATTTTTTTGTGTTCAGTCAAGTCATTTCCAACACAAAGTATTTCGGTTATATTTCCATTTTCATCGTATATCGCTTTATTAGTCCAAGAAATCCATACCCTTTCACCATTCTTTTTTATATTTTCATTTTCGTTATTTTTATATTTGTGAGGATTTTTCCCAATATCAATTATCATTTCTTGAAGGTTTCTGAAATTACTGTCTAAAGGTGGGACTATAGTGCCTATTACATTCTTGCCTACGAGTTCGTCTTTGTCATACATAAAGAAATCTTCTGCGAATTGATTTATAAATACTATAGTCCCATCAGGTTTCATTCTTAGGATGATGCTATTTACATTGTCAACTAATTCTTTGAATTTTAATTCCTCTATCTGGAGGTTTTTCTCAGCAAGTTCTCTCGCTAAGCTCTCTTGAGAGAGCACTGTTTTATGATGAGTAATTTGTTCTTCAAGAATCTTGTGGAAGGAACTTAAGGTAATCAAACGCTCATCTATTTCATCTAATAGTTTGTCTATGTAGTGTCCCACAACTCCTATTTCATCGACTGGAGACATCTTTGTCCTAAGTGAAAAGTTTTTTGTTTCCATAATTTTTTCTAATAATTTAGTGATATTCTCTAACTGTAATAGGAAAAAAGAGCCCGTTGATTTCACTATTAAGAATAGGAAGAGAAATATCACAAAAGCCATTAAAGATGTCATCAGAATTCTTGTATAAAGTGGGTGCATAAATTGGGATCGATATGTCCATATGCAGATGTGTCCGTATATTGTATTTTGGAGTTTTATTGGATATACATATCCTGCTTTACCGTCTTCGTAGAAGTGGCCCTCCTCCGGTAATTTAGACATATCTATCTCAAGATTATTCTCCCCAAAATAACTTTTCAGGGATTCATGGATTGGAATTATAGTGTGGTGAAATAAACTCTCAGTTCTCTTATGAGTGTTGATTACTTCTGATAGTTTACCAAGTTCCCCTCTTTCTATGGAGTATTTTATTAATGAGGCTAAAAATTCGCTTTGTGATTGCAAGGTTTGTTCGCAGTTTCTCTCAAGGGTTCTGTAGTCGTAGACTGTGATTATCCCCAGATAGAATAAGTAACATAAGACAAGGGGTATTATAGTTAGCAAGTACAGTTTAGTTTTAAAGGTTTGAAACTTTTTCATATATGTATTATCAAGTTTCAATTATAAAAATATTATAGGATTTTTCTGTAAAAAGTGAGTAAGGATAAATATATATTTTCGTGGAGAACAAGTTTGGCGTGAAATTTAAAGAATTTTTCTCAGAGGTTAGAATGATATAGCTGATTTGTAAAGTTTAGCTGTTTCTGCTATTTGGTCAAAATTTTTAGAGGCGAGAAGATTTTTGCTCACCAGCTTTCCTCCAACTCCAACCGCAACTGCTCCAGCATTTATATACTCTTTTGCATTTTCGTGATTTATTCCACCAGTTGGAACTAATTGTAAATGGGGTAATGGTCCTAATATAGCCTTAACATATTCGGGACCACCGAGATTAGCAGGAAAAAGCTTTACAAATTCCGCCCCTGTCTGCCATGCGTTTAGAAGTTCCGTTGGTGTAAAACCTCCACACATGCTTATAGTTCCATATTTTCGAGCTATATCAACCACTTCTGGGAGGCAAGTAGGAGTTACGACAAATTGAGCCCCTGCGAGTATAGCAGAGCGACAAGTGGTTCCATCAAGAACTGTTCCAACTCCAAGTAGTAAATCTCTATTTTTCCATTTTTTAGCTAAAGTTTCAATTATTTCTAAGGCATTAGGAGAAGTCATGGTAATTTCTATACATCTAATTCCCCCTGAATACAAAGCGTCGACCGCATCGTAAAATACTTCTTTTTCTACTTCTGCTCTGATCACTGCTATGATTTTTTCTTTTAGGATGAAATCTATAACTTCGTATCTTTTCATGTAAAGAATCCTCAATTTTATTATTCGTCGAAGAAACCAGCTTGTTTTCTCACTCGAAGTCTTAGTGCATTTAACCTTATAAATCCTGTTGCGTCTGCTTGATTGTAAATTCCTTTATCATCCTCAAATGTGCTTATTTGTGGATTGTAGAGGGATTTTTCCGCTTTTCTGCCTACCACAATGCAAGAACCCTTATAAAGCTTTAATCTGGCGGTTCCTGTGACATTTTTTTGACTTTCATCTACGAATTTAATAAGAGCTTCCATTTCCGGAGAGAACCAAAAACCATTGTATATTAGCTGGGCTATCTTAGGAGAAAGCTGGTCTCTCAAAAGCATTACTTCTCTGTCCATAGTTATAGATTCGACTGCTCTGTGGGCTGTGTATAGTATTGTTCCCCCTGGAGTTTCATAAACCCCTCTTGATTTCATCCCTACAAATCTGTTTTCTACAATATCTACTCTGCCAATTCCGTGTTTTCCGCCAAGTTCATTTAAGTATGCGAGCAATTCCTCCGGAGGGAGAATTTCGCCATTCACAGACACAGGGTAGCCCTTCTCAAAAGTGATTTCAACATATTCAGGTTTATCAGGTGCTTTGGTTGGATCAACACTCAACACGAACATGTCTTCTGGGGGTTCTATCCAAGGGTCTTCCAATATTCCTCCTTCAAATGATATATGAAGTAGATTTCTATCAGAAGAATATGGCTTACTCTTACTTGCGGGAACGGGTATCCCATTTTTTTCGGCGTATTCAATCATTTTTTCCCTACTATTCAGAGTCCATCTCGGATCCCGCCATGGGGCAATTATACGAATTTGGGGTTCGAATGCCATGTATGTAAGTTCAAATCTCACCTGGTCATTTCCCTTTCCTGTGGCACCGTGAGCTACTGCATCTGCCTTTGCCTCTCGATACACTTCTATTTGGGCTTTTGCAATAAGGGGCCTTGCTATACTGGTTCCGAGTAGATATCCCCCTTCATAAATTGCATTTGCTCTCATTGCTTTGTATACAAAGTCTTGAACAAATTCTCGTTTTAGGTCTTTTACAATTGCTTCCACTGCTCCAGTATTCAAAGCCTTTTTTCTCGCGAGCTCCAATTCTTCTCCTTGTCCTATGTCAGCTATGAAAGCAATCACCTCCGCGTTGAAAGTCTCAATAAGCCATTTAAGTATTACCGAAGTGTCTAATCCTCCAGAGTAGGCTAATACAATCCGCTTTGGTGAAGTTTCCATGGTATAAACTCCTACTTTCAGTTAATGTTGATGGGATTGTAACCTAAGAGAGTTACCATAATTGCTTTTTGTATATGTAATCTGTTTTCAGCTTGGTCGTACACTACGGATTGACTACTGTCTATTACCTCAGAGGTTACTTCCATCCCCCTATGGGCGGGCAAGCAATGCATAAAAAATGCATTAGGTTTTGCCAGGGACATTAGCTCTTTATTTACTTGGTATGGCGCAAATATCTTTTCCCTTTTCTCCATCTCATGTTCTTGTCCCATACTTGCCCAAACATCTGTATATACAACATCTACATTCTTGACTCCTTCTTTTATATCGTGAAATATTAAGAGTCGCTCACCTACTTTTTGTTTAATAGACTGCACCAGGTTAACATCACCGGTGTAACCTTCCGGACATACTAACCGTAGGGAAAAATTGAAATGATATAGGGCTTCAGCCCAAGAGTGGAACACATTGTTTCCATCACCCACAAATGCAATTGTACAATTGTCAAAATTTTCTCCCATTTTCTCCTGTAATGTCATAATATCTGCCATTATTTGACAAGGATGTAAGAGATTACTTAAGGCATTGATTACTGGGATTCTGGCGTTCTGTGCAAGGCAAATCAAGTCCCTGTGGTCGTATACCCTTGCTACAATCAAATCTACCCACCTCTCTAAATTTTTAGCTACATCGGGAACTGCTTCTCTCTCTCCCAATTTCATATCCATTACGAGAGTTTCTCCCCCGAGATGAAACATCCCAATTTGAAATGTCATTTTGGTTCTTAGGCTTGGTTTTTCAAATATTAATGCTTGAGTTTTTCCCCTCAACCATCTATGAGGAAGACTTTTTTTCTGGAGAGTTTTAAGCTCGTGAGCGAGGCGAAGCATCCTATGGATTTCAGGTGATGAAAAGTCTAAGAGAGAAATAAAATCTTTTACCATCCTAATTCTCCTAATGTTCTATCTAAAACTTCAACGGCATAAGTAATTTCTTCTTTTTCAATTATCAGTGGAGGAAGAAATCTCAGTACATTTGGTCCTGCTGAACCGCAAATAATCCCTTTATCCATTAACTTATTTATAATTGGAGCCACTGGTTCTTCAAATTCTACACCGACCATTAGTCCCTTACCTCTAACCTCTTTTATCTTGGGGTGTTTACTTGCAAGGTTTACTAAATTAGAGATTAGAAGCTCCCCTTTAGTTTTAACTTCGTCAAGAAATCCTGGTTTTGTTAACTCTCGGATTACAGCGAGAGCAGTGGCAGTGCTTAGAGGATTGCCTCCAAAAGTAGATGCATGCATACCCGGGGAAAAACCTTGTGCAACTTCTTCCGTGCATCCCATTGCTCCTATAGGAACACCATTAGCGAGCCCTTTCGCAAGGGTTATAATGTCTGGTTCTATATTGTAGGCTTGATGAGCAAATAAGTATCCTGTTCTACCCATTCCAGCTTGAACTTCGTCAAAAATTAGTAAGACATTTTTTTCATTACAAAGTTGTCTAACTTCTTTTAAGTAATTTCCTGAGGGCATCCTCACCCCGCCCTCTCCTTGAATCGGTTCCAATAGAATAGCCCCAGTCTCAGGTGTGATAGCTTTTTCCAAAGCGGAGATATCGTTGTATGGGACATAAGAAAATCCTGGAACTAAGGGCTCGAACCCTTGATGATATTTGGGTTGTGCTGTAGCAGTTATAGTTGCAAGCGTCCTCCCATGAAAAGAATTTTCCGCAGTTATTATTTGAGGTTTGGGAGTTCCTTTAGTATGCCAATATCTTCTAGCTATCTTAATTCCTGCTTCATTTGCTTCTGCTCCACTGTTACAGAAAAACCACTTTTTGGCAAAACATAGTTCACTCAAATTCTTCGCCAACATTACCTGGGGTTCTATGTTGTATAGATTAGATATATGCAAAAGTTTTTTAGCTTGGTTGATAATTGCCTCAGTGACAGCGGGGTGAGTATGTCCCAATACGCACACTGCGATACCCGAAAAGAGATCAAGGTATTTCTTCCCATCCGCATCCCATAAATAGGAGCCTTCTCCTTTTACGAAACAAATCTTTCGTGAACCGTAAGTGTTTATTAAAAAATTGTCTGCAAGTTTACTTATATCTTCATTTGTCATTTTACGATTATCCTCAAATAAAAATAAATGAAAAGATATTATATTTTCTTTTTAAAATTAAACAAAAATAACTTAGGTGCATCCATTCCGCATTGATTAGGAGAGGATGCACCTTCGAAATTTTAAAAAGCATAAAATTAGGATTTCATAGAAACTTCTGATGTAGAAGTTGTTTTAGTATCCGCGGACGACTTGCCATTACCTCCTGTGTTTGAACTGCTCTTAGTATCTACTCCATTCTTACCTTTTCTTTTGTAATCGGTTTCATAGAATCCACTGCCCTTAAAAATAATCCCAGCACCATTGCCTATTAGTTTTTCACACCTACTTTTACATTTCTCACAGGTAATTTTAGGAGTTGCACTGATGGAATGAAAATATTCAAATTTGTTTCCACACTTTACACATTGGTAAGTATATGTTGGCATACACCATCTCCTCCTTTCTTGAATAGTGGGATGATTATATTTAGCTCGGAAAAACAATCTCTAAGATAAAAAACGCCTTTTCTTTGCATAACTAAGACGCAGTAAACACTCTCCCACTTCCCTTTTATAATTTAACACCATTAATATTAAAAAGTCAAGTGAGTACTACAGATTTAAGTTAGATTGGTATTGTCTAAGGAGTATCATTACTCTTATAATCATTCCATCAAAAAGAAACTACAATAAAAGGAAGGAATTTTTCTTCATGAAGAAGATAGAAGCTATCATAAAACCTTTTAAGTTAGAGGAAGTGAAGGAAGCTTTAGTGGATGTTGGTTGTAAAGGGCTTACTGTCTCAGAAGTGAAGGGGTTTGGTCGTCAGCGAGGACACAAAGAGATGTATAAAGGGGCTGAGTATGTGGTTGAATTTTTGCCCAAGATAAAAATTGAAGTAGTGGTAGCGGATGAAATGGTTCAACCGGTAGTTCAGGCTATACTAAGATCTGCCGCTACAGGAAGGATAGGGGATGGGAAAATTTTTATATCACCAGTGGAGGAAGTGATACGAATTCGGACAGGTGAAACCGGGGAAATTGCTATAGGATAAATTTCCGTTACCTATGTATACAAAAGCTGTATTTCTGCCCAGAAATGAGAGGAGAAAGGAAAAACAATTTGATTGATTACCCTCTTGGGTAGGAAAAAATTCCGCAAAAAACAATTATTTCGGTAACCCTAATAAGTGTTTTTATGCTCATATTACTTGTAAATTAAGTTGAAAGTTAATTTGATTAAAGATATTTTTATTTGTTAGGATTACGGCAATTTATTTCCGTTAAAGTCAACTATTTTCTATCAAGAACAAGGAGATCAACTATGTCTTATGTTGATGAGGTGATTAATCTTGTCATAAAAAAGAATCCCACTGAATTTGAATTCCATCAAGCGGTAACAGAGGTTTTAAAATCTATCCAACCTGCAGTAGAGAAGCATCCCGAGTTTAAGAGTGCAAGTCTTTTGGAGAGATTAGTAGAGCCAGAACGAGTTATTATTTTTAGAGTTCCTTGGGTAGATGATAATAAGAGAGTTCAGGTCAATAGAGGATTTAGGATTCAATTTAACAGCGCTATAGGCCCATATAAAGGTGGTCTGAGATTTCATCCTTCCGTAAATTTAGGTATATTAAAATTCTTGGCGTTTGAACAGATCTTTAAAAACGCTTTAACAACACTCCCTATGGGAGGGGGTAAGGGTGGCTCGGATTTTGATCCTAAGGGAAAGTCAGATAATGAAGTTATGAGGTTCTGTCAATCCTTTATGAATGAACTTTTTAGGCACATTGGACCTCATACGGATGTTCCTGCGGGAGATATTGGAGTAGGAGGGAGAGAAATCGGATTTTTGTTCGGGCAATATAAGAAGATAAAGGACGAATTTACAGGTGTGCTTACTGGAAAAGGGATAAATTGGGGAGGTTCATTAATAAGACCGGAAGCAACTGGCTATGGAGTTGTATATTTTGCTCAAAATATGTTAAAGACCCAAGGTGATACAATTGAAGGAAAAACTTGTGTTGTTTCCGGTTCGGGTAATGTTGCTCAATATACAGTAGAAAAATTAAATCAATTGGGTGCTAAAGCGGTAACACTCTCGGATTCTGATGGAACAATTTATGACCCTGCAGGAATTGATGAGGAGAAGTTGAATTTCGTGTTTGAACTCAAGAATGTTCGTAGGGGAAGAATAAAAGAGTATGCCGACAAATTCAAGGGGGTTAAATATTTCCCAAAAGCTAAACCCTGGAAGGTGGTGGAGAAATGTGATTGTGCTTTCCCAAGTGCTACTCAAAACGAGATAGAGGCTGAAGATGCTCAGGCTCTAATTCAAAAGGGTTGTAAGTTAGTGGCAGAAGGGGCTAATATGCCATCTACTATAGAAGCTACTGAACTCTTTATTAAGAACGGGGTATTATTTGGACCTGGAAAAGCAGCAAATGCAGGCGGAGTAGCGGTTTCTGGATTAGAGATGGCCCAGAATGCTCAGCATATCTCATGGACGAGAGAAGAAGTGGATAAGAGATTACAAGACATTATGTTTGCTATTCATAAGCAAGCTTATGATACCGCTCAAGAATATGGCTTTCCGAATAATTATGTTGTTGGTGCAAATATAGCAGGATTTATGAAAGTCGCTTTGGCTATGTTAGACCAGGGCGTAGTATAAGGAGAGTTTGAAGTATATATAATTTTATAAATCAAGTAAGAGTTAATTAGGTAGATGAACTGTACAGGGGAAGCTCTAATAAGTTTTCTCCTTTTCTGAGTGGTACCCGAATAAGTTTTTAGATGGGAGATAGCTCTTTCCCATTAGCCATTCGTCTATACATCGCGCTGATTCTCTACCTTCGGATATTGCCCATACTACTAAGGATTGCCCTCTTCTTGCATCACCTGCTGAGAATACCCCATTCTTTGAGGTCATATATTTCTCATTTGTTTTGATCGCCTTACCGAATCTTGTAGATACGAGTTCAATTCCTAAATTTTCAACGAATGCGTCAGCTTCAGGTGCTATAAATCCCATTGCAAGAATAACAAGTTCGCATGGAAGTATTTTTTCAGTTCCGGGTCTCTCCCTAAATTTTCTGGTACCATTTTCATCTGTGAACCACTCTATTTCTATTATTTTTATTGCACTTACATTACCATAATTGTCACTTAAGAATTCTTTGGTTAATACACTAAAGATTCTTTCCCCACCTTCCTGGTGACTTGTAGAAGTTCTGAGAATCATAGGCCATTGGGGCCATAAGTTGTCCCCAGTTCTCTGTGCAGGAGGTTTTGGTAAGAGTTCAAGGTTTATTATAGATTTACAACCTTGTCTTATGGAAGTGCCAATGCAGTCAGAACCCGTATCACCTCCACCTATGACTACGACATTTTTATCCTTTGCAATAATTTCTTCACTGCTTATGTATTTGCCTAACAATCTCTGTGTGCTTTGTGTTAGAAAATCCATAGCGGTTACGATTCCTTTGAGATTTGAACCAGGAACATTCATATCCTTAAATGTTCTTGCTACAGTGGAACCAATCGTGATCAGCACTGCATCATATTCGAGCATTTTTTCTATAGGAATGTTTTTTCCTACTTCAGCAGAACAGTTGAAATTAATGCCCTCATCTATAAGTTGATTAATCCTTCTCCACACAACATTTTTATCAAGTTTGAATCCTGGTATCCCATACATTAGTAACCCCCCAGGCTCGTCGGAACGCTCAAATACTTCTACATTGTGTCCTGCTCTATTAAGTTGCTGAGCAGCTGCAAGTCCAGCAGGTCCAGACCCTATAATTGCAATTTTTTTATTTGTTCTTACTTCAGGTGGTTCAGGTTTGATCCAACCATTTTTCCAGCCTCTTTCAGCAATTTCATACTCAATTTGTTCTATAGCTACAGGCTCGTCATTTATACTAAGTACACAAGATGCCTCACAAGGGGCAGGACATACTCTTCCGGTGAACTCTGGAAAATTATTGGTAGAGTGAAGGATTTTTAATGCAGTTTTCCAGTCTTTATCCTTAACAGCATTGTTAAAATCGGGGATTCTATTTCCTAAAGGACATCCGTAGTGACAGAATGGAATTCCGCAATTCATACATCTATATGCTTGTTCCCTGGCTTTAGTATCAGGGAGAGAGTGGTGAAATTCTTTAAAGTGTTTAATCCTCTCTTGAACAGGTTCATCAGGTGGAAGCTCTCTTTTGAATACTAAGAACCCTTTTTCTTTTTCAGGAAACATAACTTTCCCCTCTATATTTATTTTGAAATTGTTTCGAGTGGAGTTTCTAAGTGGTTGTTTACATAGTTTAATTCTTTCAATACCTTCGCATAGTTAATCGGCATTACCCTGATAAAGTTTGAAATTTCTCTTTCTAAATTATCGAGGATCTTTTTAGCTGTGGAGCTACCTGTATATGTCCAGTGTCGCTTAAGTAGGTATATGAGTTCTGGAATACTTTTTTCGTGTAGAGGTTTTAATTCTACAGTTTCTGTGTTGCAGTTCGAGTGAAACTTTCCGTCTGGGTCATACACGAATGCTATACCCCCTGTCATCCCCCCAGCAAAATTCTTTCCTGTTTCTCCTAATACCACTGCCCTACCCCCTGTCATATATTCACATCCGTGGTCTCCGATGCCTTCTACCACAACCCATGCACCTGAATTTCTTACGCAGAATCTCTCACCCGCGATTCCTCTTATGTATGCTTCACCGCTTGTTGCACCATAGAATGAGACATTGCCAATAATAATATTCTTTTCCGGAACTATTTTAGAACTCGATGGAGGAGTTACTATAATTTTTCCTCCAGATAATCCTTTTCCGATATAGTCATTTGCTTCTCCTATCAAATTTAATGTTACACCCTTAATTGCGAAAGCACCAAAGCTTTGTCCTGCTACTCCGTATACATCAATCCATATTAAATCTTCTGGGAGCTCGCCGTTAAAAACTCCAAGTTTATGCCTTCTTGTTAATTCACTTGACAACATAGTTCCAAATGTGCGATTAATATTTTTAATGTTTACCGAAAATCTGACAGGTTCCTTATTCTCTAATGCGGGTCGAGCTTTCTCTAAAAGAATATTATCGAGAGCTTTTTCTAATCCATGTTCCTGAGGCTTAGAACAGTAAGGTGTTGAACCTTCCCAGGGTTTTGCTGGCATGAGTAGGGGAGAAAGGTCTAACTTTTTAGCTTTCCAGTGTTCTATGTCTGGTCTTACTTCTAACATATCTACTCTTCCAATCATTTCCTCGAATTTCCTAAAGCCTAATTCCGCCATTATCCTCCTCACATCCTCTGCTATGAAAAACATAAAGTTGATTACATATTCGGGTTTGCCAGCGAATTTTTTTCTTAGTTCAGGATTTTGTGTAGCTATACCAACAGGACAAGTGTCCGAATGGCACTTTCTCATCATCACACAGCCAAGAGATATAAGAGCGGAAGTGGCAAATCCAAATTCCTCAGCACCAAGAAGTGCAGCTATTACTACATCTCTACCTGTTTTAAGTTGGCCGTCTACCTGCACTCTTATCCTATCTCTTAGATTATTTTGAACAAGAGTTTGGTGTGTCTCAGCAATACCAAGTTCCCATGGTAATCCAGCATGTTTGATAGAGCTCAGTGGAGAAGCACCAGTACCTCCGTCGTGACCACTAATTACTACAACTTCTGCTTTTCCTTTTGATACTCCTACAGCTACTGTACCTACTCCTATTTCTGCTACTAGTTTTACAGAAACATCTGCATATTTATTAGCATTTTTGAGGTCATAGATTAGCTGTGCTAAATCCTCGATAGAGTAAATATCATGATGTGGTGGTGGAGAAATTAATTCCACATAAGGTGTAGAATGCCTCACTTTTGCAATATGTGGGTATACTTTGTGAGAAGGTAGTTGACCTCCTTCGCCCGGCTTTGCCCCTTGTGCTATTTTTATTTGAAGCTCCTTAGCATTTACTAAATACTCGTTAGTCACTCCAAATCTCGCTTGTGCAACTTGCTTGATAGCACTACTCTTATTATCTCCATTTGGTTCAGGGATATACCTGATGGGATCTTCTCCGCCTTCTCCGGAGTTACTCCTTCCGCCTATTCTATTCATAGCTATAGCTAAAGTCTGGTGAGCCTCGAGACTTATTGAGCCGTATGACATGGCCCCAGTTCTAAATCTTTTGACAATCTCTGAGGCTGGTTCTACCTCATCTAAGGGGACAGGGTTTCCTCTCTTAAACCTAAGTAAATTTCTGATAGTTGCAAAAGTTTTTCGTGGATCATTTACTTCTTCAGTATATTCGAGGTATTTATCCCACCTGTTTAGTATGACTGCATGTTGAAGTTTTGCAACAGTATTTGGATTCCATTGGTGGAACTCACCTTGGCGAAGCCATCTATATTGTCCCCCAGGATCTAATGTGTCTTCCCTGTATTTAAAAGGAGCAAAGCTCATCTCATGTTTCATTAGAGTCTCTTTTGCTATGTCTCTTAGTTCGATACCTCCTATGCGTGAAGGAGTGCCTGAAAAACAACGGTCTATTACTTCCCTACCTAAACCTATAGCTTCAAATATTTGGGCTCCTCTGTAACTTTGTAAGGTTGAGATTCCCATCTTAGACATTATTTTAAGGATACCTTTATCAATTGCTTTGATGTAGTTTTTGATTGCTTCTTCTAATGAAATCTTAACTTTACCCTCTTCTACTAATTTCTCTATTGTTTCGAAAGCAAGATAAGGATTGATTCCTCCTGCTCCATAACCTATTAGAAGTGCAAAGTGCATAACCTCACGAGGTTCTCCGGATTCAACAACAATCCCGCATAATGTTCTCTTATGCTTTCTAAGAAGATGGTGATGAACAGCACCTACAGCGAGTAGACTTGGTATACTTGCATACTTTTCAGTTATACCACGGTCTGATAAGATTAGAATCGAGACGCCGTTATCTACGCAATCCTCACTTTCCATACAGATTCTATCCAATGCATTCACAAATCCTTCTTCTCCCTCTTCAATTGGGAATAGTAGACTTATAGTTCGTGCTTTAAATCCCTCTTCTTTTAGTTTTGATATGTATTGAAGTTGAGAATTTGTGAGGATGGGAGATTTCAAATGGATCATTCTACAATCCAGAGGAGACTCATCTAATAAATTTCCCTCTCGGCCTATGTCGGTTTCGAGAGACATCACGATTTTTTCTCTTATAGAATCCAGAGGAGGGTTTGTCACTTGAGCGAAAAGTTGCTTGAAGTAGTTAAAAAGAGGTTGGGGTCTATCAGAGAGCACTGCCAGTGGTGTATCGTTCCCCATAGAGCCTACAGGTTCTTCTCCTCTCTCGACCATAGGTTTCATAATCAATTCGATGTCTTCCTCGGTATATCCCAAGGCTTTTTGTATCTTTACTATGGACGAAGTTTCTAAAGGTTTCAGTTTTTCGTTATAATTTTCATTTTTCAAGGGGAGGGATAGTCTATATAAACTTAGCCATTCTCTATAAGGTCTCCTCGTCGAGAGATTTGTTTTTATTTCTTCGTCGTCTATAATCCTTTTTTCCTTCAAGTCGATTAGAAACATTTTCCCAGGCTGAAGACGCCACTTTTTGATAATCTTCTCCTCAGGAATGTCCAACACTCCTACTTCCGAAGCTAAAATTACCTTATTGTCAGAGGTGATCCAATACCTCGCAGGTCTTAATCCATTCCTATCCAAAACTGCACCAATTTGAACTCCATCTGTAAATGCTATGCAGGCAGGACCGTCCCAAGGCTCTATCTTGCAAGCATAAAATTCGTAGAACGCCTTTTTCTGTTCTGAGATTTTCCCGTTGCCCCAAGGTTCTGGAATCATCATAGCTATCGCATGTGCAGGAGTTCTTCCTCCTCTAAGCAAGAGTTCAAAAGCATTATCAAATATTGCGGAGTCACTTGCTCCCTCTGTAAGAACAGGAATAATCTTTTTTATGTTTTCTCCAAAAAGCTCACTTGATAAAGAATATTCTCGGGAACTCATGAAATTTATGTTTCCTCTAAGTGTATTAATTTCCCCATTGTGAGCGATAAATCGGAATGGTTGAGCAAGAGACCAGCTTGGGAGAGTATTAGTACTGTATCTTTGATGAACAATTGCAAACGCAGATATAATCCGTCTATCTTGAAGATCAAGGTAGTATTTACACATAACCTCTGGCAGAAATAAACCTTTGTAAACGATGGTGCGGGAGGACAAACTCGGAATATAAAATTCGTTTTTTCTATCTCCTAATAAATTTCTGATTTTTCTTGAGGCAACTTTCCTTATTATGAATAACTTCCGTTCAAAAGCTTCATTGTCCGGGTTATTTTGAGATTTTATAAAGATTTGTTCTATATGTGGCTCTGATGTTTTAGCTAACCAACCTATGTAGTTTGGGTTAACAGGAACATCTCGCCAGCCCAACACTTTTTGTCCCTCTTCCGCTACAGTAGCGGATATTATTTCTTTGCATATATTTCTGAGGGTTGTATCCTTTGGTAAAAATAACATTCCTACCGCATATTCTCCCGGCTTTGGCAAAGAAAATCGCAATGTTTCTCGGAAAAATTCATCCGGGAGTTGAAACATTATTCCACATCCATCACCTGTTTGTGGGTCACAGCCACAAGCTCCCCTGTGAGTTAAGTTAATAAGTATCTTTATTCCGTCTTCCACTATAGAATGAGATTTTGTTGCATCTATATTAACTATAAACCCAACTCCACAGGAGTCATGTTCAAATCGTTGGTCATATAAACCTTTTTCCTTCTGATTTTGGTCCTGTTGCATATTTTAATCTCCGAAGTTTTGAACATTTAGTTGTGGCATTTTATACTTACATCAGTTTTTAAGGTTTTGATTGTTTTTAGCAACATGTATATTTCGGAAAATTTTCCTACTAAATTATATATAGTATTATAGCATATATTTATCCAAATTTCAAATACGCATAATTTCGATTTGAAATTGAACTATTGTATGTGCTACGATAAATAATCGGAAGTGCACTTCCGATAATAACTAAAGATAAAATTCAAACTAAGGAGAGTAAATATGTACAAAAATTACACACCAGATGATGTATTAAGAATAATTAGGGAAAACAACATTCAGTTTGTTGATTTGCGTTTCATGGATTTTCCCGGACTTCAACAGCATTTTACTTTTCCTATTTCAGAGATTAATGAAGAAGTATTTACATCTGGAATAGGATTTGATGGTTCAAGTATTCGTGGTTGGCAAAGCATACATGAGAGTGATATGTTAGTGCTACCCGACCCGAAGACTGCTTTCATTGACCCGTTTTTTGAAATACCTACTCTGGTTATGTATTGCAATGTGCTTGACCCAGTTACTCGTGAGCGCTACACTCGTGATCCGAGAAATATCGCACAGAAAGCTGAAAATTATCTAAAGTCTACAGGTGTAGCTGATGTATGCTATATTGGTCCAGAAGCTGAATTCTTTATTTTCGATGAAGTCAGGTGTGACCAAACATCTAATTCGGGATACTATTTTATTGATAGTATTGAAGGGGTTTGGAATAGTGGTAGAGAAGAAAATCCAAACCTTGGTTACAAACTAAGATATAAGGAAGGTTATTTTCCTGTTCCTCCAGCGGATGCTACTCATGACATTCGTAGTGAAATGGTAGCGACGATGATTTCTTGTGGAATTGTTGTTGAATGTCATCACCACGAGGTCGCTACTGGTGGGCAGGCAGAAATAGATATGCGTTATGCTCCCTTGTGTCAGATGGCTGATCAGCTTACACTTTACAAATATATTATTAAAAATGTAGCTCGTAAACACGGGAAGACAGTTACTTTTATGCCTAAACCTCTCTTCGGAGACAATGGTTCAGGTATGCATTGTCATATATCTATTTGGAAGGGTGATAAGCCAATTTTTGCGGGTAATAAATATGCTGGGTTAAGCCAGGAAGCTTTATGGTTTATTGGTGGACTGCTAAAGCATGCACACGCATTAGTTGCTATTACTAATCCTACTACAAACAGTTATAAAAGATTAGTTCCTGGATACGAGGCTCCTGTGAACATAGCTTATTCTGCTCGTAATCGCAGTGCTTGTTGTAGAATCCCAATGTATTCCCCCAGTCCTAAGGCTAAGCGAGTTGAGTTTAGAGTTCCTGATCCGTCCTGTAATCCATACATGGCATTTGCTGCTATGTTAATGGCTGGATTGGATGGTATTCAGAATAGGATTGACCCGGGAGAGCCTATGGATAAAGATTTATATGATTTACCTCCTGAGGAAAAAGCAAAAATCCCACAAGTACCGGGTTCTCTCAAAGAAGCACTTGAGGCTTTAAAGAAAGACCACGAATTTCTCACAAAGGGAGATGTGTTTACTGAAGATGTTTTACTTACATGGATAGAATACAAGATGAAACGGGAAGTTGAACAGATTAATTTAAGACCGCATCCTTATGAATTTATGTTGTACTTTGATATTTAGCAAGGAGTGACTTTATAAACGCTTTTTTCCCTTTGTAGGTTTAACTTACAAGCCTTCTTGGTATAAGTTTTCCAAATATTTAAGAAGCATGTCCAAAAGGTCCGAGCTGATTAGGTTACCTCTGATTTCGAGGTAAGGGTATACTTCATAGTTTGCGTTGACTGTTCCTTGGGTAAAAGTGTAGAGTGCTAATTTTTTGCGTTCGGTAGTCAAAGGATAGTGTGTATCGAATTCTATAATTAGATAGTTGTCTCTTAGGACAAATCTTCTCACGCCTAAATCGGTGCCGAGAGTTCGAGCTTTCATCACATTAAGTAAGATTCGAGTGGGGAGAGGTATTTCCCCATACCTGTCTCTCATTTCGTCTCTGAGTTCGTTACATTCCTCAGAAGTTTTAACTTCTGAAATTCTATGATACCAACGCATTCTCTCTAATGAATCTGATATGTACTCTTCGGGTATGCGAGCGTCAAGGTTAGCATCAAATACAGGCAGTTTCTTTTTGATTAAAGGTTCACCTTTGAGTTCTGCTATAGCCTCTTTGATTAGCTCGTTGTAAGTGTCAAATCCCACCGCAGTTATATGTCCACTTTGCTCAGGACCTAATAAATCTCCGGCTCCTCGTATCTCCAAGTCTTTTAAGGCTATTTGCAATCCTGCTCCAAGTGTAGAGATGTCTTGGATTGCTTTTAGTCTTTCTTGTGCTTCTTTTGTTATTGGTTTATCCACTGGAACCAGTAGATATGCGAAGGCTCTATGTTTGTATCTCCCGACTCTTCCTCTTATTTGGTAGAGCTCACTTAACCCAAACATATCTGCCCTATCTACAATGATAGTATTAACATTGGGAATATCTATTCCAGATGCGATTATGGTTGTGCATACGAGCACATCGATTTCTCTATTAATAAAAGACATCATTACACTTTCCATCTCACTCTTGGGCATTTGCCCATGGGCGATTCCAATTCTCGCTCTCGGCACAAGTTGCTTCAATTTATTAGCTACAAAATCTATGGTTTGTACTCGATTATGAAGGTAATAAACTTGTCCTTCCCTTCTTAGCTCCCTTTCAATTGCTTCTCTAATGACCTCAGGGGACCAAGTAGTAATACATGTGTGTATTGGTAATCTATCATTAGGAGCTGTGTTTATTATGCTCATGTCTCTTATACCTGATAGACAAAACTGCAAGGTTCTCGGTATAGGTGTAGCAGTTAGAGTTAATACATCAATGTGTTCTCGCATTTTTTTAAGATGTTCTTTGTGTCTTACCCCAAATCTCTGTTCTTCGTCTATTATTAACAGTCCAAGATCTTTAAATTGAACATCCTTTGAGAAGAGTCTATGTGTTCCTATTACTATGTCTACTTCTCCGGTTATCAAACCCTCAAGAACATTTTTTATTTCTCTATTTGACCTGAGCCTACTTAAAGCCTCTATTCTTATTGGAAAACCTGCCATCCTTTCTTTAAATGTTCGCCAATGTTGATGAACAAGTACTGTAGTAGGTGCAAGCACTGCAACCTGTTTTCCATCCATCACCGCTTTGAAGCTTGCTCTAATTGCTACTTCTGTTTTTCCAAAACCTACATCTCCACATATTAGTCTATCCATTGGAATGGGAGATTCCATATCCCTTTTCACATCTTCTATTGCCCTTGCTTGATCTGGGGTTTCCTCATAGTCAAAAGCTTCTTCTATTTGTAATTGCCATGGTGTATCTGGTGAGAATGCAAATCCTTTAGAAAGGTGCCTCTTGGCATAAAGTTTAAGCAGTTCTTGAGCAAATTGCTTTACAGATTCTTTGACTCTTTCTTTAGTTTTATTCCAGGTTTTTCCACCTATTTTGTCTAAGTCAGGGGTAGCACCTTCGCCGGCAAAATATTTTCTAACCTGGTCAAGTTGGGTTACAGGAACATATAGCATGTCTCCATTTCTATATACAATCCCCAGGTAATCTCCCTGCCTTCCAGGTATTTTGGTAAGACCTGTGAATTTGCCTATTCCATGGACTTCGTGGACTACAAAGTCCCCTGGTTTAAGCTCGGTAAATGAATAAATTTTGCTACCTTTTCTAAAGAGTTTGTGTCTCCTTCGAATAAATTTTCTTCCAAATATCTCCTTTTCACTTACTATAACTATTTTTTCTTCTGGGTAAACAAAACCACCCCGTATTTTTCCACATTCAATTTTTAAATCAAAAGGATCTTTAGATAGTTCATATCCTTGCTCCTTTACTAATTCCGCCATTCGAAGTTGTTCAGCGGGGGTATTGCACAATATTCGAACTTGATACTTCCCTAAGTCCCATCTTTTTAGGTCTTCCCAAAATAAACTAAGGTTGCCGAGGTAACTTTGTATAGAGGACATCGGAATTACGAATTGAGGGATAGATGACTTTGTTGGATTAGAAATTTGAGCTATTTCTAAAATTTTGAACCGGCAAAGATATTCCTTAATAGAGTTAAGGGAAAAAGTGTATGGATTCTCCTCAAATTCGCTTTCTATTTTCTCTCCTTCAGAAAGTATATTCAAGGGCTCATCTAATACTAATAATGTTCCCTCGGTGAAGTAATCGAGAAAGTTCTTTCTCTCGTCATTTTTGATGTCCAAAATTAGCTGTTTCTCAGGTCTTAGAATAATGTCTACTTCTTTTACGGGTGCAATGCTCTTTTGTGTTTCGGGGTCAAATTCTCTTATGGAACCTACCAGGTCTCCGATAAGCTCGATTCTTATAGGTAAGTCTCTGCCAAAAGAAAAAATGTCAATGATACCTCCCCGTATACTGAATTCTCCGGGTTGCATAGTACAATATTCTCTTTGATACCCCGCTTTAATTAGTTTTTCGGCTATCTTATTAAAATCGATTTCATCTTCTTGCTTTAAATGTAGTTTGTTGTTTTTAATTACTTCCCAAGATGGAACTGCTTGTAGCAGGGAACGGATTGAGGTTACAGTGAAAGGAGGAAAATTATCTTTTTCTGAAACCATAGTTAATAGTTTTAATCTCTCAGACACTATATCTTCGGCGGGGTCGATGATGTCTGTGGGCAAGGTTTCCCACGGTGGAAAGTAGTACACGCTTTCCTCTGAGGAGAGTGTTATAAAATCTTCCAGTATCTCCTCTGCGCTCTGAGAATCAGGAGCCACTATTAATGTGGGCTTATCTAAAGATTTAGATAGGAAATAAGTTAAAATGCTTTTCCCAAATGCCCAAGGTCCTGTGACCTGAATAATAGAGACTTTTTGGAGAGCTTTTGATAATTTCTCAATGATTTCGAACTCTTTTACTGAGATACTCATTTTCCGAAGGTTAGAAATTGCAAATTCTTTTTAGAGAAGACATTCTGTTGGTTTTTTGTAGACAACTATCTAAGAACAATGCTTACGAAAATATACTGGCATCGTGAGTTACCATTAATTGGCAATTAAATTTATATATTGCCCTGACAATTTCTGATAATGAGTGAGTTTCTTTCAGGTCCTACGGAAATATATCTAATTGGACACTTAATTCTATTTTCAATTTCAAGGACATAATTTTTAGCGTTTTCGGGGAGATCATCAAAGTTCCTAACTCCGTTAATATTTTCATTCCACCCAGGTAACTCAATATATATAGGCTTGCAATCCTCAAGGACTGGATTTATTGGAAACTCTTCTAACTTTTTTCCCTTGTATTCGTAAGCTATGCAAATTTTCAGAGTTTTTCTCCCTGTTAGGCTGTCCAATTTCGTAAGTGCAACTTCGGTTGCTCCTTGAATCATTACTCCATATCTTGTGGCTACAGCATCGAAGTGTCCTATTGTTCTTGGCCTACCTGTCGCTGCGCCATATTCTTTTGCAATCTCTCTAAGTTGTTTTGCGTCCTCCGGTTCCATTATGGTTATAAAGGGACCTTCTCCTACACAAGTAGAGAAAGCCTTAACCACTGCAATAATTCTGTCCGGTGTTACCCCAAATAATCCGCCTCCAATAGGAGCAAAAGATGCAAGTGTGCAAGAAGAAGTAGTATACGGATAAATCCCATAATACAAATCCCTTAAGGTGCCTAATTGGGCTTCAAATAATATTTTTTTCCCGGCTTTCATAGCTTCTGTTAAAATCGCTGTTGTATTTCTAATATAGGGAATAATCTTACTACCCCATAGTTGAGTCCATTCCCATATATCCTCGAAAGTAAATGGAGCCTCTTTCCCATATACACCCTTGGCAATTAACAATTTCCATCCTGTAATGCTTTTTAAGTGTTCTTTTATTTTCTCTGGATATAGGAGCTCACCGATTTGTATAGCCTTTTTTAATGTCCTATCACCATAGGCGGGAGCTATTCCTCGGCGAGTTGAACCGTAGGCATTTTTGCCCAATCTTTCTTCTTCCCATATATCTTCTAATCTATGATATGGAAAACATATTGTTGCTCTATCTGAAATTAAAATTTTAGGGTCGATTCCATGTTTCTTCAGATCTTCTATTTCTCCGACTAAAGCCTCTAAATCTATTACCATCCCCGGTCCAAGTATATTTGTGGCGTTTTTACTGAATACTCCCGATGGAATTAGGTGAAGTTTGAATTCTCCGTATTCATTTACTACAGTGTGTCCCGCATTACTTCCACCCTGATATCTAACTACGAAATCTGCCTCCTGGGCGAAGTAATCTACCATTCGCCCTTTACCTTCATCACCCCAATTCGCTCCTACAATTACATCAACACTCATATTATCCGCCCTTGAATATATGTTTGGAACTATATAAATCCATAAAAAAACGGGCCGATACTCTCGACCCGTTTAAGACTATTATAAATTATTTGTGCTGATTATCTCGAATAGAATCCTATTACGCCCGCTGTCTCTTCCAGGAATGGGAGATTTTCTTCCGCAGGGAGAGACACCATCTGACCTTCAAAAGAGCCTTTCTCCCGATATAAATAGGGCGGAATTTCTTGATAGGGATTGTCCGCTCCATACAGAATCATTGGAATGTTTCTGCTTTTCTCTCTAACAGTTATTTTCATACCTGGTTTTACTTGAAAGGAGGGGATATTTACCTTTTTACCATCTACCAAGAAATGGCAATGAGTTACGAGCTGTCGAGCTGCGAATATTGTGGGTGCAAAGCCCAGCCTGTAGACTATAGTATCTAACCTGCATTCGAGTAATCGCATGAGATTAACACCTGTATCACCAGATAGTCTTTTTGCCTCTTTGAAGATTTTCTTCATTTGCCGTTCAAGTATTCCATAGTGCATACGAATTTTCTGTTTTGCAAGGAGTTGCCTTGCATAAACAGAAAGTTTCCCCCTCGGTTCCCTTCCATGTTGTCCAGGGGGGAAGGGCCTTCTCTTAGATGGGCATTTTGGACTTCCCCATATACAAGAGCCCAGTCTTCTACATAGCTTATGCTTCGGTCCTAAATACTTTCCCATATCTTTATCATTTCCTTCTGTCTAATTTTAGATTTACAAGTAATTCGAAATGTCAGCATAATTGGTTGTACTCCGTTTCCAGCCGCGGAAAGAAGAAAGTCCTCTGTAAAGGAGTAGTATTATATATTCAGCGCAATGCAAATGACAAATCATAGTATTATCTTGGACATCTATGATCCACATTTAGTATCAATGATAGGTCTTCATATTTTAATGCATATGAACAATTAAGTCGTATTTTTGTAAAATATCTTCACTTGTGTCCCATTTAATTAAATTATATATAGTTTTCTGAGATGATATTGGAAGAAATTATAAGACATAAAAAAATTGAAGTCGAAAAAGGAAAATTAGAGAAATCTATTCAAGAATTGGTTAAGACAATTTCTTATACTGCACCATCTTCTCGTAGATTTTCTGAATCAATAAAAAGAAACACCCCCACCCTAATAGCAGAGATAAAAAAGCATTCCCCTTCGAAAGGGGCAATTTGGGAAGATGTAAATCCTTCTGATCTTGCTTTTAGATATGAGAAATCTGGAGCATCTGCTATATCCATATTGACTGATGAAAAGTATTTCCACGGCTCTTCTCAAGATTTTGTAGAAGCCCGTAATTCTGTTAGTTTGCCCTGCTTAAGAAAAGAGTTTATAATTGATGAGTATCAGATATATGAGTCACGAGTCATAAATGCAGATGCACTTCTCCTGATTGTAAGGATACTTTCTAAACAGCAATTGAAGGATTATATTGCTCTGACAGCAGAGCTTGGTATGGAGTGTCTTGTAGAAGTTCACTCAGAAAATGAAATAGAGACGGCATTGTATAGTGGAGCCAAAATTATAGGAGTGAATAATAGAGACTTAGATACATTGAAGATTGATGTAGAGAATAGTGTTAGGCTTAAGAAACTAATACCTAATGATTGTATAGCGGTAAGTGAAAGTGGAATTGATAATCCAGAGGTAATAATGGAGCTGTATGAAATAGGATATTCCAGTTTCTTGGTTGGTGAGTCCATACTACTAAGTCGTGATCCTGAGAGATTTATACCTTGGCTTTTGGGAAAAAGTTATGGTAAAAGTTAAAATTTGTGGAATTACAAGCAAGGAAGATGCCCTTTTATCATGTGAAGCAGGGGCGGATGCTATAGGCATAGTCCTTGCACCGGAGGCAAAGTCCCGTTCCCGGTATGTCCCATTTGAGGAAGCAATAGAGATTTTGGAAGTGGTTCCTCCTTTTGTATCCACAGTGGCGGTGATTGTGAATGAGCCTATGGAAAATTGGGTAAAATACCTTTCATATTTTGATTATGTGCAAATGAGTGGAGAGGAAAGCCCTGATGAGATTCCATTGGGACAATCTGTTATAAAATCTTTTCATGTAGATGAAAATTTTTCTTTAGAAAAGATGCTCGAATATAAGGTAAGGGGTTACCTATTAGATGCAAAAGTGAGTGGTGCTCATGGAGGAACTGGGCAGACTTGTAATTGGGAGAAAGCTAAGCAAGCGGTAGAAACAGGTAGGCCAATAATCCTCGCTGGTGGGCTAAATGTAGAAAATGTTGTGGATGCTATTGGGACAGTGCGCCCTTATGCGGTGGATGTATCCACTGGAGTGGAAATGTACCCGGGAAAGAAGGATAAAGACCTTGTTAAAGAGTTTATTCACAGAGCCAAAAACGCCTTATCCTGATGATAGAGGCAGGTATGGGGATTTTGGAGGGAGATTTGTTCCGGAAACTCTTATGTTTGCCATTGAGGAACTGGAACAAGCCTTTAAGGATGCCTTAAACGATCCTAAATTTGCAGAGGATTTCGCACATTATGCAAAACATTATATCGGAAGGCCTACTCCTTTGTATTATGCGGAAAGACTTTCGAATTACTTAAATGGATGTCGAATTTACTTTAAAAGAGAAGATTTAGCTCACACTGGTGCCCATAAAATTAACAATGCATTGGGACAATGTCTTCTTGCAAAACGGATGGGTAAATCGAGAATTATTGCTGAAACTGGAGCAGGACAGCACGGTGTGGCAACTGCAACCGCATCAGCTCTTTTGGGACTTGAGTGTTGTATATACATGGGCACAGAAGATATGGAAAGACAGAGACTCAATGTCTTTAGGATGAGATTACTTGGTGCCAAAGTTATCGGTGTAGATTCAGGTAGTAAAACACTTAAAGACGCTATAAACGAAGCTTTAAGAGATTGGTCATTGAATGTCAGGAATACGCACTATGTCCTTGGCACAGTTCATGGTCCCCATCCTTTCCCTTGGATTTGTAGAGAATTTCAAAGTATCATCGGAGTTGAAGCTAAGAAACAGATATTGGAAATGGAGGGTCGGCTTCCCAATTTGTTGGTCGCTTGTGTAGGAGGTGGAAGTAATGCAATAGGCCTTTTCTATGAGTTTCTAAATGACTCCCAAGTGGAAATGGTGGGAGTAGAAGCGGGGGGAATTAAGATTGAACCGGGACAACATGCTTCAAGATTTGCAGGAGGCGTTTTCGGAATGCTTCACGGTGCACAAAGTTATGTCTTACAAGATGAATATGGACAAATAGGAAACACACACAGTGTCTCCGCTGGTTTGGACTATGCAAGTGTGGGTCCTGAACATACATGGTTAAATTCAATTAAGAGGGTAAAGTATACTTATGCAACTGATGAGGAAGCATTGAATGCTTTCCAACTCTGTTCAAAGTTAGAGGGCATTATACCTGCTTTAGAGAGTGCGCACGCTATAGCTTATGTTATTAAGGAGGCGCCGAAGAGGAAAAGAGACGAAATCATATTAGTTAATCTTTCAGGTAGAGGGGATAAAGATGTTGAACATGCGTCGAAGTTTATCAAGTTAGAAGAGTAAACCAGTATGAATAGAATACAACGGAAGGCTGAAGAGCTCTTAAATAAAAACCAGAAAGCATTTGTAGCATATATTACCGCTGGACATCCTACACCCGAAAGTTTTTTAGATATAGTAATCTCATTAGAAAGAGCAGGGGTTGATATTGTAGAGGTAGGTGTACCTTTTTCAGACCCAGTAGGGGATGGGCCTGTAATTCAGTCTGCTTCTTTAGTTGCTCTAAGAAATGGAACTACCCCAATAAAAGTTCTTGAGTGGATATCCAAATTAAGAGAAAACTCAAATATACCTATATTGCTCTTTACTTATTTCAATCCTATTCTTGCATGCGGTATTTCCAATTTCATAGAACAGTCTGCTAAAAGTGGGGTGGATGGTATTTTGTGTGTTGACTTACCAGTAGAAGAAGCAGAAGATTATACTCACAAAGCAAGAGAAAAAGGACTTGCCACTGTATTTTTAATAGCACCCACCTCCTCGGAAGAACGAATCAGAAAAATCACACGAAATTGTTCAGGATTTGTTTATTATATTTCCCGTTTAGGGGTCACAGGTGAGAAGCAAGATGTATCACAAGATATATCTCAGAGAGTTCAGGTTATAAAGAAGTATACAAGTTTGCCCGTGTATGTTGGTTTTGGAATCTCTAAACCTGAACATGCAAAATATGTGGCGAGAGTATCTGATGGAGTCATAGTAGGGTCAGCTTTTGTGAGATTTTTAGAAGAGCATAAAGGTGACTCTATGTGGAAAGAAAGATTCATAGATTATGTGAATTCTTTGGTAGTAGGTGCTAAGGCATAGGGGGCTAAATGAAGATTCGAATATCGGATACCCCTCAACTTAGAAATTTATCGTCTCAAGATTTCTACTTCCCAATATTTTCTGAAATTGGGGCGGGAAATTTCGGCTTATGGAAAAAAGATGAGGAAGGCTTGCCATGTTATGAACTGAAAAAGGAAGTGCTCATATCAAAAGATGTATGGCATTTAGTGGGGAATGAAAGAATAAAGGCTACAGCTCATTCAGGGGGATATGTGCAAGTTTACTCTTGGGATACAGGGCCACAGGTTCTAAATTATTTTGACCCTGAAAAAGGATTTTTTTCAGGAGGCTACTCAGTAATAGTATCAAAGGATAAGCAGTATATAACTCTCTTTAAGTTGTGCTCTGAAGGAGTGGAATTTAGTTTAACATTTGGGTGTGGATACGCAAAAAAGATACTAAGCTTTGCATCTGAACTTCATATTGAGGAGGTAGTAGAGGCTCCTCGAGGAAAGTATCCATTATTAAATCATAAGATTAAAGTAGAAAATATTTCCTCTGAAGAAAAGACTTTCTTGCTTCTACCGGTTTGGCAACCAAATTGGTATCCTCTCGATCCTGCACTCATAATGACTTCGCCTTTTGACAAATTTTGGAAGTTTCTAAGATGTGTCAGGTCAAATAGGATTAATTCGAAGTATGAGTTAAAAGTGCTTTCAAATAGAATATCTCTCGAGTGTATTACTAAGCGTGATTTTCAAAAATCTACTTGGAAAGTTATACCAGTCCACGAGATTTATTACTGTGCTAAGGGAGATTTTAAACCAATTCGGACTTTTAAATACCGAGTAGAGTTATTAGAGTTTTTAGATAGACAATTTGATATAAAAATTAGAAACAATGCGTTAAATTCATTTTCTGATAAAGGTGATTATCTTTTCTCTTTTGCTTTTCAATGTGTCCTTCTCCCTAAAGAAAATTTAGAGATAAAAACCGCATTTGGATATTTACTTGACGAAGGTTTTAGTGTTGATGTGGCAGATAATTTCTCAGAACAGTCAGATAAACAGTCCTATATATATTTTTCATCTCCTGAGATGAATAAGCCCCTTACCCGCGAGTTGTTGTGGCACTCATACTATCTTCAAGCTGGATGTGTATATTCGAAAGTATATGATAGATTTTTTGTAGACCAAGGTTCTGCTTATGGATACCTCCACGGTGCTTCAGGGGCACCACGAGATTGGGCATTTTTTATTATCCCGCTGATATATCTGAATCCCCAGCTTGCGAAGGAAATGTTGCTATTCATAGCAGGTTTGCAGTCTTCTAAAACAGGTAAGTTCCCATATGCTATAGTGGGAAATGGTAAACCTACAGGTGCTGGTATTCATTCTTTTAGTTCAGACCTTGACCTCTTTTTTATGTGGGCAGTATTTGAATATTTGGGAGCTACATTTGACAAAGGTCTGCTTTGGGAGGAGGTCCCGTTTGTAGATTCGAAAGAAAGGAAGACATTTCTGGACCACATAAAGATGAGTTTTCAACATTTGAAAGGAAAAATTGGGGTAGGGAAACATGGGTTAGTTCGTGCAGGTTCGGGAGATTGGAATGACCCTCTTTTGGCATTTTCAAACAACCCTATTAGAACATTCCTTGCGGGTGAAAGTTCTTTCAACTCTCTATTGGCTCTATGTGTTATACCTAAACTCGCCTCCATTCTCGAAGAGTATGACTTAGAGTTTGCTCAAGCACTTAGCAAATATGCAGAGGAAATAAAAAAGAATGTTTCAAATACTTGGAATGGTAAGTGGTTCATTAGGGGATTTACAGGTAAAGGAGAGGAAAGTATAGGAGGATTAGATAAATTATTTTTGGATACTCAACCATTTGGTATTTTGGCAGATATCATATCTGAGGAAGAGAAAAAAAATCTTATTGAATCGATTAAGGACTTATGTGTGAATAGAGAAAATTTTGGAGCAAGGTCTCTTTTTCCTCCAATGAAAGGTAGATTTCTTGAAGTAGGTTCTGATACTAATGGAGGAGTTTGGCATGCAATCAATGCTTGGCTTACATGGGCGTGGACAAAGGTAGACCTTGAAACAGCCTGGGATTTCTTTCAAAAGACCACTCTATTTACCCATGCAGAAGTATATCCTGGTATATGGTATGGGATTTGGTCAGGACCCGATGCATACAATTCATCATTAAGTAAGAATCCTGGGGAGACCTTTAACCTCAATTTTACACCTATGACTGATTTCCCAATAATGAATATGAATTCTCACGCAGGAATTCTTTTCTCAATAATAAAATTTCTTTTTGAGCCTAATACAAATGGGTTAATCATCTCAAACTTGCTACCGTTAAAGGAGTTTGAATTTTACTCTGAACTTATAGATTTGGTTAAAACCGAAGGGAAGTTAAAAATAGGCTATAGGCCGAGAAGTGAAGGAGTGGGGAAATTCATAATAAATCTCCCCTCAGGATTTAATTACCAACCCCAATTATTCTTGGAAGATGATAAAAATATATTGATAAGCAGAGTTTTGAGGGATAATTCGTTAACTGTTGAGTTAAAACTTACTCCTCATTGTCCACTCACGATGTGTATAGAGTGGTAATTTTGCTACATTCATCAAAAAAATGTTGAGCGAGAGAGAACCCCTCTCTCGCTCATAAATCTTTAATATGTATAAAATTATGTGTAGTCAGAAAGACTATTCAAATAGACTTGTAACTGCTGCTACTCCAGCATTAACAGGAGGCGTTCCAGCTCCGGTAGGATTTTGTGGGTCTTCTGCCACATATCTTATGAATTCAACATGTCCATCCATGTAGAGAACATTAGAGCCACCAGGCACATGGTTAAACATTCCAGTATCAGTGGAAACATGGTCGAACATTATCCATACTGAGCTTTGTGCTTGAGCAGACGCAGCAGGATTGTTTATATCAGTTATTAGGAATCTTTCGATACCTTCCCTAAGTCTGTATACTGTGTTTGCACCTCCATTTCCATTAGGTGCTCCAACATCCACATC
>JAOAHN010000060.1 GCA_026415215.1 Candidatus Hydrogenedentota bacterium
AAAGTGTGGGTCTGGACCTGCCCAGTTGAGTGTAGATGAAATTCCGTTTACACCCCGTTCTAAAAAAGTTTTAGAGCTTGCTGTAGAAGAAGCACTAAGATTTAATCATTCGTATGTAGGAACGGAACATATACTTTTGGGGTTAATTAAAGAGGGTGAGGGTGTGGCGGCGAAATTACTCAGAGACTATGATGTAGATTTTCACCGCGCTCAGATGGAGATAATGAGATTTTTGGGTGAACATGGAAGAGGGGGGAAGGAAGTGCACGAAAAAAGAAAATCAAATACACCTGCCCTTGATACATTTGGTAGGGATTTGACTCAGTTAGCGAGGGAAGGAAAGTTAGACCCTGTAATAGGGAGAGAGAATGAGATAGAGAGGGTTGTTCAAATTCTGAGTAGGAGAACGAAGAATAACCCAGTTTTAATAGGTGAAGCGGGAGTCGGCAAGACTGCAATTGTAGAGGGGCTTTCTCAATCTATAGTGAATGGAAATGTTCCTGATCTTCTTTTGAATAAGAGGGTAGTTACATTAGATTTGGGCTCTGTTATCGCAGGGACTAAATACAGGGGTCAATTTGAAGAAAGACTTAAAGCGGTTATGAAGGAAATCCAGAAGGAAGATAATATAATACTGTTTATTGATGAAATACATACTATTGTGGGAGCAGGCGCGGCTGAGGGTGCTGTGGATGCAGCTAATATGCTAAAACCCGCTTTAGCGAGGGGGGAATTACAATGTATTGGAGCTACTACTGCCGATGAGTACAGAAAGTACATAGAAAAAGACGCAGCTCTTGCGAGAAGATTTCAAACTATATTTGTGGAGGCACCATCTCCTGAGGAAACAATTCGTATTCTGAAGGGGTTGAGAGACAAATATGAAGCACATCATAAAGTAAGATATACTGAAGAGGCTATAATATCTGCGGTCAAGCTTTCAGATTTGTACATTACTGATAGATATCTCCCTGATAAAGCCATTGATGTTCTTGATGAAGCTGGAAGTAGGGTTAGATTGAAAATTACTACACGGCCAAGAGAACTAAAAGAACTTGAGAGTGAAATTGAGAAGGTTTCAAAAGAAAAGGAAATAGCTATAAAACATCAGGAGTTTGAAAAGGCGGCAAAACTTAGGGACCAAGAGAAGAAACTGCAAGCTCTATATGATGAAAAAAAGAAGGAGTGGGAGAGTAAGAGAGATTCGGCTGAAGCTATAGTCAGTGAGGAGGATATTGCTCAAGTGGTATCTAAATGGACAGGAGTACCTCTCACTAAAATAGGGGAGTCCGAGTCTGAAAGATTATTGAGAATGAGAGAAGAGCTACACAAGCATATAGTAGGGCAGGATGAGGCTATTGATGCTGTAACAAGAGCGATACAAAGATCAAGGGCTGGATTGCGTCATACCAAGAGGCCGGTAGGTTCTTTTCTATTCTTAGGTCCGACCGGAGTTGGAAAAACATTACTCGCAAAGAAACTTGCTGAATTTTTGTTCGGGGATGAAAGAGCGTTGGTAACACTTGATATGTCTGAATATATGGAGAAGTTTAGTTTCTCCAGACTTATAGGTGCTCCCCCTGGATATGTGGGATATGATGAAGGTGGACAGCTAACTGAGCAAGTAAGGAGAAGACCATATTCTGTTGTTTTGTTTGATGAAATTGAGAAGGCTCATCCAGAAATTTTTAATGGGCTTCTTCAGATTCTTGAAGAAGGGCAAATGACTGATGGAAGTGGAAGAAAGGTAGATTTCAAGAACACAGTCATAGTATTGACCTCGAACATAGGTGCGCGACGAATAGGAAAGACCACAGCTGTAGGTTTTCAAAAGGAGTCCGTAAAAGAAGAATATGAGAAAATGAAAGAGAGGGTATTAGAGGAGGTTAAAAAGACTTTTAACCCTGAATTTCTTAATAGGTTAGATGAAATTATCGTATTCCACCGTCTTACACAAGAGCATCTCGAACAAATTGTAGATATTCAGGTGAGAGAAGTCGCCAACTCCTTAAAAGATAGAAATATAGAAATAGTAATTGCACCCGAAGCAAAAAGGTTTATAGTAGATGTGGGGAGCAGTGAGGAGTATGGTGCAAGGCCTTTGAGAAGAGCGGTTCAGCAGTACATTGAAGATAAGCTTGCGGAGAAAATCTTGTGTAATGAGATTAAAGAGGGTGATAAAGTTTTAATTGTGCTTGCTGAAGACGGTAAAAAATTAGATTTTCTCAGTATAGACAATACATTAAAGGATGAATTACCAAAGGAAGATAATAATTCGGTAAAATTATTCTCTAATAATTGATGTGCTAACACTGTAGGCGCCATAAATACCTAACAAAGTAAGGAGAGGATAATGAAAAAAAGAGGTATATCCTTTTGTTTATGGGTATTAATTTATTTTTCATCCTCATTGTTATCATTTGCCCAGTTATCTGAATATGAGGGTAAGGATATAATATCGGTTTCCATTCAGGGATTAGAGAAGATTAACGAACAGGTAGTAATTGGGCAAATAGAATCTAAGCCAGGTGAGAAGTTAAATTCCCGAAAGGTATCAAGGGATATAAAAAGAATTTACAGTTTAGGATTTTTTACCAAGGTAGATGCGGAGGTTAGTATTGAAGGGGATGGAGTGAAACTTGTATTTGTTGTGGAAGAAGAAAGAAGAATTATAGATGTTAAAATCATGGGCTGTAAAAAAATAAAACCTCGTGCTATTGAAGGTGTAATAAAGCTAAAGAAAGGAGCTTCTTTTATTCCTGAGCTTTGTGAAGAGGATAGAAAGGCTATCCTGAATCTTTATCAGCAGAAAGGTTACGCTACAGCAAAAGTAGACATATTGACAGAAAAAGTAGAACCGGGTTTTGTTAGGCTAATTTATTCTGTAGATGAAGGAACTAAAGCACGAATAAAGGAAATTGAGATTGAAGGGAATAAAGCACTTACTGATAAACAAATCAAGAAAGTAATGAAGACAAAACCAGCACGGTGGTTTTTTGGTGGGAAATATGATGAAACTAAGTTTGAGATGGACTTAGAAAAAATAATAGATAAATATGGAGAAGTAGGGTACTTAGATGCTAAGGTAACTCACACTGATGTTCTCTACACCGATGGCGGGAAGAAACTAAAGATAAAAATATTTGTAGAAGAAGGTAATCAGTATAAGGTTGCCTCTTTGGATTATGTAAACAATTTTGTGTTTGATAAGACGGAGTTAGAGAAAGAGGTAAAAACAAAACCATCAGATGTACACAATAAAACGCAGGTTTCTAATGATGCAAAATCAATAGAGAAATTATATCAGGATAGTGGTTATGTAGATGCTACAGTAGTTCCACAAGTTTCTAAAGATGAGCAAACTAATACTACGAATATAGTCTATAAAATATCCGAGGGTGATGTGAAATACATAAAGCAGATAGAAGTTACTGGAAATAATGTTACTCAAGATGAAGTTATTCGTAGACAGATTTTAATTAAGCCCGGAGAGAGATATGACGGATCAGGTGTAGAAAGAAGTAAATTGAGATTAGAAAATCTCGATTACTTCGATAAAGTTAGAATCTCATTGTACGATGACGAAACCGACCCTATGTATTCTAATTTATTGGTGGATGTAGAAGAGGGTAAAACTGGCACATTCTTGTTTGGAGCAGGCTACAGCACAGACGAGGGTTTAGGTGGTTTTGCTCAGTTAAGATTAAGAAACTTTGATATTACAAACTGGCCTAAATTTTCCGGAGGAGGTCAAAGTTTTTCTGCTCGAGTCCACATTGGAGATAGGAGAGACCGTTTTAATATAAGCTTCACTGATCCAGAAGTTTTTGGTTATCCTATATCGCTTGGGGTGGATATTTACGATGAGTCATATTGGGTAAAAGGTGGGGCTGATTATAGAGAAAACCAGGCAGGTGCTCAGATAAGATTTGGTAAATCCTTGTCCTTATATAACATGCTTAGGTTAGCAATAAGGGCGGAAGATGTGGATGTTAGTGATTTGCCATGGTTTATTAGCCGAGAAATCAGGTTGCAAACTGAAAATTCTATGACAGTAAGTACTATTCTGAGTCTGGAGAGAAACACTCTTGATAGGTTAAGAGATCCTACTAAGGGTATAAACGCAATATTGTCATCAGAATTAGCGGGATTAGGAGGCGATAACAACTTTGTGAAACTTCAGTTCGATTTCAGCTGGTATAGAGCCTTAGATAGAAACAAAAAATGGGTTCTTATGCTTAGAACAAGAGAAGGGTGGATGACAGAATATGGAGATTCTGATTATATACCACTCCCATATAGGTTTTATGCAGGGGGTACTACTACCGTGCGTGGATATGATTTTAGAGATATAGGACCTAAGATTAGAGAATATGGATGGTTTGGTGATTGGATTGCGAAAGGGGGCAATGTAAGATTAGTTAATAACATTGAGCTGAAGTACAAGTTGACAAATATTGTTCGATTGTATACATTTTTTGATATGGGTGGGGTGTGGGAAGATGATAGCGATATTGATTTCTCAGATTTGAGGTATAGTGCAGGAGTAGGTATAGGTGCTGAGATACCGAGATTTGGCCCGATTAGAGTAGATTATGGTATCCCATTAAATCCTGACGATGAACAGGGTAATGGGAGACTTCACTTGACAACTGGACTTCAATTTTAGGAACAAATCTTTTCGATAACTGTGATTTTTTTAAATTAAATTTGATATACTTCCGTTATGTAATGGGAAAGGTGTAATTTTAACAAAAGGAGAAGGAAAAGGAAGAATGAGGATTTTTTTTACTGTAAGAGTATTATTTTATGTATTAGTTTTAGCTTGTCTTTGTCTTAATGGTTATCCCCAAGATTCTCAAAAGTCAGGGGAAGGGGGGGTATCCTACCGCATAGCTGTGGTAGATGTTGATCTCTTGATGAGGGAGTATAACAAGAGGAAAGAGAAATATGAGGAACTCCAGAAAGAAGTAGACGCTCAACAGAAAGAACTTGATAATATGATGGCAAGGATAGAAGCTGACCGAAAAAAGTTGGAAGATGGGAAGGCTACTATGAGCGACCAAGAAAAGCTCGATCTCAGGATGAAGATAGAGCAAGAGGCAGCCGCTTATAGAGCAGAATTAGAAAAGAAGCAGAAAACAATAGACAGCAAAGAGGAGAGGATAATCCGAGAGTGTCTTGATGACATTCAAAATGCTATTAGTGTTATAGCAACTACTGAGAATTACCATCTTGTTTTTAATGCTGGTAAATCTTTGAAAAGTGCACTAATATATCATTCTCCTACTATTGACATAACTTCTAAAGTGTTAGCTACACTGAATTCTGGTAGTGCATCAGGGAGCACCAGTTCAAAAAGGTAATGTAGATAGAACCTGAAAAATTTTTAATAATGAGCTTACGAGTAAGTGAAATATTGAACATAGTAGGGGGGAGGTTGGTATTTGGCAGTCCGGACACGATAGTAACCGGGGTAGGCAGTATAGAGAGCCCTAAATCTGGTGATATAGTATTTGTGAGAGATAAGAAATATGAAAGGTTCCTCTCTAACACTAATGCCTCTGCTGTTCTAATTCCATTTGAACCTACTGTTAAGTTACCGCCAAACCTCGCATGCATAATTGTTGACTTTCCTGAAGTAGCTTTTTTAAAGTTAATAGAATATTTTTATCCCCAAAAGAACCCCTTTCCTTATGGAGTTCACTCGAACTCTGTGGTGGAAGAGGGCGTAACATTTGGAGAGAATGTGAGTGTAGCTCCCTTTGTTTATATAGGTAGAGGGACAAAAATAGGAAATGGTGTAATTGTATACCCGCATGTTTACATAGGTGAGCAGTGTGAAATAGGAGAAAATACCATTATTTATCCCAATGTAACAATAAGAGAATTATCTGTCATAGGTGCGAGATGTATAATTCACTCAGGTGTGTGCATAGGCAGTGATGGCTTTGGTTTTGTGTTTGATGGGGAAAGGTGGCAAAAAATTCCTCAAGTAGGTAGAGTAGTAATTGATGATGATGTGGAAATAGGAAGTAATACTTGTATCGATAGAGCTACATTAGGTGAGACTATCATTGGTAGTGGGACAAAGCTCGATAACTTGGTTCAGGTGGGCCATAATGTTAGAATAGGCAAACATTGTGTGGTAGCAGGAACTACGGGCATTGCAGGTAGTGCTACGATAGGGGATTATGTGAGAATTGGAGCAGGGGCGGGAATAAATGGACACATTGAAATAGGTAACCATGTATCAATTGGAGCATGGTCTGGGGTGGCTAAAAGTGTTGAACCTGGTAAAACAGTTTCCGGCTTTCCTGCGGTAGAGCATTCACTCGCAAGGAAGATTATGGTATCTCAGCAACATTTGCCTGAGATTTTGAGAAAATTAAAAGAATTACAGACAAGAGTAGATAAGATAGAGAGTAGAGTGTATGGTGAACCAACGAACAATCGGTAAGGAAGTATCATTTTCGGGAATAGGCCTTCATTCAGGTAGTTTAACTACTGTAAATTTCAAGCCTGCTCCACCTGATACTGGTATAGTGTTCATAAGGGTAGATCTCCAAGGGAAACCAGCAGTTCCCGCAAATATTGACTATGTAATTGATGTATCTCGAGGGACTACAATTGCTCTTGGTAATGCAAAGGTGAGGACTGTTGAGCATAGTTTAGCTGCAATGGCTGGGTTAGGGATTGACAATTTATATATAGAAATAGATAACGAGGAAATTCCTAATGGAGATGGTAGTGCTCTCCCAGTTATGAATTGTTTGTTAAGAGCGGGAATAGTGGAGCAAGAGGAACCAAAGAGATATTTAGTTGTTGATAGACCGGTATTTTACAGACAGGATGATGTTACTTTGAACATCCTACCAGCAGACGAGTTTAGGATTACTATGACTATTGCTTATGACCATGTTGCTATTGGTACTCAGTATGCAAGCTTTGTCATAAATGAAGATATATTCAAGTCACAAATTGCACCAGCGAGGACTTTTTGTTTTCTAAAAGAAGTGAAAATGCTCAAGGAACAGGGGCTAATAATGGGAGGGAGTCTTGAAAGTGCAGTGGTGATCGGTGATGAGGAGATTCTAAATGAAGGACTTCGTTTCCCTGATGAATTCGTAAGACATAAGATATTAGATTTGATGGGTGATACATATTTACTTGGTAGACCTTTGATAGGACACATAGTAGGAGTTAAGACGGGACACGAAAAGAATGTAATTTTCACAAGACAGATAAAGAAGGCTTATCTTGAGGGCTATGGCGTATATGCTATCCATGACCCAAGACCTACAGCACATAGACAATTACCGGTTCTCGATGTTAATAAGATTCTAAAAATACTTCCTCATCGGTATCCTTTCTTGCTTGTGGATAGAATTATAGAATTCAAGTCTATGAAGAAGGTGGTAGGGATAAAAAATGTCACGGTAAATGAGCCTTTTTTCCAAGGGCATTGGCCTGAAGTGCCCGTGATGCCTGGAGTTCTTATTCTCGAAGCGATGGCTCAAGTAGCTTCTGTGTTGATATTTAAGGAAAATGGAGAACCACCTTTGTATCAAGCGTATTTTGTAGGTTTAGAGAAAGCCTACCTTAGAAGGTTAGTTGTTCCTGGTGACCAACTTGTCATTCAAGCACAGATGGAATCTCATAATGCGGAACACTTCAAAGCTAAAATTGTTGCATCTGTTGAGAATCATACTGTAGCAGAAGCCACGATGACTTTTGGCTTGGTTGAGATAAGAAAATAAAGAATATTTTGCGTTGAAGTTTAAGATTACTTAGTTTAGGGACTTGATATCATATCTTAGGAAGGGGGCAGAGTGTGTTTATCTCTTTTTGTATCAAAATCACCTCAAGTAATTGTTTTTGTGGGAGTTATTGATTTGGTATTTGTAAAGTTTATAATATTTATTCTTTGCAAATAAAGATATATATTTGTTTCTTTTGGATAAGTAGAAAAATTTTTTATGAAAAGTGTAAAAAATTTATTTCTTCAGATTAGTTTGGTTATTTTATTATTCTCCTCTTGTTATAGGAATGGGGATGGCTATTTTATTGTCTCTGGTCAAATAGAGTGTAAGGTTTACTCTCCTGGATCCACTACTGGAGGCAGAGTGATAGAGGTAAATGCGAAAGAAGGTGATTTTGTAAAAAAAGGGGATGTCTTATTAAAGTTAGACTGTGTTCATCATGAAGCTCCTTACAATTCTATTCAAGCAAAGGTAAAACAAGCAGAGATTTTATTAGAGAAGTTGAAGAAGGGGGCCACGGAAGAAGAAATTAAACAGGCTGAAGAAGCATCCCGTACAGCAGAATACCAATACAAATTGTTGTTATCTGGTGCAAGAGAAGAGGACAAAAAATCAGCTAAAGCGGTATTAGATGCGGCGAAAGTTGTTCTTGATACTGCTCAGAGAGATTTTGAGCGAGCAGAAAGATTGTATAAAGAAGGTACAATATCAAAAAAGCAATGGGAGGATTCTAAAGTCCTTTATGAGAAAGCTCTGGGTGAGTATAGTGTTGCTTTGGAAAGATATAACCAATTAGTTGCTGGACCGAGAAAGGAAGAGATTGAGTCTGCTAAGGCTAATTGGGAAAGACTTAGGGCATTAGAGGCTGAAGTGAAAAGAGGACCAAGAGAAGAAGATATTAGGTCAGCGGAAATGGCATTAGAGTCGGCGAAAGCTGAACTTGAAAGAGTCAAGAAGTTGGTTGAAGAGTGTATAATTGTGGCTCCTATTGATGGAGTTATAGAAACAATATCATTAAAGGTAGGTGACATCGCCCCCCCTGGTCCTTGTATAAGGATGGTTGATACTAAAAATTTAGAAATGTTTGTGTATGTTCCCGCTTATGTTTTAGGGCATATAACCCTTGGGCAGGATATAGAGTTTACTACCGACACCTACGGGGATCAAAAGTTTGTTGGTAGAGTAGTATATATAGCATCTGAAGGAGAATTTACACCCAGGAACTTGCAAACTCAAGAAGAGAGAATCCAACAAGTTTTTGCAGTAAAACTTTCTGTAGACTCATGTGACGGCAAGTTAAAGGGTGGAATGACAGGAACTGTGAGAATACCTCTCAAGAATCGAACGAACTAATAGTTATGGAACAACCCCCTGCCTTCTCACATAGAGACTCAGTAATAGTAGTTAGTGAACTAACTAAAGTATTTGGAAATTTAGTTGCTGTTGACCGTGTGTCTTTCACAGTGAAAGAGAGAGATATATTTGGACTTTTAGGTCCTAATGGTTCTGGAAAAACGACTTTGATTAGGATGCTCTGCGGAATATTGAATCCTACTTCGGGTAATGCTTCCGTTCTTGGATACGATGTTTTAAGAGAAAGTGAAGAGATAAAAAGGTCGATAGGTTATATGTCACAGCAATTTAGTTTGTATTCAGACTTAACCGTGATAGAAAATCTTAATTTCTATGCTAAAGTTTATGGCATTCCAAAAAAAGAAAGAAAAGGTAAGTTAGAGGAAGTTATTGAAATAGTAGGAATAAAGCCGTATCTCAACCAGATGTCTGGTTCTCTCTCTGGGGGATGGAAACAGCGTCTCGCTTTAGCTTGTGCGTTGGTACATAGTCCAAAATTGCTTTTTTTGGATGAACCCACTGCAGGAATTGACCCCGTGGCGCGGAGGGATTTATGGAATTTGCTCTTCGAGCTTTCCGCAAGGGGGACTACATTTTTTGTAACTACTCATTATATGGATGAGGCGGAGCGTTGTTCTCATCTTGGCTATATCTATTTTTCAAAACTAATCGCGTGTGGGACTCCGGAAGAACTTAAAAGAATTCCAAATGTTACTCCAGAGGGATTCAGGAGGCATGAACTTAGAGTGGAAAGACTAACAGAAGCAATGAAAGAACTCCTCAAATTAGATTTTGTTGGAGATGCCACAATGTTTTCTGATGTTATTCATGTTTTAATAAAAGAGGGATATGCAGAAGAAGTAAAGATTTATCTTGTAAGAAACGGTTTTAATGTTTATGATCTCAGAGAAATACCTCCAACTCTTGAGGATGTGTTTGTCTCTCTTACTCGTTCATTTAAAGGTTAAATTGGCTTATGTTTCAGGGATTAGGAGCAATAGTTTATAAGGAAACCAGGCACATTATAAGAGACCCAAGGAGTTTGTTTTTAATGTTAGTTATTCCTGGTTTAGAGTTGACTATATTTGGGTTTGCAGTAAACTTAGATATAAAACATATAAAAACTGGGGTGCTGAACCAAGACAAGAAAGTTGAGAGCAGAGCACTATTAGACCAGTTTGTAAATTCTGGATATTTTGATATTGTGGAAATTTATAATTCTGAGGATGAAATATCTACTGCGATGCGTAGAGGGGATATAAAGGTAGCTATAATTATCCCTCCAAATTACACAGAGAGGATTTCAAGAGGAGACTCAGCTAATATTCAGGTCCTCATAGATGGGAGTGATTCTACAGTTGCAATGCAGGCATTGAATGTCAGTAATGCTATAGGGCTAAGAGCTTCGATAAAGGTGATGGGTAGTAAACTTCCTATTCCTTCTGAGTTACCTGTAGACATAAGGCCAAGGGTCCTTTTTAACCAGGATATGAGGACCGCGAACTTTATGATTCCTGGTCTTGTAGGTGTTATTCTTCAGGTAGTGGTTATGTTGTTGACATCGTTTGCCATAGTTAGGGAGAAAGAACAAAGGACTTTGGAACAACTTGTGGTGACACCTGTCTCAAGGTTTGGACTTATGCTGGGTAAACTGCTTCCATTTTTAGGGGTAGGAATATGCGAGACTACCTCGGTTTTGTTATTGATGATATTTTTGTTTCAGGTGCCTATTGCGGGTAGTGTAAGTCTATTAGCATTTTTTGCATTGATATTTTTGTTTACCACTTTAGGGATGGGATTGCTCGTTTCTACTTTTGCTCAAAATCAGATTCAGGCACTTCAAATCTCATTCGTAATTTTGCTTCCTTCGTTTCTTCTTTCAGGATTTATGTTTCCCCAAGAGACAATGCCTACTATTATTTATTGGATTGGGCAAGTAGTCCCAGCTACTTATTTTATTAGAATACTGAGAGGGATTATTTTGAGAGACGCAGGTTTCTGGGATTTGTGGCATAACGGAGCAATACTTGCCATTATGGGTGTGGTCATTATTATAATCGCAACATTTAGATTCCATAAGACTATAGGGTAAATTTTATTTGTATTTTCCCTATGTTGGGTAAGAGGTAATGTAATAATAAACTTTCATCCATAATTTTAGTTTGCAGTATCCATCCTGATTGATTAATAATCGTGGGACTATTACCTAAGGATTTTGAATGGGGATCCAATGTCTAATAACGAAGGTGAGAGAAAATATTTGTTTCTAATGTGTATAGTGGGTTTTTTGATTGATTTTGCCATCATGGTAGGAGTAGTTTCTCTACCATTTTTAGTGTTGGACCATCTATCAGGAGGTAATACATCCATATCGGGAAAAATATTTGCGGTCCAGATGGGCACATATACTTTGGCTTGTTTACTAATGGCTGGGATAGTTAGAAAGTCAAAGAATATTCTAATTTGGCCCCAGATAGGTTTATGTTTGTTCATATTTTCATATCCTCTTTTCCCTTTTTTTAACAATGCTCATGCATACTATTTGTTTTCTATGATTTCCTTTATAGGAATGGCACTTTGTTGGCCAGCATTCTACGCTTGGGTGGGTAGTTCAAGTGATGAAAGAAATAGACAATTTTCACTTGCGGTTTTTAACATAGCTTGGAGTATGGGTTTTACGGTTAGTCCTCTAATAGCCGGTCCTATGTATGATTTCGATTATAGAGCTCCTTATCTTTTCTTGTTAGTAATTAGTCTTGTCTCTTTAGTTATCCTGTTTATATTGCCTGGGAGATGGACTTCGGAAGAGGTGGCGAAAAGCGAAGGGGAAGATCTTATTGTGGATGCGGATGCTAAATTGAACGGGACATACTTATATCCATTCTGGATAGGAGTTTTCTTGTCAAATCTCTTGGTAGTTATGTTAAGGGCTACTTATCCTGAACACTTTAAGAACATGGTAGAAAATGGTTTGCTCAGATTTTTCGCTGAAGATTCTCCATCTCATATATTGCTTTCTAACCCGGCTACAAAGTTCTCTTGGCCTTCAGCCTTACTTTCTTTGGGAACTGCAGGACTTTTTTTGGCTATGGCAAAGGGAAATTTTTGGAAATATAGAGTTTCCATACTTTTTATTTCTCAATTATTATCTGCTTTAGCAGTCTTACTCCTTGCTTTTACGAAAAGTCTGGTAATAATTTGCCTGTGTTTTGGTATTATCGGGGCTAACCATGGACTAACTTTTTTTGCAAGCACTTTTTATAGTGTTCATAATCCTGAACTCAGCCATAGAAGGGCGTCTATAAATGAAGGTTTAGTGGGACTTGGAGGTGTTGTAGGAAGTCTTGCTCTCGGAAGTTTAGTTAATAGTTGTGGAGTATTAGTATCATATAAAATAGTGTTTGGTATGATTATTTTGTTGATAGTTATTGAGTTATTAGTGTTTATTTTCATAAAAAATAATAGAAGATCTGTTACATATAATGGTTGGGATAGAAACAAATAAGTTAAGGTATCTCTTTGCTTGGTCCACCCATTTCTTCACTTCACTGGGGGCTGTATGTGGTTTTCTTGCTATTATAGAAATTGGGAGACATGAGTGGTTTTGGGCTTTTATTTGGATGGCTCTTACAGTTTTTATTGATTCAATTGATGGCTTTTTTGCAAGAATGTATAGGGTAAAAGAACTTATACCTAACTTTGATGGAGCTCTCCTCGATAATATTATCGATTATTTTACCTATGTTATAGTTCCTGCAAGCTTCCTTTATGAGGCTAATATTGTGCCTCAGAAATTGAATCTCGTTAGCGCGTTTATGATAACTATTTCCTCAGCTTATCAGTTTTGTCAGAAGGATGCCAAGACTGAAGACCACTGGTTTAAAGGATTTCCCTCATACTGGAACATAGTAATCTTTTACTTGTATATGCTTGAACTGCCAGCAATCGCGAACTTTTTAATCATCCTTATTTTAACTGTGTTAATATTTGTGCCATTTTACTACTTGTATCCGAGTAGGACTTCGGTATACCCGTTGCTTAATGTATTGTTAGTAATAGGATGGGCTTTGTGTATCTCTATATCTATGTTTTTGTATCCAAAGCATAAGATTTTAATATACTTTTCACTGTTATATGTGATTTATTACTTTGTTTTCAGTATCTATTGGAGTTATAAAAGAAAAAGAGTCCAGTCTCAATGTCGGTATTAGGTGAGAGGTTAAATGGTTCTGTCGTGGTGAAGGAATATACTTCGATAATAAAAAGTAGCCTGTTTAGAGAACTCCTGATATTGTTTGCATTGGGTATTGCTACAGTTCTTTTTTCAATATACAATTACAACCTTCAACCTTGGACTTTAGACGATGCTTTTATAACATTTAGGTATGCTGAAAATTTTGTTGAAGGAAAAGGGATTGTTTACAACGAAGGAGAGTATGTGGAAGGATACACCTGTTTTCTATGGTTAATCATTCTTGCAGGTGTTAAAGAACTCGGGTTTGATATAGTTACCGCATCAAAACTTTTGGGGACATTATTTACTTTTTTTTCTCTACTACTGCTTTCCAGAATTCATAAGATAGTAAAGTGTACTTCTTGGTTTATTTCGCTTGCTTCTACCTTAATCCTTGGGTCTTTTGGATGTTTTACAGCGTGGGCTATGAGCGGGATGGAGACCTCAATGACAGGTTTTTGGGTATTAGCTACATTTTTACTTTATGCTGCCTTAACTTCCCGGGGATCTACTTCGTGGTTTGGTTATTTCCTAATTGGTGTTTTGATAGCTCTTGCAACTATGAGTAGAATTGATGCGGGTATTATTCTCCCACCAATATTTTTGTGTGTACTTTACGAGAGCTGGAAAATAAAGAAATGGTCTTTACCTATCGCACTAATCGTGGGGTTTGGTATTCTATACTGTCCATACTTTATTTGGAGATGGTATTACTATGGGTGGATTTTACCAAACACTTTTTATGTTAAGGTAGGATCATCTTGGGATCAGATAGAAAGAGGGCTTGACTACACTAAGTACTTTTTATTGAGCTCTTCAATCCTGTTGATTCCAGTTGTCTTTTCTCAAATGTTATCTGGAAAGGCATTAGGTAATGATAGACTATTTGTGATATCTTCAGGGGGGGCAGTTTTTCTACAGTTTCTGTATGTTATCATCGTCGGGGGGGATTGTATGCCAGCATACAGATTTTTTGCTCCTATTGCTCCGTTAATTGCTATTCTCGCTAGCTATGGGCTATCAATAGAGAGTTTTTCGAAATGGAAATCGTATATAGCATTGGTAATCATAGTTTGCTTTAATTTTTGGCAATGCTACAATGACAAATCTCTATTTGATAGGATTATTTCGGATACGGTAGCGGAGGTTGGGAGAGAAAGTGGCGAATGGCTGAGAAAAAATGCACCTCAAAACTCTTTGCTCGCTACTAATACAGCGGGTAGTGTAGCGTATTATTCGCGATTGAGGGTCATCGATATGCTTGGGTTAAATGATGAGCACATTGCCCATAGACATATTCCTAACTTAGGTAAGGGCTTTGCAGGTCATGAAAAGGGAGATGGAAAGTATGTGTTATCGAGAAAGCCTGATTATATTATGTTCGGTTCCGCCAGTGGTAATAAGTCCCCAAGGTTTTTGAGTGATAGAGAGATTGCCATTGAAAAAGAGTTTGCTGAGAATTATGTATACAGGACTTATCCTTTACCCTCGGGGAAGGTTTTGCACATATATGAACGCAAGAAAAACAATCGATAATTTTTATTAATGTCATCTTTTTCAATTTTAGAGAGTGATACAATATTTTTCACTAATTCGAGAATACTCCGAGACGAGGAGTTTCATCAATTAAGGGAGTTGTTTCCAGCCAGGTTCCACCTTATCGAAGAGAAGATCAGAGATTATAAAAGTGCAAGTAGGAAGCAAGAAGTTTTGCTAAGTAGGGCGCTTATTTTCCTTCTATCGAGATTCTCTGATGTGATAATAGAATTTTATGATGGTTTATTTAAAAAAAAAGAAGTAATAGTTACTCCTGAGGGTAACTCCATATTAAACCGCAGGCTAAAAGCCTCTATAAGCCATTCGGTCGATTGGATTGCAGTGGGAATATCTTCCGGAAAGGCGATAGGAGTTGATGTATTTTATAAAGGAAAGGGATTCGGAAAAGTTAAACGGGTAGTGAAAAGGTTTCTGCCAGAGTTAATTGTTTCTATAGGAGATAATGATGAAGATATAGCATTATCATGGACTATATTTGAAAGCTTTCTTAAAATAGGGGATTACAGTTTGGAGAGTATTTCGGGTTTTTTAAGATACTCTAAGGAAATTCAGTTGGAAAAAAGATGGGTTAAGTGTAGGATGGGACAGATTGGATCTGAGGTTTTTCGGCTTTATACCATGAATATAGATTATCTTGATGTGATTGGTTCAATGGTAGTTAGGACAGGAGCCTCCGATAAAATTGGTTTAAAATGTTATATGGTGAAAAAAATAAACCCTTGTGAAACAACTCTCACAAGGGTTTTAGAGATGGAAGAATTAAGTTAAAGCCCTCTTTTACTAAACAGGTAATTCCCAGCCTTTTCTGTACTCCTTGGTAAGGTATTTATTAGCTTTTTTTACATTTGTAATTTTCATTTTAGCCACATCAAATTCAATCTTTTCACCTGCCCACAAAGCCACATTACCCATATTGGCTACTTCAGTTAAAGGTCCGGCGTATTCAAAATCAGAGCATGCTTTTTTATTATTTTTAATACTTTCTATCCAGTTCTTATATGGGTTTTCGTCCGGAATTCTGGGAATAAAGGGGTCTGGTTTTTTATAGTCTTTCATCCTTTCAGCGGGTACTAACCTCGAATCTCCACCATAACAACCAGTGGTTATGTACCCTTTGGTGCCAATGAATAGGGAACCATTATCCCCATCACCTAATTTTTCATCTTTAGGTATATCTGCTGGTCTTGTCGGGAGTAGCCCACCATCATACCAGAATATTGTTACTGGAGGCATATCACCTCTTGCAGGGAATTCATATTTGATTATGGATTTTTTTGGTGCAGTTTGCTTATTCATTCCTTCTTGGGTTACAACTTCAACAGTGTATTTTGGGGCATCATACAGTTTTAAAGCCCAGAATGCTGGATCCATGATGTGGCATGCCATATCACCTATCGCACCACATCCGAAGTCCCACCAACCCCTCCATTTGAAGGGGCAGTAACCCTGGTTGTAATCTCTCATAGGAGCGGGTCCAATCCACAAATCCCAATCTAATGTTGGTGGGACTTGTTGTTTTCGTAGAGGCTTAGTTATCCCCTGTGGCCATATAGGACGATTAGTCCAAACATGCACTTCTTTTATATCACCTATTGCACCGGTCCATATCATTTCACAAAGTTCTCTAACTCCATCTCCTGCATGCCCTTGATTTCCCATTTGTGTAATTACACCTGTCTCCTTTGCTATTTTTGTTAAGAGTCGTGCTTCCGCAATTGTATGTGTTAGTGGTTTTTGAACTCTGACATGTTTACCCATCATCATTGCCATATAGGCCGCGGGCGCGTGTGTATGGTCAGGGGTTGAAATCACAACTGCGTCGATTTCTCTATCGAGTTCTTCGAGCATCTTTCTAAAGTCTTTATATCTCTTGGTGTTCGGAAGGAGATGATATGTTTCTTCTGCTCTCTTGTCGTCTACATCGCAAAGGGCAATAATATTTTCACTTTTACATCCCATGATATCCGCTTTTCCTTGTCCACCAACTCCTATACCTACTATGTTGAGTTTCTCATTTGGGGATACTTTTTTAGGCACTACTTTCGCAGTGTTTAATTTTACTTTTTTGGCTTCAACTGCTCCTACTGTAGCTAATGCAGTGGTTGCTAATAAGAATGCTCTTCTTGTAATTCTATTTTCGTTCATTTGAAAAGCTCCTTTAGTGAAAGTTAGGATTTTATCGGACTTAGTTAAGTAAAATATCTTACACGAATATGGAAACTTATTAATTAGAACTATTATAACATACTTGTGTTTCAAAAAAATCATAATGTTTGTTTTTCGAGTTTGAATAATGTAGAATAATAATTATTGACAGTGGTGATCTTTATGTATGAGAAGTTCTATGGACTGAAAGAAAAACCATTTAATCTAACTCCCGATCCAAAATTTTTGTTCTTGAGTGAAAAGCATAAGGATGCTTTTGCTCACCTACTCTATGGAGTAAAAAATCGAGTAGGCTTTGTAATGGTTACGGGGGAAATCGGAACGGGGAAAACTACTATTTGTAGAGCTTTGTTATCTCAGTTGGACCCTGACATTGAAGTAGCGTTTATTTTTAATCCTACTCTAAATCCAGTTGAGCTTTTGAGAAGGATATTAATTGAGTTTAAAGAGCAACCTACTTCTGACAATCTTCTTGAGTTGACTGACCAATTAAATGATTTTTTGCTTCGGAAGTCTGTTTCGGGAAAAAACTGTGTTCTTGTAATAGATGAGGCACAAAATCTAACACCTCAAGTTTTAGAGCAGATTAGATTATTGTCTAATTTAGAAACTGATAAAGAGAAACTTCTTCAAATAGTTTTGATAGGCCAGCCAGAGCTTCAAGATCGATTAAAATTGTATGAACTTAGGCAATTAAATCAAAGAATAACCGCGAGATACCATTTACTTCCCCTAAATGAGGAGGAAACATCTCAATACATTGCCTATCGTTTGTATGTGGCAGGGGGTAAAAATAAAGTGGTATTTACACCCAAGGCAATAAAGTTAATTTATAAGTGGAGTAAAGGTGTTCCTCGGTTAATTAATTCAATCTCTGATAGGTGTTTACTAATCGGTTTTACTCAAGAGACAAAAGAGATAGATCATAAGATTGTGGGGAGGGCCGTTAGGGAGCTCAGCGATCAGTTATATCACCCAGAAGAGCAAAAAGCAAAGCCAGAAATTGTTGTGCCCCAAAGGAGGTTTTCATTGGTCTCTCTTGCGTTTGGCGTTTTCCTATTACTCCTTGCGGTAAACTTGTGGTTCCTGCCGTTGGATGAGTTAGCCCGAGAATTGAGAAAATTTAACGAGACGGTTCTTGGAGAGGGAGGGTTAAGGCGTGTTTCCCTTCAGGCAGAGGCAAAAAGTAGGGAATACCCATCGGTCGATGAGGATAGGTTTGATAGAAATCTTGATACCAATGTATCTGGCAACGAAGGCTATCAGGCCGAATTTGATATAGGTTTATTTAGAGTAGATTCGAATGTTAGCATGAGAGAAAGTGCTTTGCTTCTACTGAGGTTATGGAAGATGGCTCTAGTTAATGATGAGCCTTCTGGAGACACACCTACTGAACTTGTGAAATTTTTTAATGAGAATGGATTATCTGCAGAAGTTTTACAGCCTACTGTAGCCCATCTTTTATCTCTAAATTTACCATCGTTAGTGCAAATAAGAAGTAAAGGGGACAAAATCTGGTGTGCTCTGGTACATAAGAAGGACTCTACAGTTGTTCTATATTTTGATTCTAATAATTCATGTGTTGAGATTCCAATAGACTCACTGAGGGCAATCTTCGAAAATATTGCTATAATACCTTGGAAGGATGAATCTTCTCATAAGAGTTTGAGTATTGGTAGTAGGGGAGAAGATGTAAAACGGCTTAAAAACCTTTTGCAAAAGGGTGGATGGCTTTCCTCTGATAATACAACTGATTTTTATGATGAAGAGACTGCAAGAGCGGTAAGAAAACTCCAGTTGGAGATGGGTTTGTTTGTCGATGGTGTTGCAGGTAAGCAAGTTAGGTTAGCATTGAAGAGGTGGGCAGGGGGTAATGTACCAACATTGGATAAGTTTAATTTGAGCGAAGTTAAGTATGAAGTAAGTAAGCAATAGTTAATACAATTATATAGACTTATCCTCAAAATAGAACTGTTTATTATGAGCTCATCTGAGGATTCTCTTTATATAAGAAGATTTTATTTTTTAATGAATTCGTGTACTACTCCACTGGTTATTGTGGATGAAGAGGGTCGAATTGTGGAGGCAAATAGTAGTTTTTGGGATATTTTTTCTTCTGGGAATGAGTTTGAGGGGGAATTGAGGAATAGGTCGATATTTTCATTTTTGGATCAAACAGCAGGGGACGAAATTAGAAAAATTCTAAGACAAAGGAGCATGGTAGGAAACTTTACATTTAGTGGCAGTTTAGTAGTTAATGAAAAGCAAATAAAAAGTAAGTTTAAGGTGAGCTACTATTGCGACGAGTATGATTCCAAGAGAGAGGTAATGATAAATATAAACCCTTTGCCAAAGTATACTATAGAGCCACCAGACCTGATTAGGTATTTAGGGGAGATGCTTCTTCCTCATGTTCCCATGACATCCCAAATAATTGGTATTAATAAGAAAGTTATTTATTCTATAAACTGGAACGACTTACCTCTTCCTTTGAGGGACATTTCTCAAGAAGAAAGAATATGTTGTTATCTTTTGAGAAAAGGAAAGAAGTCTGGAGAATGTGTTTGCGATAGAGTAATTAAGGAGGGAAAAACATCGATCGAAGAAGTATACATTGAAAAAGGTGCTGAACAAATATGGGCTGTGTTTGTGGTTGTTCCTATCTATGGGGAAGACAATTCCGTTTATGGTGTGCTTTCAACGGTGAATAATGTAACGGAGGAGAGAAAACTTGCAAAAGGAGTTGAGGAGTATCTTAATGTTTTAAGAGATAGCTCGATGGATTCTCAGTTACTCCCAGTTTTAATCCGTCATTTGAATGAGCCCATATCGTATATTTTAGGCAGTCTCGGATTGCTAATGGAAGATGTTTCACTTGAAAAATCTAAAATCCTCGCCAAAATAAAGCAGAAGTGTGAAGAGTATAAGGAGATAATAAATCGAGTGAGTTCTTTTTCAGGAGAGGTGTCAGATTCTTTTTTGACTACAGAAATAAATGCCTTGGTTCGCTCTATGGTTTTGCCCGTGTTTTCAAAATCTGGGGATAAGAAAGTAGTATTTAGATTCAGTCATGCTCCATTCTACATTTCCTGCAGTCCTTCTCAGTTTGCTCAGGCTCTGATTGAAATAATAAAAAATGGTTATCGATATGCTAAGAGAGAGGTTTTGGTAAGTTTGGAGTGTAAGGAGGACGAACTCTTCATTACAGTGGATGATGATGGAGAAGGGGTTTCTCCTGAACTTAGTTCCCGAATTTTTGTGCCATTTTTCACCACTGAAAAGATCTCCGGACATCTTGGATTGGGCTTGTCACTTGCAAAGAGTATTGTTGACTCTATGGGAGGAACAATATCGGTGGGGCGTAGTGCTCTTGGAGGAGCCAGTTTCACTATTAGATTGCCGATAGTAGAGAAGATTAGCATGGGAGATATAGTAAAGCAAAGAAATAGTATTTTAATCGTGGAAGATGATGAAGATTTAGTAGAAATTTTGAGAACTTCCCTTGAAAAAGAGGGATTCTGCGTGTATACATCAGTTGATTGCGAAAAAGCTAAGGAGATAATTCTTTCTGTTCCGATATCTTATATAATACTTGACCTTTTGTATTCTGACAACCCTACCGGGATACAATTTTATGAGGAAATTACTCAGAAGTTAAAGTTTCCAAAAGATAAAATTGTCATTATTACGGGAGATACAGCCAGCCCATTTACGAGAAATTTTCTGAAAAAGATAAGCAGTCCCTTTTTGGAGAAACCCTTCGATATGGAGGATTTGAAATTATTAATATCGAGAGTTGTTGAAGGTTAGGGAGAAGAGTTGTTAGTATAAGTTGTGTTTTTAGTAGAATAAGTATACAATTAGTTGTGTATCACAGAAAAAGGGAAAGCTGAGGATGAAGTTAAGATATATAGGCTCTGGTAGGTGGGTTATATTATTATTAGTGTCTTGTATACTTGTAAACCTCAGCTGTGCTCACAAGAAACAAGTTTTTGATGCTCACTTTACACCCACTCCTATTCCTGAAGTGCCTACAGAGGAATTAGCTCCCCCACCAACGATGTTCCCTATAAAAGCATTAAGGATAGCAGGGGAATATTTTCAGGAAGCCAAAGAATTTAGGGTAAAAGGTGATATAAAGAATGCTAAAGAAAAGTATCTTACCGCGAGGCGGACGCTTATCAGTGGAGGTATAGTTCCTGGGGTATTTAAGGAACTTCGTGAGGATTGGGAAGTGAATTTTATTCCCGAATCTGAAAAAAAGATGAAATTAGACCATCTCAATACTTGGAGAATCCTTTCAGGGCTAAAATCTTCTAATGGTAAGTACTCAGAGATTGTAATACCTTTTCCTTTGCCTGAGAGAGTAATCTACGAAATGGAGGATGTTATAAATCGTTATCCTAAACAGTTTCAGGAGGGTCTCAACAGAAGTGGTTTGTACCTAAAATACATTAGGGAGAAGTTTGCAGAACAAGGACTTCCAGAAGAGCTTTGTTGGTTAGTTATGATTGAAAGCATGTTTCAGACTAAGGTTAATTCTCCCTCTAATGCTGGGGGGATGTGGCAGTTTATTCGATTGACTGCTAAGCACTACGGATTAATTATGGACCCTTATCTTGATGAGAGATACAACTGGGTAGCATCGACGAGGTCTGCGATTGACTACCTAAAAGATCTCCATAACTTCTTTGCAGGAGATTGGAGTCTGGCTATCAGTGCGTATAATATGGGGGAGAATGGCTTAAAAAGGGTTATTGAAGCAAGTGCTAGTGAAAGAAACTTTTGGAGACTAATAGAAACTCACCCCGGTTCACAGATTATAAAAGACGAGACTAAAAAGTATTATCCTCGCTTCCTTGCCTACATTTTTATTTGTAATGACCCTTCTGCGTATGGTTTCTCTCCATCGCCTTTTTCTCCTTTAGAGTGGGATGAGGTTTATACAGATGGAGTTTATTCCCTCTCAATCTTAGAGAAAAATATGGGCTACGAAAAAGGGAAACTTTCGCGTTGGAATCCTTTTTTAATTAGGGGAGTTACTCCGCCCTATCCCTATAAATTGATGGTTCCAAAAGGAGATGGTGAAAAACTTGCTCAAATAATGGTTTCTCCTACTTTTAAGGACTATCAATATGCTCATCATACTGTAAGAAAGGGAGAGAGTGCTTACTCTATTGCTCATCGGTATGGTATTACAATCGAAGAACTTTTGGAGGTAAATGCACTATCTTCTATTAAAGCTGTAAAACCTGGAATAGAAATCTTAGTTCCCACCAAGAGGAGGGGAAAAATTTCTTTTGCTAAGAAGAAAGATGAAAAGCTTACCGAGGTTCCAAGAGCATCCGATTCAAAACAATTACCTGAATATCATGAGGTTAAGAAAGGAGAAACACTTTACACAATAGCGAAAAAATATAACCTTAATGTAGAGATGTTAGCAAAAATGAATAATCTTAAGCCTAAGGATATATTAAGAGTGGGGGATAGGTTGAAAGTGAGAGATGTAGTTGCAAATGGAGAAGTAGAGCCTGAGTTAGTTAATGAATTTAGTTTCTATGGATTCAAAGATTATACAGTGAAGAAAGGCGATACTCTTGGTAATATTGCCAAGAATCATTCTGTGTCCATCAATTCTATTAAAGAGGCAAATAATCTACAGAGCGACATCATAAGAGAGGGTCAGAGCTTAAAAATACCTTTGTACTATACTCCTTCAGATCAAGTGAAGTCCGGAGAGATGGATCTGCCTAATGATACATCTACTGAAACTGGCAACAGTAGTAACTCAAAAGTTAAGTTTCACATTGTAGAAAAGGGAGACACACTTTCTAAAATATCCAATAAATACTCTATACCTGTAAGAAAACTTATGGAAATTAATAACTTAAGTGGGAATAGTGTTTTAAGGGTAGGCCAGAAAGTTTATCTTGATACAGAGCATACCTCATCTATAGAGGATAAGAAGGATCCCCTTTCTAATAAGGAAAAAAAGGCTGACAATAGACACTATATAGAGTATACGGTTCAGCCAGGAGATAACTTGTGGAATTTAGCTAAAAGATATAATACGGAGATTTCGCTTATTGAAAAAACTAATCAAAGACTGAACCCGTTCAACTTAAAGGTGGGAACTAAAATTATTATTCCTGTAAGGGAAGACGGTAGCAAGGTAGAAAAAGACGATGTTTCTACCTCCAATTTAGAGTCAATGGCTTTATCTCCAGAAGGCGGGAAACGGAGTGGAGATAATGGTTCTATACCTGTGGAGAAGGATCCTGGAGTCCTTACCACACCGAAAGTGTATGTTGTTCAGAAAGGAGATACTTTAATTGGAATTTCTAAAAAAACAGGGATGTCTGTTGATAAAATTTTGGAGTTGAATAATTGGAGGAGAGATAAGGTATTAAAAGTTGGTGATATTGTTAAACTTGAGTAATATTTGAACAAAGTTTTGTTTTAGTTATAATATTTTTAGGTTTATAGGGAGGTAAAAGACAGTGTATAAGAAGAAAGTGATGCTTGTATGTGTTTTTTTAATGGGATGGGTTATGTGTGTTAATTCTTTATCCCAAATTGAAAATACTATAGGAGGTAAAAATATGCAGGAGCAGAAAATGACTATAACCAGTCCAGCTTTTAAGTTAGGTTCACCTATTCCGAAGAAGTATACTGGTGATGGTCCAGATGTTTCTCCTCCTTTGACTTGGGAGGGCGTTCCTCCAGGGACTAAGTCGTTAGCTTTAATATCAGATGATCCAGATGCACCTGTGGGAACATGGGTGCATTGGGTTATTTTTAATATTCCCCCAACAGAGAAAGGTTTGCCAGAGGGTGTTCCAAAACAGGAAGCGCTTCCTAATGGTGCTAAACAAGGGTTAAATGATTTTCGGAAGATAGGTTATAATGGACCTGCACCACCTCCTGGTAAACCACATAGATATTACTTTAAACTCTACGCTCTGGACATAGTATTAAATCTCCCTTCAGGAATAAAAAAAGCGGATTTATTGAAAGCAATGGAAGGACATACACTCGCTACTGCTGAATATATGGGGACCTACCAGAGATAGTAATCGCTTAATGGTTAGTTTTTTGAACCGTTTTTAGTTGGGGGGAAGAGAAGGAGTAGGTGAAGTAATTTTTTAACTTAAATTTATAGTATGGAGGTTGTTATGTTACAAGTCGGAGTAAGTGAGAAGATAGAGAAAAAATTAAGCTTGATTAATAAATGGCGGTACGCCAAAATCTTAGATGTAAATTTGGAAGCTGCTGTTACAGAAGAACATTTTAGGACTCCACCGGAGCACTTGAAGTATGCTCCTGCTCCTATTGGTTCACGGTGGGGGGAGCATTGGAAAACTGTTTGGTTTAGAGGAGAGATAAAAATCCCCAAACAATATAGGAATTATAAGATATTTTATAGACATGATAGCGTAGCGGAGAAACTTCTTTTTGTAAACGGGGTACCTTATGCGGGAATGGATTTGAATCACAAAGAGGTGCTATTAACTCCTCGAGCCAAAGGTGGTGAGTCATATGATATTTATATTGAGTCTTATTGTGGTCATCCGTTTCCTGGGGTAGAAGGATATGACTTGAGGATTAGAACACTCCATTCAGTAGGAGATAGTCCTGAGGAAGATCCTCCTTTGTTACTGAGGGCTAGCGAATTGCTTTATGAGAGGGTCTATGTGAATAACTTTTACTTCGATGCTTTGGTTCTTTTTCAAATCTCCAAGATCTTGGATGATAATTCTCTTAGAAAAGCAAAGATATTAAAGGAATTAAATAAAGCTTTGGATTTGATCCCAGTTCATTGGGATAATGAAGAAGAATTATACGAGTGTTTCAAGAATGCCCATAAGATAATAAAGCCTTTGTTGAACTGTGAGAATTCGCCTTCTACTCCATTTATAGGATTGGTCGGTCATGCTCATATCGACATAGGTTGGTTATGGCCCGTGAGAGAAACTGTAAGGAAGTCTGCGCGAACATTTTCAAGTATGCTTTTGTTAATGGGAATGTATCCTGAGTTCAGATTTATTCAGTCTCAGCCAGTGCTCTATAAGATGATAGAGGATAACTATCCCGAGTTGTTAGTTAAAATCAAGAAAAGAGTAAGAGAAGGGAGATGGGAACCCAATGGAGGAATGTGGGTAGAAGCTGATTGCAATATTACGGGGGGAGAGTCTCTTGTGAGGCAGATTATGGAAGGAATGAAGGCTGTTAAAGCTTACTTTGGGTATACTCCAGATACTCTCTGGCTTCCGGATGTTTTTGGATATTCTGCTGCGCTACCCCAGATTCTACGCAAATTTAACATAGAGCATTTTGTCACGAGTAAGATAAACTGGAACGACACTAATAGATTCCCCTATGATACTTTTTGGTGGCAGGGAATTGACGGTTCTAAAATTTTCACACATTTTCTCACAACTCGAACTAATGGATATAATGCATATCCCAGCCCTATTGTGCTTAAAGAAACTTGGGATTATGTTCAACATAAAGATATACAAAGTTCCGTTCTTTGTTCTATTGGGTATGGAGATGGTGGAGGTGGAGCCAATAGGGAAATGATTGAGGTTGCGCTGAGGTTGAAGAATTTGGAAGGTTGTCCCAAAGCAGAATTTGTTAATGTATCTGAGTTTCTGTCGAACCTGAAAAAAGAAACAGGAAATGAATTGCCTACTTGGGTAGGGGAATTATATTTAGAGCTGCATAGAGGAACTTACACAACCCAAGCAAATACAAAGAAGTATATGCGGAAATTAGAGTTAATGTTTAGAGAAGCTGAACTATGGTGCTCAGTCGCAATGGTGTATGGTTATGAATACCCAAAAGATAAATTTGAAGTTCTTTGGAGAAAACTGCTTACCAATCAATTTCACGACATTTTGCCAGGTACCTCGATTAATAAGGTTTATGAGGATGCGGAGAAAGATTTTAAGGAGATTTTGACAGAGTTGCAAGACCTAAAGGAAAAAGTTGTTAAATTCATAGGAGAAAAACTGTCCTCAGGCTCTGGAGAGAACTGCTTTCTCGTGACTAACTCCCTTTCCTGGACTCGTAGTGATTTGGTATTCCTACCAAAAGTAGATTTTAATGATGCCACGGATGTGAATGGAAATTCTTTTGAAACACAGGTCACCAAGGATGGGCTATATGTCTACTTAACTTTACCTTCTATGAGTATCATGTCAGTAACCTTAAGGAATAGAGAGAAAATTAGTCCCAGTCCATTTGTTCATGTCAAATCAAAATTAGAGTCTCCATTTTACAGTGTAAGGTTCGATAATGCGGGTCGTATTGAAAGTTTGTGGGACAAGGATGCCAATAGAGAGGTGGTAGCCGAAGGCGGTAAAATAAATTTCATATATACCGCCGAAGATATACCAGTTGTGTGGGATGCATGGGATATTAACCAAGACTATAGAGATAAAATTACAGAGGAAAAGAGCCTAATTTCTTCTGAAGTAGTTGAAGATGGGCCTTTGTTCCATGTGGTCAGAAATGAGTATAAAATTGGTAAAAGTTCACGAATGGTCCAAGATGTGGTTTTTTACTCTAAGAATAGAAGAATTGATTTTAATACTACTGTAGATTGGAAAGAGAAACACACTTTATTAAAAGCTGGGTTCAATTTTAATGTTTTTGCGGAGGAGTTCAAGAACGATATTCAGTTTGGATATATCGTAAGGCCTATGCACCAAAATACTTCTTGGGATAGAGCAAAATTTGAGGTATGTGCTCACAAATGGGTTGATGTATCAGAGACTAATTATGGTGTGGCTATACTTAATGATTGCAAGTATGGGCATGATGCTTTTAATGGTAGAGTTTCTATAACTTTGCTTCGTTCTCCTATGGCTCCAGATTTAGAAGCAGATCAGGGTGTTCACCATTTTACATATTCAATACTCCCCCATTTGGGAGATTTTTCTGTCGAGAAAGTCGTGCGGTCTGCATATGAGTTAAATATCCCATTGGAGTCCTACCAAATTACGAATGCTCAGAGTAATATGGTGGAAATGATAACTTTCTGCCTGTTGGATAACCCCAATGTGGTGGTAGAAACTGTGAAAAAGGCAGAAGAAGATGATGCTCTAATATTAAGACTTTATGAAGCAGGTAAGTCGAGGGGAAAAGTAAGAATTGGCTTCCCATTTAAAGTTAGAAAGGTGTATGAATGCAATTTGAAAGAAGATAATTTATTAACATTGGAAGTTTTGGGAGGTAATACTATAGAATTTTGTATACTTCCGTTTGAAATCAAGACGATAAAAGTTTATTATCGTAAGTAGCGGTTTTTTACGAGGTGTAAAGCATGAGAAAAGAGAGAACCGATGCTATAGATAGTAGTATTATGGGCTTTACAGAGTATTGTATTAAATGGATTATTAGGTTCCTGGCTGTGGTGGTGGTTATTGTTATTATGTTTTCGGCTGTGGATATTATAATGTTGATTTTGAGTAGGATGATGAGGTCCAGCAATTACCTAATATCTCTTGAGCATATAGTCGATATACTTGGAGGTTTCTTGACAGTTCTGATTGCAATAGAGATTTATCAAAATATTGTGCTCTATTTGAAAGAAGATGTAATTCAGGTGAAGGCTGTGCTTGCTACAGCAGTGATTGCAGTTAGTAGGAAAGTAATAATAATGGATTTTTCTACTTCTCAGCCTCTTAGTGTGATTGCCTTGAGTGGGATTGTTCTTTCAGTAGCGGTAGCATACTGGCTGGTAAGGGGTGACAGGAGGCTTATAAAAACAAATTCTCCCAAAGAAAACGAAGGGGATAAATAGAGATTTACATGTTGTCTATGGGAGACGAAAGAATAGTGCTAAAAACCAAAGACCTATCTAAGAGGTATCCATCGTTAAAACGAAAAGATATGTTTGCTGTCAAAGACTTGTCAATTGAGATTAATAAGGGAGAAGTTTTTGGTTTTTTGGGGAGGAATGGGGCTGGTAAAACTACAACTATAAAGATGATTTGCGGATTGTTGATCCCCACCAGTGGGGGTATTTGGATAAATGGGATAGAGTGGAAAAATCCATATTCAAGGAGAAGTTTAGGTTATCTTCCCGAACAACCTTATTTTTATGAGTACTTGACTCCTAAAGAGACTGTTAAGTTTTACTGTCAACTGAAAGGTATGAATAAAAGAGAGTGTGAAAGAGAATGGGGAAGACTCAGTGAGATGTTGGATTTGAAGGATATATCGGATATTAGAATTAGAAATTTTTCAAAGGGAATGAGACAAAAGATTGGTTTCGCAATCGCACTCGTTGGAAATCCTGAATTACTTGTATTAGATGAGCCAATGAGTGGGCTCGACCCAATTGGGAGAAAGCATATTCGGGAGTTGATAATTTCCCTAAAAAATTCTGGAAAGACAATATTTTTTAGTTCTCATGTTTTAAGTGATGTGGAACAATTATGTGATAGAGTAGGTGTCCTCACGAGGGGAAGGTTAGTAGCAGAGGGGAGTATTAAGGAAGTTTTGCATCAAGAAATTAGAAGTGTAGATGTAGTCTTAAGATACTTAGAGGAGTGGCTTATTAATGAATTCTCAGCTTCTGCGCAGTTGGTTCATAGGTGGGAGGATTATGTGTGTTTTAAGTTTGATAGTTCTGAAATAGCCAATTTGATGGTGAAGAAAGCGTTAGAAAATTCCGCTAAATTAGTGGAGTTTGTTCCACAAAAGGAGTCTCTTGAAGAATTCTTTGTCAGAATGCAGATTACAGAAGAGGAAGAAAGCAAGCGAGGGAAACTGTATTACAGCAAATTGGAAGAATGATGAGGTCATGGGTAGAATTTTTGCGGTTGCAGTAAACACTTACAGAGAATCGATTAGAGACAAAGTTCTGTATGTTCTTCTTTTCTTCGCGATTGTGGTAATTATAGGTTCCAAAGCCATAGGATGGATAAGCATAGGACAAGACATAAAAATAGTTAAGGATTTGTCTTTGGCAAGTATATCGGTTTTCGGTGCTTTAATATCTATATTTGTAGGGACCAACCTCGTTTACAAAGAGATTGATAAGAGAACAATTTACACGATAATCTCTCAGCCTATGCCGAGGTATCAGTTTGTAATAGGAAAGTATTTAGGGCTGTGTTTACTTATTACACTAATGGTTACCATTATGTCATTAATCTCTGGAGGATACATAGCAATTTTAGGTGGAGAAGTAAATTATTGGTATTTCGTAGCTTGCTTTCTGCTATTGATAAAACTTTTTCTTGTTAATGCGTTAGCACTTTTGTTTTCTACGCTAAGTAGCCCAATTTTAGGTGCTATTATGGTATTTTGTTTTTATATTTTCGGCCATGCTACAGGTATATTTTTAGACTTACCTCCGCATATAAAAGATACGCCAGTAGAACCTATATTAAAGGCACTTTACTACATCCTTCCGAATTTTTCTAACTTTGATATTAGGGCAGAGGTAGTGAATGGGGTCTCTATATCTATGTGGTATGTAGTCTATGTGTTTGTGTATGGCATTTTGTATTCAGCCCTTTTTGTATATCTTGGCGTACTTATGTTTGAAAATAAAGATGTATGATTCTTTACGGTCAACAGATATGAGTAATACTTTGCATAAACGAATTGTTATTCCCTTTGCTTTATTAGTGTTAGTGATTTTCCTCCAGTATAGGATAACAATGGTGGAAAAAATGCCTGTTAAGGAACTTCTGTATCTCCCTAACGAAAAGTTATTGAGACATTTTACTGGAGGACTCGACACAGTAATAGCAGATTTACTTTGGATACATTGTCTATTATATGTAGGGGCGGAATTAAAGGGAGATTTTCAGTTCGAATGGCTTGAAAAGATGTTGAGTGCAGTGGTGCAGTTGGATCCGTATTTTCGGGAGGTGTATAGATTTGGAGGAGTGTTTCTGTCGTCTCTCAGGGCAGATTCGGAATCCGCTCTCAAATTATTACATAGGGGGATGTACTATAGGCCAGAAACTTGGGACCTCCCCTATGAGGCGGCAATGATATATATGCTAAACCTTGCGGAAAAGCCTAATTCAAAAAAGATTGCTGGGATATATCTTGCAATGAGTGCTAGCTCTGGGAGAGCACCTAAGTTTATCATTGACCTTGCTGAAAAGTTAAACCATGAATATGATTTGTTAGAAGTTGAGAGGGATATGTGGTTGAAGCTTGTAAATAGTGAGGACCAGTTGCTTCGTGACATAGCCAATAGGAAGCTTTTATTGGTGGAGATAAAGGCAATTTGTAGGGAGTTAAATAAGAGACTTGAGAAATATAAGTTAGAAAACGAAGGAAGGATTCCAGAAAATTTAGAAGAATTAGGCTTAGCTAAAGAATCGATTGTAGATCCACTGGGAGGTAAATTCTTTATTACCGAATCAGGGATGGTTAAGAATACAAGTGTATTAGATGAGCTTCAAGAGAGGTATATGAGAATCATCGAAAATGGAATTAGGGTGTATAAGGAGAGATATGGAGTTTATCCTCAGACTTTAGAAGAAATGCTTGAAAAAAGGATACTTACATTTTTGCCGGAACAGCCCTATGAATCACGAGAGTGGGTTTATAATCCCACTACTGGTTCTATTTCGTGGAGAGAAAAAGAAAAGTAATTTTCCTCGTTGGTGATTCTCTAATCCAGAACACCCTCTTCAGAGACAACACGGTGGGAAAGTTTAGTTCCTGGGGGTATATTAACATTGTCTAATATAACACATTCTATTAGTTCGGAGTAATTTCCAATTATAACATTGTTGCCAATAACTGTATTTACCAATTTGCAATTTTCTCCGATATGGGAATTTTCTCCTTGTATGAGATTTTTCCCTTGCCGTTTTAACTCAAAAAGACAACAGGAGATTAAATCTTTTATAAAGGTTATGTTTACATCCCATTCCACTACGGGAAGAGCCTTAACTCTGTATCCTAAATCAACCATTATCTGAATTGAATCTGTCAGTTCATACTCATCTCTCAGAGCAGTTCTTGGAGTGCGATGTATACCTTCGAAAATTGTTTCCTTAAATAGATAAATTCCACATCCTTTGATATTAGTTTTGGGGAATTTTGGTTTTTCTATTAATTGAATTACATTGTTATTCTCATCTGTTAATACGCTGAAGTTTCTTTTGATATTTTCCATATCATCCTCAATTTTAGTGGCGATCACGCAATCACACTTTTCATTTATGAATGTGTCGACCATAGAGATTAAGTTTGGTCCGTAAAAAAAGATGTCACCGAGAATTAGAAGAAAAGGCTCCTGAATTAGAGTTTCTAATTGTCCAACTGCGTGAGCGAGTCCTAATCTTTTTTCTTGTTCCACATAATGTATATTTACCCCGAATTCCTTACCGATCCCAACTGTTTGTATTATTCTGAATCCAAGGTGACCTACTACGATTATAATGTCCTGTATCCCTAAACTTTTTAGGATTTCTATTTGGTAATAGATCAATGGTTTATTTGCTATGGGGATTATAGGTTTAGGGTTTTGCTTGCCAAAGGGTCCTAATCTCGCACCGTGTCCTGCGGCTAAAATAACTCCTTTTAGCATAATTGGACTCCGTTACCTTGAATAAAATTATATGTGAATTCTACCACAGATTCTCTTTAGTGATTATTTTACTTAATAAATCCGTGGTAAACTCCGATCCAATATGGGAGTAAAAAGAAAGTCCCCTCGTGTTCAGAGAAGCCGTCATTTCCTTCACAGCTATTTAGAGTAAATGGGTCATTATCGTGTCTTACATGCGGTCTTTCTTCTATTGGCAGAGCAAAGTCATCGATTCCCCATCCTCGAATTCTACCCTCTGGTGTTTCTGGATCGAGTTGAATGTCTAACCTATGAGTATTGTCAATACAATACGATATTAGATCCAAGGGAGTTCCTTTAAGAGTGTCTACAGCATGGTGAAGAGCAAGTGGGTCGGGTTTTCCGTAATTTCTCAGTACCATGGGAACGAGGAGAGGGACATCAGGATACAGAGAAGTGAGCTTGTTTGAAGGAATGTGTTTTGTGAATTCTTTTGCACAGGCTAAATAAAGCAAATTCCAGAAAGGATTTTTCATTCTACTCGCGTGTCGCCAGGCGTGATCGAGTGCAATACGCCACATTATAAGTTTTTCAGGATCTTCTTCATATCTAAATAATCCATACCAGCTCATAAGACATAAGTTGTTATCCCACGGAACAACAAAATCTGGTGGATAATACATTTTTGATTGCATTGCATTGATATGATAGAAATACTTGTTACATAGCTCATTGAACTTTTCTTGGTAGATTGAATCGCCGGTAATATGGTGGGCTACTTTCAGGAAAGATAACATCATCATGGAGTTTAAGCCACGCTGTTCCCATCCCTTCAAGGAGTGGAACATGTCTGGGGAAAAAAATGCCCACCTTGTTGGTTTTCCGTCGTGGTCAATGAGGCAGTAGTTGTTATTGATTAAATGGTCTGTGATAGTTTTTACTACTTCGCGCACAGGTTCCTTTTCTTCATCGGTTTCCGCGATGAGATCGTAGTAAATACCATAAAAGAAATAGTGTCCCGCAAGTTCGTCAGAACTCGTATCACACTTCCACATATATTTACCGTCTGCAGATTTAACAAATCGAGGTGTAATTTGTTTCCATAGTGGGTCAGTTTGTAGCATTTTAGCGTTGTATTCAGCGCCTTCTATTTCGTTTACGGGTTCGTCCCAATCTATAGGTATTATCACTCTTGCGGGAAAGCCTAAACCCGTTATATCTACTAATCTTTTACAGGCAAAAAAACTTCTCTTAGCGATTTCTTTCGATTTAGGGTCTTTTGTCACTGCGTATCTAAATGCATGGGCGGAGCCATACATAGCTGTATAAAGCCCATCGTTATCTGTAATGGCTGGTTTCCAGGATTCAGGGTTAAATCTTTCTTTAAGTCTGCAAACTACTGTGTATCCATCTCTGTTATGTCTTGTTTCAACTTGATTGATGAAATAGTCAGACTTTTCTTCTAAATTCATATACTTTCTTTCTATAAGTGAAATTCCGTTTTGAGTGGCAATCCATGCATTTCCTTTTTCGTCTATTGCAATTGAGTTCACAAAATCATGTGGAAGCCAGCGATGGCTAAATCGATATGCAAACTTACCTTTTTCATGTCTTATTGCACCTTTAGTGGTAGCAAACCATACGACATCTTCCCTTTCTCCGATAACTGCTTTATTAAACTCATTCCATGGCAAACCTTCTTTCCCAGTGTAAAGACTCCATTCCTTCCCGTCAAACTTTCCTACCCCCTCTTTACTACCAAACCAAAGATTCCCCTTTTTGTCAAATGTAAGAGCTTTTACATTTTTAGGAGCCCATCTCTTTGATTTATCTTCAGGAAGGACAAGGTTCCATTTTTTCTTCTCTTTGTCATATCCGTATATTCCATTTTCTGTGCCAATGAATATTTCTCCTTCTTTATTCTCCGCCATGCTGAGTACCTTTGGTTCTATGTATGGATAAGTAATTAGGCCTTCATCTGGGATGGATAATCCCACAATTGTGTGCTCAGAAAGAATGTAAATTAAGTTTTCTGAGATACTTGATGGATAAACGCCAGTTATTTTTTCTGTAAGTTTGACATTTATGGTTTTCCACTTTCCCGATGTGTAATCATATTTAGCGATTTTTTCATCGTTGTGAATTATTAACAGATTTGTTGAACTCGTCATTGAAGTGGGGATCAGTGGAGGATTGGCTTCAAGACTTTTCCAATTACCATTTTGGTACAAGAAAAATTTTCCACTATTCGATAGAGCTATAATGCCTATAGGAGTAATGGATACTTCGCTTATATTTTTTTCTATTAACCCTTCTTTTTCGGTGAAAAGCGTTCGGACTTCCTGAATGAAAGGTGTGTATCTTTCTTCGAGCTCAATCTCTGAAGTGAGTGTTAAGATAATACTACATAATATGGAGGAATATAGAGGGAACATACTTTGTCTCCTATATGTAATTTTTTTATTTCACTAATTTAATTAGACCAGGTTATGTCTAACTTTTTTCTTTCTTTGTCATAAATGTTTAGGATAAAATATAAGGGCCCTCTCTCCTTGGCACACTTGACTAAAATCGAGTTTTTTGACGGTTTCAATTGTGTTTTAGCTTCATAAATTTTGACATCTGTTGACATGGTTAGGTTTTCAATTATTAAATTCTCATTGACCCAGACTTGAATTATATTAGGTGTTTCTATCTGAAAAATTGCCTCCGTTTTTTGAGGAACCACAAACTCTGCATACGCAAATGAAGAGAAACTAAATTCTTCTAAATGATGAGTATAAGTTTGGATACCGAGAGCATCGAGTAAATTCAGTTTATGCCCGTCATTTTCTGAAGTAAACCATATTTTCGCAGATGATTTGCCGAACATAGTTTCGAATTTCATTTCAGATTTCATGAATTTATCAACACAATGGCTATTTGGGACTTGGAAGTCCGGGTCTTTCGGGAGAGGGCCTATAACCATCCATTTTCTGAAAGAACTATTTTTCTTGTATCTCATGAATTCTACCGCGTTGGTAATTGGTAGAGGGGGTTTTTCGGGTGGTGTTGCTCTTCTGGATAGATGATTTAACAAATTAACAAAAATGTGTTGAGCCACGGGATCGTCTTCCAGATTTTCTAATATTTTTAGGGTAGTAAATACAATTCTTCCTACTCCGTACCGTAGTATAAGCAAGGTGGTTCCCCAAGTGACGGTAGGAGGGACCGAATTAGAGATTACCATACACCCAGTGGCATCCTCATCAGATTTGTTCAAGAAAAACTCTTTGCCAATAATATTTCTGTAGGGCAACCTCATTAACTGTCTTGTTGGAAGATTTATGAAAACTGGGTGAGGCTTTACATAATGAAAGATGAAAGATTTTGGATAATTTTCTATGGATTGGATATGGATTTTAGGACAATCTGTAATGCAGTGATTTATCAGATTCCAATCGTGAGGTGGAGAGAAAACTACTCCTATGGCTCCCTCTCTTATACTGTTTATCATCATACTGAACTCATTGTCAGGGTAGCCGAAAATTGTGTTTGCAAGTGGTGGAAGTATTATTATAGGAGCGAGGGGTGAGGTTTTTTGAATCCACGGAAGACATTGCTTTGTGAAATTTTTAGTAGGGTCGATGATCTCAATTAAACATTCTGTGGATTTAGGAGGTGGGGCAACATAGAAACTTTTGTATGTCTCAGATACTGCTAATTTATTTATGAGTAATCTACCCGTTAGTATATGGATACCAGTGGCTGTTGATGCAGATATGTCTGCAGAGTAGAGCTCATGAATATCCTTTTTGATTTTTATAATTTTTTTCTTTCTCCACAAGGTTTGCTGTGTAGGGCTCGTTATTTGTAGTAGAACTTCTGCCAAGGTGTTCATTTCTCCTTGTGCAGAACATAGAGAATTTTCGGGATATTTAATGGTTACATTGATACTCGTTGATTCTGATGGGATCAAATTTGTTTTACCTAATTCGATTATTATTTTCAAGTTTTGGTTGTAGCGTTTAAGAGTTTGTTTTACTGTGTTGTCAGAGAAGAGAAACATAAGGTTATTAAAGATTTCGGTTCCGTTGAGAGAAGATTTAAAGAGACAGTATCCAGAAATATTTTCATTCTTTCTTATAGATTGAATGATAGAATTGAAGTTAGCGACAGAAACTAACTTGGTATTTTCGAGCATTTTTTCCGCAGACTGAAATGAAAGGGCGAGGTCTCTTCCTGCAAATCCTTTCTCTAATTCTGAAAGAACTATATCCCTCATATCCTGAAGTGAGATCTGAGTATTGGTGGGCCTCAAAAACTCTCTGTTTATTATGAATTGAAGGCCTTTTGGGGTATTAAGAGATTCTAACCATAATAGTGTCTCATCATTAGCAGGAAGCCATACATTTAGAGTGGTTATCTTTGTGGGTAAGAGTTCTACTGTGAAAGGTGTGCATGAGAAACTTAGACTCGAAGAATCAGGTAAGTTCTTGTTTATAGTTAATACACGGGCTCTATCAAATTTTCTTACTTCTCTAACTAACTTAGGGATGTTGTTTTCAGGTGTGGAAGTATTAATCATTAGCCATACAAAGGATGGATGATTTCTATGATAGTAGAGAATTTCTTTAAGCTCTTTTTCGAAATGTAAATTGGTTGTCTCTTTATCATAGGAATGAGTAAAAGATGGGGATTCACCAACTAAGATTCCAATCTCATCACAAATTTGTAAAATTCTCTCTGGAAGGGGTTTATCAATTGAGAGGAGTGAATTAAATCCAGCTTCCTTTATTTGTATTAAATGTTTTTTTAAATTTTCAGGAGAGAAGTCTTTCATCGACAAATGATTTAGAGACCAGTCAAAATAAACACTTTTCAAGATTACTTGCTTAAAGTTGAAATAGAATTTTCCGTCTATTATTGAGAGGTCTCTTATACCCAATCGGGCTATCACTTCATCGGTAAAATTTTCAGTGTCTAACTGAACTAAAAGAGAGTATAGTCTTGGGTCTTCTAATGTCCACTTTTCAAAATCTTGGAGCGGAATAGTAACTTTGGGTTTCTTGCTTTCTACCTCTATTTCCAATTCGGGAATTTTCACCCGGAAAAGTTTAACATTCTTATTGTTAGGATATATGTTTACAATAACCCGTTTATTCTTTAAGTCGGATTTGATATAGATACTCTCTATACAAATTTGGGGAGTTTTTTGGAGGTAAACATTGCCCCATATTCCGGTAAGTTGTGACAATTCATTTGCGAAGAAATGAAGAGGTAAGTTGGACTCGGATGTGTTAAATAGTGGGCAGACAGAGATGACTATTAAGTTATCCTTTTCTTTAAGGATGTGGGAGGGCAGGTTCCTCTTAAATTTCGTGAATGCGCCAAAGTGAGGCTCCAGTCTATGTCCGTTAACCCAAATATCTGCTTGAAAGTTGATGTATTCAAGGTTTAAGGATATGTTTGTTAAAGGGTCAGCCCATGAATTTTGTAAATCAAATTGCTTGATAAACCAAAATTTGGTAGCTTTGGTGAAGAGACTCAGAGGCTGAGTAAGTGGGACATGGATCTTTTCGCCAGAACCGAGAGGAGGGTCTATATACCACCTATTGATAACACCATCTTCTCCGTTATCTACAAGTAAAATCCACTCGCCATTAAGGTTCAATTTTTCTCTCATATTAACCCTCGAGAACTTACATCAGCCTGAAGAGATATAAATTTTACTTTTATTTGGATATAATGTTCAAATTATAATCGAATTTAATCCAAATATTTCGCATAGGATGATACCGTTATGGGATTGATTCTTCTATCTCCTGTCTTTATTTCGATTGCAGTGCTTGAGCAAAACAATGACTTTTCATATGAAACGGTGGTATTACTGGATAAGATAAAAGCCCAACTTTCTTCTTATGTTGTTATTCTTAAGCCAGATAAATTAGAGCCTGAGTGGTGGGCAGGAGCCCCTTCAGTGGTGAGAGACGAAGGTGGAAAATTTTACCTTGCTTGTAGAATGAGAACTGGTGAGGGGAAAAGAGGATTTAGGGGATATGAAATTAGAATACTTAAAAGTGAAGATGGAATAAACTTTACCAAGCTCAAAAGCATAATGAGGGAAGAGGTTCCCGTGCTTGGGTTTGAAAGGCCTTCGTTATTACTAGACCCCACCTCTGGAAAGTTTAAGCTCTATGCATGTGCTCCAGATGAAGGTGGTATTTGGTCGGTTATTAAGTTTGCTGATGCTGATGATCCTATAGATTTTGATCCCTCTTCTGCTAAAAAAGTAATTCAGCCACCTCCGAAAAGATATGAGAGAGATATATTGCCGAGGAGTTACAAGGATCCAGTAATTTTCTTTGATGGTGAAAAGTTTCATTGTTATGTGATTGGGTATATAAGAGAAAATGAGTGGATATTTCACTTTACGAGTGATGATGGAGAGAATTGGCGTCCTTATCGGGAGTATACTGAGTCTATTATGAGTTTGAGTGGATGGCACGATTTTTTTGTAAGACCTGCATCTATATTGTCTGTAGGGATAGGGTACCTTTTTGTTTATGAGGGATCAAATATTAAATGGTATGACCCTGTTTATAATATTGCTACGGGGTTAGGTTTCACTTTCGATTTACATAAGATAATAGACTTAACTCCCGAGAAACCCCTTTTGATAAGTCCTACTCCCAACGATTATTTTTTTACTTTTAGGTATTCTCATTGGCTAAAGGTAGGGGATGAGATATGGGTTTATGCAGAAGTAGCATGTCCTGACTTAACTAATGAAATAAGACTTTTTAGATTTAGCTTAAAATAGAAGTTTTAATCTTGGTAATTCGTTCTTATATCTTAATTTGGAAATAGGGTAGGGTTTGTTTTAGAATTTTACACTGTTTCATTCTTAAGAAACTCCCGTGAATGGAAGGATTAGTGAGGTGGAAAAGCTGGTAAATCTTTGTAAAAGGAGAGGCATAATATTTCAGTCGAGTGAGATATATGGTGGAATCAATGGTTTTTGGGATTATGGACCTCTCGGGGTAGAGTTAAAGAAGAATTTGAAGGATGATTGGTGGTATGTGTTTGTTCAGAGTAGGGATGATATTGTAGGTTTGGATGCAAGCATAATTATGCATCCTGAGACTTGGGTTGCGAGTGGGCATGTGGAAGCTTTCCACGATATGCTTGTAGACTGTAAATCCTGCAAAAAGCGATTCAGAGAAGACCACATAGAGGGAAACCGGTGCCCTGATTGCGGTGGAGAGTTGACTGAACCTCGGGCATTTAATAGTATGTTGAAGACGAGAGTGGGGGTAAGTGATGACACGGCGATTGATACATATTTAAGACCTGAGACTTGTCAGTCCATATTTGTAGATTTCAAGCAGATTTGTGGTAGCTACAGGGTAAAAATTCCATTTGGTATTGCACAAATGGGAAAGAGTTTTAGAAATGAGGTTAATCCACGGAACTTTATATTTAGAAGCAGGGAATTTGAGCAAATGGAAATCGAGTTTTTCTGCCACGAGACTGAGGAAGATTATTGGTTTGAGAGATGGCAGGAATACATTTGGCAATGGTATTTGGATATAGGGATTAGAGAAAGTAAATTGCGGTGGTATGAGCACCCAAAAGAACAATTAGCTCATTATTCAAAAAGGACCGTTGATATTGAATACGAGTTTCCCTTCGGATGGGGGGAGCTCCAGGGATTAGCAAACAGAGGCAAATTTGATTTGAGCCAGCACTCTAAACATTCTGGGAAAGACTTGTCTTATTTTGATGCCGATAGGAATGAGCGATATATCCCTACTGTCATAGAGCCATCAGCTGGAGTAGATAGGACTATATTAGCCATTCTTTGTGATGCTTATGATGAAGAAATAGTAGAGGGTGAATTGAGGATAGTATTAAGATTGCATCCCAGAATAGCGCCTATAAAAGCAGGCGTATTCCCACTTGTTAAGAAACATGGACTCGCAGAGATTGCTATGGATTTAGAGAAGAAACTAAGAAAGAAGTTCATGACTTTTTATGATGATTCTGGTGCTATTGGAAGGAGATACAGGAGGATGGATGAAATCGGCACGCCATTTTGTATTACGGTGGACTTCCAAACGAAGGAAGATGGGACGGTTACAATTAGAGACAGGGATACTATGAGTCAAATTCGATTACCTATGAACGAAGTAGCGGGGTATATACAATCTAAAATTACCCACGAGAGATAAAATTGTAAGAATAAGAAATGGATTTATTCGGTGATCTTGCCGATAGATATGACCTTTTAAGAAGTGATAACCCTCCTTATCTGTCGATACTCCTGTGCTTGATAAGAAGATTTAACAATAAGCTTATTCTTGACTTGGGTTGCGGTACTGGTAATATATCGGAGAAAATCCTTAAAGAAGCCGATGTAAATATCATAGGGTTAGACCTATCAGCAAGTATGCTTGGAAAATTTAACGCGAAGCGGACGCGAGCAAGTCTAATTTGTGCTTCTGCTGAAAACATTCCACTTACCGATAGTTCGGTAGACGGCATTATGTGCATATATTTGATTCACTTACTAAAAGAGCCTAAAAGAGCTTTGAAATCGATGAAACGAATGCTGAACAAGGGTTGGATATTGATAGTTAGTGCACCCCATCACTTTATTAAGAAACATCCTTTAAATGTGTTCTTTCCATCGTTTAGGGATATAGATTTATCTCGATTTCCTTCCGAGGAAGAGATAGTTAACTGGTTGGCAGACGCTGGATTCAGTTCGATAGAAACTCAGTATTGTGCAGTTTTTAGAAAATGGTATTCACAGGAATATTTAGAGAAAACTAAGTCAAGGTTTATATCTACATTAAAATTGTTGCCTGAAGAGGAGTTTAAAACAGGTTTAAAGAAGATGGAAAAGTATATCGAGAATGAAAAGGAATTTCTCCCATCTCCTTGGGAGAGTTTTGTAATTATAGGTTATGTGTAGGTTTTACAAGGGCTATTTCGAAAACAGTATCCCAAAGTTTCCCAGTTACAAGTAGAGTTTTCCGCTCTGGTATATAAGCAATTCCATTGAGAACATCTGCCTGATGATTGTTTTGTTGATTTTTAAGTCCTTCTAATATTATCTTTCCTATTACATTACCAGTTATTGGGTCTATAACTACGAGATAATTACTCTGCCAAACATTGGCACAAATGTAACCCTCAATAAACTCAAGTTCGTTTAGGTTTCGTAAGTTAACCCCATTTTCTGAAACTCTTAATGTGTGAGAAATAGAGAAATTTTGAGGGTAGTGATAATACAATGTATTACTTCCATCAGAACGGATCAGAAAATGGCCATCATACGCTAATCCCCACCCTTCTCCATCGTACTTGTAGTATCTTTTAAGAGACAAATCTGTAGTGTCGTAGACAAAACAAATTCCATTTTTCCATGTGAGCTGGTATGCTTCGGAGTCCAATATGGCTAAGCCTTCTCCAAATAAGTTGGAAAAAGTTACATCTGCATATTCTTCTGGGAGGTTTCTTTTGAGAAGTATTTCGCCTGTTGCGAGGTCTACTATTCTTACCGAAGATTTTTCCCATAGCCCTGTGCTCTCATATAATAGTTCGTCCTTAAAGACAAGTCCTTGAGTAAAAGCATTAGGGTCATGAGGATATTTAGCTACAATCTTATAAGTTAATGTAAACGGAGGTTCTATGTCCCAAGGTGTAACTATTTCGCCTTCGGAAGTGTTGTCTCCTTCTGATTCTTCGCCCTCTTCTGAGATTTCAGGCTCTGAAGTATTTGGATAATTATCAGGGAGATTATTATTGTGACAGTTTAATAGCATCAAGGGAATTGCTATCCAAATGAGTGTGTTGTAATATATAATAAATGTATATATTTTCATAGTTGGGGATAACATACTAATATAATGTCGTTAAATATTTTATGGTAATACCAACAAGAGTGCAAATACAAACTTTAACAGGATGTAATGGTAGGTGTATATTCTGTCCCAATGAGGATTTTATCAAGAGCCATCTTCCTACGGGAAGGATGTCGTGGGACCTCTTTAAATTTATAATAGACAAATTAGCGGAGATCAACCCTCATCGGATTATGCCCTATCTTCAGAATGAGCCTTTACTCGATGATAGATTACCTGATTTTATATCTTATATTCATAGTAAAATGCCGAATGTGACCACCCTTGTTGTAACTAATGGTACTCGATTAACTTTAGAGATGGGAGAGAGGCTTATAAAAAGTGGACTTAAGCGACTGAAAGTTAGTCTACAATCTTTGAATGACGAGGTCAATAGAGAATTAATGGGGTATCCGGCTACGCCAGTAGTTGAAAAAGTATTGAAGTTTGCTGAGCTATTGAAGAATCATAGATCTCCTATGGACTTGAGAGTGTCTGCGATTGTAAACGCAAAAAATGAAAAAGAAATAAACGATATGCAGAAGTTCTGGAAAAAGAGGGGAATCAGATTAGTTTTATCAGCTCTTGAGAACAGGGGTGGTAATATTTCTAACGCAGTGGACCTCGCACATAATAGGAATATGCGTTTACGGAGGGGATGTATTAGACCTACTAGAGATATGTGCATACTATTTAATGGTGAGGTAGTGTTATGTTGTGTGGATTGGTTGCGAACGGTGATCTTAGGAGATTTAAAAACTCAGTCGGTCTCGGAGATATGGAATTCTCCTAAAATTAATTTAATTAGGGAAGGGCTAAAAAAGGATGATTGTTGCCATTTGCCAGAAATATGTAGAAACTGTGCAGAAGCGGTTGAGGATTTTAGAAAGACACCATCGTGGTGGAAACAGTTTAGCACTTCCTTTAAAAATGTTCTAAGCTCTCTGAGAGATTAGTTCACTGCATGGTGGGATAGTGAACCTTGTAGGTTCTCTGGTCGAAATCTACAATAATAGTTGTTCCATCTGAGAATGTGGTCTTTTGCACTCTAAAATTCTCATCTAAAAATTCATGATTGGTCATTTCTAATAATTGACAATGCTTGAATATTTTGCAAATCTCTAATATTCGTTGGATTTCTTGCTCATCAGCGTTCACACTTAAATAAGGCATACCCGCGTTCAGAATGCAGTGTAAGTATCCTGGGTCTCCAGTTGGAATTCCCCATCCTCCATTTTCACTTGTACTCCAGGGGATTATCAAGGAATCATGATATACGAGATTGAATAGTGGGATAGGAATGCCTACTTTTTCTCCCTTTTCTAAAGAAGGAGAAATCCAGTATGGTCCGTGGTGAACAAGGTCGATTATGGAAACAAGGTAATCTGTGGGTTCTTCTGAACTTACAATTAACCCCTTGGACTTTAGATAGTAGAATGAGGAGGCTCTGTATTTAGCACATTCTGATCTTGATATTGGACAGAATTTTTCATAATTTTCTTCAAGAGGCACTATTGAGAATACATCAAGATAAACACCTTTTATATTTATGTTGTTGTCGAAAAGCCATTCGTAATTCCTTTGCACATATGGAAGGATAAATCTTGGACTTAGAATCATTTGATGACCACCACACCAAATACTATGTTTCTCTTTTATTCCATTTCGATTAGTTATAGCGAGTTTTGGGTGGAAAGAAATGGCATTTAAGTAAAAATCTCTGTAGTTATCGTGTAAAGCGAGTGTGTAATCTAATTCTTCGCAAGTTTTGCTTAAGGTTTTGAGTTTTTCGGCACCCCCTATTTCTGGAGATGGAGGAATTATGTCAGGATGTCCACTGTCATAGCCGTAGTATCCCCAACCGTCCAAATGAACATACGCAGATGCGACTCCCTTTTCTTTCAATTTTTTGAGGTTGTTCTCGATCTCTTCCAGAGGGATTATTTGATGATTTATTTCAGGGATATTTTTATTGTAATAATGGCTTGAATTTTCAAAATGATATAAGGCGCCCACATGTATTATTGGCACTCCTATTATTCTTTCCAGATTTGGACACCTTGATATCTTTTCTTTTAATGAGACAAAGCCCTCATTTTCTGTTTTCCACTTTTTATATAACTTTGCCAATTTTACATAGGTAGCTTCAGATATAAACATCAATTTGATTCTGCGAGTATAGCCGAGTTCTCCTAATCTTGAAAACCACACTACACTAACCTTAGTAGGTCCCCCCTCATCGTGGGCAATATTAATACCTGCATCATCTGGAGTGGAAATAATTGATAGTATACCCTCTCTACTTCTAATATGTCCCCACCAGGGCATGTAAGCCATTCGAGAATTACATAGGTCTTTACCATAAAACTTCTTGTTATAGTCAGCATACAGAAGCATTCCTTGCATTACAGGAAGGATGGACAGGTCTCTTATTGATGTGTTTAGTATTACATTTTTGGGGAAGTTTACTTCTACCAGTTTTTTTAGAGTGTCGGAAGCAGAAATGTCAATATCTACTGTATTACCGGATAATTGGAATGTGATATATAAAATAAAATCTGGATTATCAGGAAATTCAGTAAATCTTAGAGTAAAACCTTTTGAATAGCCTGTTGTTAAGCTTTCACATGTAATCTGTTTGGCTGAAAAGAGCGAAAACCTCTTGTCAAGCATAACTATATCAGATTCGTCAGATGGAGCAAACTCCCATAGTATGTCATTCTTTTCTATGTGTAAAATTAGGTTCTTTTTGTCAAGTTTTAGAGTTAGCTGAGAATTCTTTATTATCCAGCTATTTGAGTCTTCTGTGAATTCTTCTTCTGATAAGCTTGGTCGTTTAGGGTAAGAGTCAAGTAACCATTTTCTCACTCTTAAAAATTCTTCATAAGAAAGTTTCAATTCTTCCTCAGAACTTATGTTGTTTATTTTTTGGATAAGGTCATTTATTTCTTTCTCTTTCACCTCTTCTAACTCGGATGTAACAGGGATACTTTTGAGATACTTCACATAATTTGTTAGTTTTTCCTTTCTCTGTGATAATTCTTGTGCTTCTGATTTTAAGAGTAGAAATAGGGATAAATAGACGAGCATCAATAATATAATTCTATCTGTTTTCATTTACTTTGCCTTTCGTTTAGTAATTTTGACTTTTGAATCGATTAGGTTGGTTTTAGTATCTTAATGAGCTTGACAGGAGTATAAAGTGTTATATGGGTAATTATCTTCATCCTGCACATGTAGCGAATGTAGTTACATCTTTTTGCTTACTATGGTCTGGAGTTATACTCACACTATTCTGGTTTTTAGAAAGTAACCAGCCTTTAAGATGGTTATTTTTTTACTTCACTATTATTATTACCGCTATTCCAACAATTATTCACCACATCATACCGGAAAATTTATCTTGGACATCGTTAGACATAATGAGCAATGTTTTATTAGTTGTAGCGTTAGAATTAGCTTTAGTAGGTGATTATTTTACTCAGAAAGTTCGGATGTTTTTCTTGTGGTTATTCGGCACTTTGAATTTGTTAGCCATTGCTTACTTGTTTAGTATTTT
>JAOAHN010000025.1 GCA_026415215.1 Candidatus Hydrogenedentota bacterium
TTATTACACTCTTTTCACTATAGTAGTTTTTATGGGAAGTTTATGTCCCGCGAGTCGAAAAGCTTCTTCTGCCATTTCTTCGCTTACCCCTTCCACTTCAAACAAGATTCTACCACGCTTTACAACTGCAACCCACTCTTCAGGAGAACCTTTTCCTTTACCCATTCTCGTCTCTGCCGGCTTTTTAGTAATTGGTTTATCTGGAAATACTCTTACGAAAATTTTCCCCCCTCTTTTTAGATAACGAGTTATCGCAATACGGGCAGCTTCAATCTGACGAGCTGTAATCCAGGTATTTTCAAGAGATTTCAACCCGTATTCTCCAAAATTCACTTCAGTAGCACCTTTCGATACGCCACGCCTTCTCCCTCTTTGTTGCTTCCTATATTTAGTTCTTCTCGGGGCTAACATTTCAAAATCTCCCTATGTCTCAATTTATTGTTTTTTAGGGTTATATTCCTTTTTTTCCATTTCCCGCACAACTTTTCTCAAATCTTCGACCCCCGCAATACCTGGGGTAAATTCTTTCGGTGGAATATCACAAAGATAGATCCACACTTTAACTCCTATAGTGCCGTATGTAGTGAAACTCGTAGCGGTGCCGTAATCGATCCAAGCTCTTAAAGTTTGCAGTGGTACACTACCATCATGAGTTTGCTCCGCTCGAGCTATCTCAGCACCATTCAATCTACCTGCAACACGAACTTTAATCCCTTTGGCACCGGAGCGCATTGCACTTTCTACTGCTCTTTTCATCGCACGGCGGAATGACGCTCTTTTTTCTATCTGCAAAGCTATATTTTCTGCTACCAATTGAGCATTAAGCTCAGGATACCTAATCTCTTTTACTTCTAAACTGATAACTTTGTTGGGACTGAGTATTTCTAATTCCGTCTTTATTCTTTCTAATTCTGTCCCTCTCTGGCCTATTACCAAGCCCGGTCTCGCAGTATATATAGTAACCTTTACTCTGTTTCCAGCTCTCTCAATATCGACTCTGGCTATGCCAGCATTATATAGGCGTTTCTTGAGATAATCTCTCAGTTTCAGGTCCTCGTGGAAAATCTGCTGATACTGTTTATCACTGTACCAAGTTGAGGACCACTTTTCAATTACTCCTAATCTAAACCCGAATGGATGTACTTTTTGTCCCACTCATTTTCTCCTTATATTATTTTTTTGTTGTAGCTGGTTTTTTTTCTTCACCTGCAATCACAATATGCACATGGGAATGTCTATGCCTTACCGGGATAGCTCTCCCACGTGGAGCAGAGTAAAAGGATTTCAAGGTCCTACCCGGATCCACACGAATCTCTATTATCTTCATTTCATCTGTGTCAATTCTTACCTTTTGTTGTCTTGCTTTCTCTTCAGCATTGGCAACAACAGATTGCAATAGCTTTAGCAGGGGCTCAGCTGAGCGCTTTAGGGTAAAAGTGAGAACATCACGCGCTTCAGCCACCTTACATCCTCTTATCATATTTACCACTAATCGAACCTTGCGTGGTGCTATAGGTAAATGCTTCAAATGCGCCTCTGCGAATATCATAACTTCTCTCCCTATTTCTTCTTCTTAGTGTCAGGATGCCCGTGAAATGTACGAGTAGGCGAAAACTCGCCTAATTTGTGTCCAACCATGTTCTCTGTGATGAACACAGGTATGAATGTTCTGCCATTGTGAACAGCGATGGTTAATCCTACCATCTCCGGGATTATAGTAGACCTGCGCGACCAGGTTTTTATAACTTTGCGATCTCCAGAACTTTGCTGTTTCAGCACTTTTTCCAATAGTGACTGGTCAACAAAATATCCTTTTTTTAACGAACGAGGCACTTTTAATCCCTCCTAATTACTTTTCATTTCTCCTACGGAGTATATATTTATTAGTTCTATGATTTTTCTTTCGTGTCTTATATCCTTTAGTGGGTTTACCCCATGGTGTGACCGGGTGTCTACCACCACGGGTCCTGCCACCATGAGGATGGTCTACTGGATTCATCGTTTCCCCACGCACCTTAGGTCTCCTACTTAGCCAGCGAGACCTTCCTGCTTTTCCTAAACTTATATTGATGTGTTCCTCATTTCCTACTACGCCGATAGTCGCTCTACATTCGCTTAGCACTTTCCGCATCTCACCCGAAGGCATTCTAAGAACCACATACCTACCCTCTTTAGCGAGGAGCTGACAACTGTTTCCTGCTGAACGGGCAATTTGTCCTCCTTTACCAGGAGTAAGCTCAACATTATGGACCATCGTGCCTAATGGTATTTTAGCTAACGGAAGACAATTACCTACCTCTATTTCTACATCTTCACCACTCATTATAGTTTGCCCAATCTGAAGCCCTTGCGGAGCTAAAATGTATCTTTTTTCACCATCTGCATAGGTAATCAATGCTATATATGCGGACCGATTAGGATCATACTCAATAGCAGTTACTTTACCCGGAATTCCATTTTTATCCCTCCGAAAATCTATCACCCTATACAGTCTCTTATGTCCACCACCTCGTCTTCTTACTGTTATCCTCCCTAAGTTATTTCGTCCCGCCTTCTGTTTTATAAACTTTACTAATCTCTTCTCTGGCTCGTCCTTCGTAATTTCAGAAAAATCCGCCACTGTCATTTGACGGCGAGACGGAGTATATGGCTTAAATCTCTTTAACGGCATATATTTTTACTCCTCATACAAATTCGATCTTTTCACCTGGTCTTAGGGTAACAATAGCTTTTTTCCAATTGGCTTTCTTACCAAACTTCCGCGTGCCAAAAATTCTCTTTGTTTTCCCTTCATAATTCATCGTATTAACTTTAACTACATGAACTCCCGGAAACATGGCTTCTATCGCCTCTTTAATTTCTATCTTATTCGCTCGAGGATCCACTCTAAAAGTATATTGATTTGCTTTTGCAATTTGAATTTGTGATTCCTCTGTAATTATTGGGGCTTTTATTATGTGATACGGTTCTCTATTCATGACAACCTCTCCTCCAAAGAAGAAATAGCATCTTCTTGAATGAAAATTTTATAAGCCCATAGCACATCGTAGGCATTCACATCTGCTGAGGTTCTTACTTTAACATTGGGTATGTTCCTCGTTGATAATACTAATCGTTTATCTACATCTCGAGTGATAATTAGAGTATTCTTACTACTCTCCGGATTAATCCTATTTATTATTTGCGCAACTGGCTTAGTCTTTATTTGTTCAACTTTCAATCCGGCTAAACCGAAAAGCCTTTGATTTCTTAACCTATCGCTCAAGGCACTGCATAACGCCAATCTCTTCTTCTTCACAGGTATAGGAATATCATAATCACGAGGTTGTGGTCCAAATACAACTCCTCCACCTCGCATTTGTGGTTCTCTTATACTTCCATGGCGTGCATTACCTGTGCCTTTTTGTCTATAGGGTTTTCTTCCCCCACCGCTTACCTCACCACGGGTCTTGGTCTTATGGAGACCACTATGATGAGACGCAAGTAGTGCCCGCACAACTTCATATACGAGGTGCTCTCGCTCAGGAGCATTAAAGACTTCTTCCTTTACCTCTCTCTGAGTAATCACATTACCTTGAGTATCTATTATTGAAATCACTGCCATAGCTACTATTTCCTCTCAATTTTCACAGAATGCTTTATTTCTACTATTCCACCATTTGCTCCCGGTATTGAGCCACGAACTACTAAAAGGTTTTTCTCAGGTACAACATCCACCACTTCAAGGTTTTGGACGGTAACTCTAACATTACCCATGTGCCCAGGTAATCCCTTACCTTTATATACTTCTGCAGGCCATGCGCTTTGTCCGATAGATCCAGGCCTCCTATGGAAGTTAGAACCATGTGTATTAGGTCCACCAGAATATCCGTGTCTTTTCACTACCCCTGCGAAGCCTCTTCCCTTAGAAACACCAGCTATGTCCACTCTATCACCTATCTTAAATATATCTACCTTAACTTCGTCTCCTGGCTTCAGGTCACTCTCTGATTCAATTCTAAACTCACGCAAAATCCTCATTGGAGGTACACCATATTTTTCAAAGTGCCCTAATAAAGGCTTTTTACAACGCTTAGGCTTTATCTCTTCAAAACCTAACTGAACTGCTTCATATCCATCACTCTCTTTTTTCTTTCTCTGGACCACAATGCACGGACCTGCCTGAACAAGTGTTACATCAATCCACCGTCCATCTTCTGTAAAGATCCGTGTCATTCCTATTTTTTTACCCAGAATTCCCGTAGCCATTCTTCGGGCTTCCTTAATTTTCAGTTTTTATTGTTCTCACATTAATTACACTATAATGTTTTCACTACTACATCAACTCCTGGTGGAAGAGCGAGTTTTGATAGTCCCTCTACTGTTGCATGTCCAGGGTCTACTATATCTATCAACCTTTTATGGATCCGCATCTCAAATTGTTCTCTCGACTTCTTATCTACATGCGGACTTCTGTTTACCGTATACTTATGAATTTCCAAAGGCAGAGGCACTGGTCCCCTTACCTTTGCTCCAGTTCGTTTAGCTACATTGACTATCGCTTTAGCTGATTGGTCTAATAACCGATGGTCGTAGGATTTTAATTTTATTCTTAATCTATTCGCCACTTTGACACTCCTAAATTTGTTTCTGAGTTCTACTATCTCCTATTCTAATATTTTAGTAACCACGCCTGCGCCTACGGTTTTACCGCCTTCGCGGATAGCAAAGCGTAGGTTTTCAGACATAGCCACAGGAGTTATCAACTTCGCCTTTATCCGAATATTATCCCCAGGCATCACCATCTCCACTCCCTCAGGTAACATCACCTCTCCAGTCACATCCGTAGTCCTAAAATAAAACTGAGGCCTATAACCACTGAAAAACGGAGTGTGCCTACCTCCCTCCTCCTTCGTCAATACATACACCTC
>JAOAHN010000070.1 GCA_026415215.1 Candidatus Hydrogenedentota bacterium
GTGCAGTTCCGAGGCCCTAATGGATTAGGTGCATATCCATCCTCTGTTCCTTGCATACAAGAGTATCCTCCGGAGTTATAGAATTGAATTACTCTCAGGATTTCATAAAATTCTATACGCCAGTTATGGTTTGTGTCAGAACTATGATAAGGAGGTATGAATTCTCCTTCCTCTATTATTTCTCCTTCGATGCTTCCTTCAATAATCCCTTCTCCTTGTCCTTCTTCAGGTGTGCCTTCTATATTCCCTTCCATCGCACCTTCTTGAGATGAACATGAATTAAATATAAGAGCCCACTCTTCTACTCTTCCTTTGTCACCTGATACCGCATCAGCAACTTGGAGAATCCACATACCTTGCATATCGTATCCTTTAAGATTATTCAGTGGAACTAATGGTGCAAATTCTCCTGTGTATGGTGAATTTGCCATAGATATTGGTACAGGAGAATTGTCGTTGAATATTGTGTTGACCATATTTGCTCCGCCGTTAAGGGATAGGAATAAAATTACCTCTACACCAAACGGAGATATTAGTTTCATTCGAAGCTGACTTACATCTGGGTGGGTAACTGTTACTCTTACTTTGACATCATTAATTAACTTCGATATAGGAACATTCAGAGGCAAGTAACTATTTCCTGGGTCTAATAAACTCGAGAAGTAATTAGTTTTTATTTCTATATCACACTCAGGATATACAGTTTCACCTTCCCCTTCCTCAGTACTACCTTCTTGAGTCTCTCCTTCTTCCACTGTCTCGCCTTCTCCTTCTAATGTTCCTTCTTGCGAAATCCTAGGACATCTACCATCGTAACCGACTAAACACCCCTTAGCTTTTAATAGGGGTATTTGTTCACAGAGTACATCTTCTGAAAGTGGATTCCCTTCTAATCCCACTTCGTCGCCCGGGCCTAAACCAGGATTATCAATCAAAGGTTGTAAGTCCTCAATTTGATTGTCCCATAGGTAAAGTATTTGGAGATTTGGTAAATCTTTTAATGAGCTTATATCAAATATTTCATTTCTCGCAAGGTTGAGATAAGTTAAGTTGGTCAAATATCTGATAGGTGATATATTCTGAATTTGATTATTCCACAGTATAAGTGTGGTAAGATTTCTTATCTTATGAATTCCAGCGAGGTTTTCGATTGCGTAAGAGCTTGCATCGAGTGAAGTAAGTACCAAGAGATCACCTTCGTATATATCTTTAGTTTCATCAAAACCTAATGCTCTTCTCACTGCTAATTCTAAGTTTGGATCATCAAAATGGACTACATCTCCCGCACCAAATACTTCGATATATGCTTCTTGAGATGTAACTTGTTCACTACCAGATACAGCTCTACATTGATATGTTCCTTGACTTGCACCTGTTACTGGGTCTATTACTAATTGAGATAGATAAGGACCGGAGGCTATAACCGCACCATTTTTTGTCCATGTGTAAGTAGGTGCAACTGTCCCACCTTTTACTTTGAATTCAAGCACTACTCTTTCACCAACGCTAAAGAAACCGCCTACTGGTTGAGATAATATCTGCAGTGGGACTCTTCTTACTCCTAAGTATATTCCCCATGATTGACGCCCCCCCATTTTAGTTGATGGATTATAGATTGAGGCAGAATCAGAAACCGCAACTGAAAATCTTGCCCCATCAAGTACTGTTGCATAGGGTATAGTATAAGTTGAGGAGTTAGTCCCTACTAACTCAAATGAGTACGGAAATTCATATCCATTTGAATCTGTTCTAAGCCATTGGAAAGAGAGTGGGCCATCTCCTCCTGCTACTTGCACTGTAAATGTTACTGGGTCACCAGTGTCTACTACAGGTCGGTTTACATAAACGCTTATAACCCTTGGTGGAGGAACTATACTACATCTTTGGAACCACACTTCTCTTGTGCCGGAACCTATATATTCCTGTATGTTACTTTGTCCATCAGCTTCGATATCTCCATCTCTTCCTAAGTAGTTTCTACCTGTATTCCCAAAGGTAACATATCGACTCGGTCCGAAATTAATATAGTCATTTAAGTTAATATAGTTTAGTGCCCAACCATATCCCTCTCTTTCTACAAAGTACCTTACTATATCCTTAAGGAAGCTATTGAGAAAATTAAATGTGACTGAGTCTCCACATGTCATGTATCCTGCGATGAAATATTGCACAGCGTAAGCCAGAGTAGGGTCCTCGTTTCTTAACTCTGCTATCACATCGAAATGAAATGTTTGCCCTAAAACATTTATTGTTAAATTTAAATCTCTTTCTACTTGTTGCATATTGGCTCTAAAACCTTCCTGTATTTCTATGACTCTCGAAGGGTTCAACTGGGGGGAATTGTTCAGTAACACCGCCGACAAGAGACCTAAGTGGTCTTCTTCTTTGAGTCCGTTTCCGTCTCTATCTGCTCCGTATAAATGTGCGAACCTTCCAGGCGCCATATCATCGAGTATATAATCCACAGCCCAGAGAATATAGTCATAATCTACATCTATCCTATCGGCCGAAGAGTTTCCCCAAGTAGTAGTGAAAAGAACTATGACCATCGCAATTATGTATTGCGCAGTAACATTTTTCATGATGACTCTCCTTGAAAAAGTCTTTGTATTTTTACCAATATATATTATAGTATAATCAAAATTGAAAATAATAGAAAATTTAAGTACACTATATAAAATGTAGAAATATTATAAGGCAGGTTATGATGGACAAAAATCGATTGGTTTTAATGATTTGTTTTTCAGCTGTTATTGGGAGTGTGCTTTGGGGTGAAGAATTTGACCTGCTATATGATGCTGAAGCAGGTTCGGGACATCAGTATAAGTCATTAAATCTGGCAAATAGAGTAGGCACTATTACAATAGATACAGACCAAATGGTTATCTACGGACCCATTACTCCGACTCGGTATGGAGAAGATGTTTATGGAGTTTGTGTTTTTAGATTTAGCTATGTCAATTTAGGTTCTGGAGTTAATGTTGTTATTCAGGGTAAAAAACCTCTGGCTATATTATCTAATGGAGACATGGTTGTTAATACAAATATAATAGTACCCCCGGGCTCTTTAGGGGGTGCTTTTGGAGGAGAAGGAGGTAAGGGAGGTAAAGGTGGGTATAGGGGATTTGGAATGGGTGCCCAGGGAGGATTTGGAGGAAATGGAGGAGCGGGTGGTTTGGGCTATTACCCAACGAGCAATGGACAGACAGGGACACCTGGCCAAAAGGGAGATGATTCCAATCCTGGATATTGGGAAGGTGAATTTATCCCTGAGGGGCAACCCGGATCCAGTGGAATTTCTGGAGAAAATGGTAAATGCTTTGTTATGCCAAATACTCTTATGTTGGCGGGAGGAAGTGGAGGAGGAGGAGGAGGTGGTGGTGGTGGTAGAGGAGGTAGTGGCGATGGAGGAGGAGGCGGTGGTGGTGGATCGGGAGGAGGCGGTGGTGGTGGGTTTATTTTAACTATTAGTAATAAATCTGGAGAGGGGGGAGGTGTAGGTTTATCAGTTGGAGGAAATGGCGGAGATGGGGGACAAGGTGGAAATGGAGGTACAGGTGCTTTAGGGGGGAAAGGTGGAGATAATTACCCCCTTAATGAGAAAGAGGTAGTAGATTTGTTTGTAAAGGACTATGGTGAAGATGGAGGAGATGGTGGAAAAGGTGGAACAGGTGGAGGTGCTTTAGTTCTTGGTGCTAAAGGTTTGTTGACTATAGGACCTGGGGTGGTTATAGATATATCTGCAGGGCTTCCTATGAATGGTTCGCCCGGAACTGGAGGCGGAGGAGGTGGTAGAGGAGGTTATGGCACTCCTGGTATGGTCAAACTTCAAGGTTCACTATTATATTTCCCCATAACTCCACAAAGACCAGTAATCAGAGCGGATAACTCTGGAAGCCTATTTTTTGAGCACAATGGAAGGGTTACTTTTGTAACTAATATGTCCCAGAACATTTTGGGTTCATCTCTTCCAAATTTCACTAACCCAGGAACTCTTATTGGATTGACGACTAATGATTCAGTGCTGAGAGATTTTAATCCTTTTTATCCACAATTGGATACCCCTCTAATTCCTCAATTAGAATCTGGAGTGGGCATAGAAGGTTATCTACTTGAAGAAACACTGTTCGAGAATAAAATCTCTTCTGCAACTTCAGAGTTAGTAGTCAAAAATGTATCTTTAATAAGGTTGTCAGGGCAGAATTCATTTTTCGAAGGATTTGACCAGATAGTTCTAATAAATGGAAATGAAATAGGTTTGTCGAGAGTCTACATAAAAGTAGGAAATAATGATCCCGTTCCGATTGCTAATGGTACTGGAGATCTATCTCCAGGACAAAGATGGACCACTTTAATTCCTTCTGCTACCCCTAAAATACAAGTAGAGCTCATAGTGCTTGATATATTACCTGGTGAAGAGGGGGAGGTTGAAGGTTCTTTGGAAGGCTTGCTGGAAGGTGAGGAAGGTTTTGTAGAGGGTGATGGAAATATAGAAGGGACAATTGAAGAGGGAGAAGGAACTATTTATGAGGGAGAGATTCAAGAAGGCAGTTTAGAGGGAGGCGTATATGAGGGCGAAGGTGAGCCAATCTGTACTTATCACTCTGCAGACTATAATAAAAATTGGAAAATTGAACTTCAGGAACTTCTTAGGGTTATTCAATTTTTCAACTCCTATGGCTATCATTGTCAATCTGGCACTGAGGACGGATATGCACCAGGAATAGGAAGCACGAATTGTAAGCCTCATGATAGTGATTTCTATCAGGGTGTTTCCTGGAATATTGAATTACAAGAATTGTTGAGATTAATTCAATTTTTCAATTTCCCAGGGAGTAGTTATCATTGTGATGGAAATACAGAAGATGGTTTTGCTCCGGGGACAATTTAGAAAATGTTTAAAAATCTTGATTTTTTATAAAAATGTTACTATAATTATATTTGAAGAAAAGAATATTAAGTAGTAGTAATAATAAAAAAATAAATGGTAGTATGGGTTAAACATTTCGAAAATTTGAGGAAGGAGGAAGGTAAATGAACTTCCAAGAGAAAAGAGAGAAAGAGGCGTGTTTTTATGCTTTGTTAGTGATTTTTCTGTCCTTGTTTTTAGTGCAAAGCAAATTGCTGGCACAAACTGCATCTGCTTACTATGTGGGTGATCCGAATGGACCTGATCTTATTGCTCCGAGTGGATCTATTTTGACATTTAATACGGATGGTTTAGTGATGCAGGGACAAAATGGTGCAACCCCGTTTGTCCATTACGCAGCAAACGAGGGAGGAGTGGCAGTTTTTAGATTTAAGAATGTGAACATCTCGCCTGGAGTTACTATAAATGTAATTGGTACTCGTCCTCTTGCTATTGCAGCTTACAGGGATATGACAGTTGCGTCCTCTTTTAATGTGAATGGTTCAGTTCCGGGTCGTTCAGGGGGTGGAGTAGGAGGTGCAGGAGGTTCTGGGGGTGCAGGTAGACCAGGGGGAGCTACAGCTGGACAAGGAGGTGCAGGAGGTGAAGCTCGTCCGGGAGGACCTGGCGCAAACCAATTCTGGCAGCAAGGACAACCAGGACAGAACGGTGTAGCTGGTGTTAATGGTTCTTCTGGTGCTTCAGGCACAGCAGGTCAGAACGGTTCACCAGGTTCACCTGGAACTTATGGTTTTGGGAGCCAAGGTGGTCCTGCTGGAGGTAGCCTTGGACAAGGTGGAACGATAGGTGGTTCGGGGGGGGGATATGGATCAGGTTCTACTGCGGTCGGTTCTGCTGGAGGGGGAGGTTCAACAGGAGCGTTTACTGGAAGTAATGGAGGTAACGGTTCAGCGGCAAATTCTGGGTCTGTCTCTTATACACATCTGACGCTGCCGACGA
>JAOAHN010000088.1 GCA_026415215.1 Candidatus Hydrogenedentota bacterium
CTTCAGATTTATTGCCTTCAACTAAGTCTTCCTTCACAACTTGGGGTCCTGCTTCAACTGGAGGATAAAGTAACCAATTCTTTACATCCTTGTATTTTTCAATCAAAAACAATACAACAGCAAAATAATCCCAATCTCGAGTAGGATTAGTTCTTTTCTCTATCACTTTTTCTCTTTTAGGCTTGAACTTATCACTTTCCCCTGCGAGTTTCTGCTTGTGGATCTTCTCATCACTATAATAAGACACTGTTATAATGTGTTCAGGCTTCGGCGGTTCAAGATCAAACTCAAGACTGTACTTGGTAGCATAATGCAAATTTTCAAGCATTCTTTTTTCTGCTCTAAGCTTATCCACCATTGCCCGTAATGTCTCATAGCTACATTCTTCTTTTCGCTTCTCTTTAGTTTTCCCTTTTGTTTTTTCATTTAGCTCGGCCTTCCCCTTCACCACTCTAAAATAGAGCTTCGATACGGAACCTTTCATATCACTTATAATCTTTTCGAAGTAATTCACTCCTACCTTTCCCCTTTTGAGGCTTTCTTCTTTTTCTGGAGAGACCTTTATAGGAAGATTTTCTAATTCTATGTAAGGCAAGACATCTCTCTTCAATCTGTTAATTTGCCCAATATACTTTAATCTCTGGGTATTCATATAAAGTTCCAAACCAAGAACAGAAACGGGTATGAGTACTGTGACAAAATTCAACCCAAAAATCAATATAGTATTAGCTAATAATAATATTTGAACCCCTTTTATTCCATTTCTCTTATCCATTCCATATTCCTCCTACTTCATCGAAAGAGTATTTCTCCATTCTAATTTTCTCAATAGCTCTAAGTTTTGCACTTTTAGCCCTCGGATTGCGGTATATCTCATCATTGGACGGAACTATCGGTTTAGGCGTAAGAAGTTTAGCTACAGGCTCAATTACACTTATTAATCTCCCATCCTTAGTTTCCAATTTTCTATGATGGGAGACCATCATAAAAAAAGACTTTACTATCCTATCCTCTCCTGAGTGAAAAGTAATTACAGCAAATCTGCCACCTACCTTCAGTTTATTAAAACCTTTTATAAGACACTTCTTTAAACTATTCAATTCGTCGTTTACTGCTATCCTAATCGCCTGAAAAACTTGTCTCGTCTCCTCTGGAATCTTCTTAAGAGTTGAGTATGCTTCCCTTATAGCCTCCACCAAATCTAACACCCCACTTAACTTTCCTTCTACCCTCCTCTTAATAATTGTCTTAGCTACTTTACGGGGCTTCGGCACATCTCCATAATCTTTCAAAATTTTAGTTAGAATTTTCTCATCGACTGAAAATAGTAGGTCATACGCCGTAAAGTTAAAACTGGGATTCATCCTCATATCCAATGGACCGTCAACTTGAAATGAGAATCCTCTCTTCGGGTCATCAAGAGCAAAACTTGACAGTCCCGCATCTATCAAAATTCCATCGACTTCTTCCACCCCTACTTCATTAAGAACCTTCTCTATATCTGAATAATTTGCATTAAATAACCTCACTCTCTTATCATCACGAAACCTCTCCGAAGAAATCTTTATAGCCTCGGGGTCAATATCTATCCCTATCAAAATTCCATTCTTTAACTGACTCAAAATTTTTTCGGAATGCCCCCCCGCTCCTATAGTAGCATCTACATAAACACCATTTTCTTTGACATCTAACAAAGCCAAAACCTCTTCTACCATTACTGGGATATGAAAATCTTTCGACATATAAACTTAATAACTCTTTCCCTGGATTTGAGCCACTGAGGTTCACCAGTTCTCACTATGCGACCTTGCGTGATGAGACCATCGCTTGAGACTCAGTTGGATAAATCTCAAAAAAATGGGATACAGAGTGCTCATGAAGAACTTGCTGAACAAAAGTATTTGGATTGACTAACTTTAAGTCCCCGCCTCTTTTTCTTACAATCCTTAGACACTCTAACAAATGTGCGATTGAGAGTACATCAATGAGTTCTACTTGCTCAAAATTAAGTATAATGTTCTTTTTGTTGCCACTCTTTAACTCATCTAATATAGCCATTTTCAAGTTGAGCACTTCATCACTTTCAGAATCTAAGCTACCTCTCACCTTAAAGATTGTAGTTAATCCATGAGAAATTTTTGTGAAGTCCATGGTCTTTCCTCCTCAGTAAAATTTAATTTTTGTAATTTTCCCTTGGCCTTTATCGCCTTTTTCATCTATTATCTTTATTAGTTTCAACTTGTGCTATATTACTCCTTTGTATACTTATATCTTTATTGACATCATTATTGACATCATTCAGCTTACTTGGGAAAAGTTTCAGAAGAAGGTTATCTATCAGTACCTTAACCTCTTCAGAGCTAATGAATTCTTGCCACGATTTTTCTCCCCATAGTTCAAGGTATACTCCACACCCTATTAACACAGCAGTATCTGAGATCTTCGCATGATCCCTCACCCACCCAGGCAATGTCATTCTGTACTGTCCGTCAACCTGAATTCTTGCACTCCCTCCCACCAAAAAACTCCTAACCTTTTGCGAGACTGGGTTGAATACAGGTTCTTTAGAAAGTGTTTCTCTCAGTTCATCCCAAAGCTGAGAGGGTATCATCTGTACATTACCCCGAGTACCCCTAACCAGATAAAATATCTTCTGATTATAGGATTCCATTTCAATGCGAAAATCATTGGGAATAACTATTCTTCCCGTAGCTCTGTCAACAGTTATGTGAAACTCACCGACATAATCTGCCATTATTTCATCCTAAAAATTGCTATTAAAATCCTAAAAATATCATATAAAATCCTGGTAACTACTTATAATATCACCAAAAAATCTATTTGTCAAGTAAAATTTAAAAGAATTTTATCCGCCCTATATTCAGATTAATTCAGCTGAACTAAAGATTAGAAATTTAAATATAGGAGGGAAAAGACATTACCACATAGGAAAATCAGCAGAACTTTCAAAAGGGCGTAATGAAACAAAAAAAGCAAGGCACAAATGATACTTACTTAATAAAAATATAAATCAGGAATCCACAATTTCTGGGGTGATTTCTAATTCAGTTGTGTATTTCTCATTTGAGTTAATCATTTCATCCCAAGTAACTAACCTGTTTTGATATGCCGACATTCTACCAAGGATAGAGGTCAAATTACTGTAAGCAGATTCTTCAATATTATTTAAATATTTACCACTCACTATAGATTGATAAAAGTCCTTTATATTATTCACAGCTCCGGTCTCGTAAATATCTGTGCTTTTTCCTCCTTCCCAAGTAAAAGACTTTCCCTCTATATAAACAGGCCCACCATAATGAGTATCCGCTGTTCCAAGAGAGGAATAAAGTCTCATACAAATGTCATCATACCCATAAGTAAACTGGCCACTGCTAAAGTCCACCACAACATCATTCGGATATAAAAACTGAACGCAAAAATGGTCCCAACAATCTCCTACTTCTGTCCTCGCCTTCCTCCCTCCAGTGCCGTAGGCTTTTAAAGGATGCGACTTAAGGAACCAATTTGCAACATCAAGCACATGAATATTCTGCTCTACAATTATATCTCCAGACAATACCTTATCGAAAGTCCAATTCTTTAGTCTATCACCAGGTGTACCAGGTTTAGCTTGAATACCAAGTCTCCCGCAATAGTAATAAAATTGTCCACAAACAGGTTCGCCGATAACACCCTCATGAATTTTGGAGGCACACTCCTTAAATAAAGTATAGTTACGAGTCTGGAAATCCACGAGCATACTTAACTTACCATTAAATTTCTTAGACATCTCTATTAGGTTAAGACATCCCACAACATCCACTGCTATAGGCTTGGCAAGGAATATATGTTTACCCTTTTCAGCAGAAGCAAACGCCTGCTCGGGGTGGAAATATGGAGGACTTTCTATGGCTACAGCATCCACCCCAGAGTCGAGAAGAGCCTTATAGCCATCAACACCCACAAAGACATTAGAAGGTGACACATTGAGTTCCTCCGCTACCCTCTGGGCTCTTTTTCTGAAGACATCATGAACAGAAACAATTTTAAAGGGAGCATGTTTCTCAAATAGATGAGCAATCCACCTTCCTCTCCCTCCACAACCTATTAGACCCAAATTTACCTTCGAATTTTGTTCCGAACCAAACACTATTTTAGAAGGTAGAATCGATATAGCACCTGTTGTTAAAGCTGTAGTTTTCAAAAAATCTCTTCTATTCATTTTTAATTCCCTTATCAGTATTTATTTAAACTTTGAACAGATTACATACATAGTCCGCATTAACTTTGAAATCCTTTACCTTATTCATAGTAGGCAAACCTGTTTCTAAAATTATCCATCCCTTATAACCAATCTCAAGTATAGCCTCCTTCACAGGTTCCATCTTAACCTTACCTTTACCAAGGTAAAATGCACCGTCCTTAAAATGGAACTGGCATATCTTATCCCTTAGTTTCCTAATCTCAGCTGGAACATCATAGCCATTGTATGTAGAATTCCCAATGTCGTAGTATATTCTACAAGCATCATTATCAATCCTATTCAATATATCTAAATTCTCATCAGCTGACAGCGTGTTCTCCAATCCTAAAATTATGCCTTTTTCCTTAGCTTTTGCAGAGGGTTCCTTTAACCTGGATACGACTTCAGACACCTCATCTTGTTTTATTTTACCTTTATCTCTCAAATCTCCTTTCCCAAAAAATGCTAATAAAATTACATTGGAGCCCAAATCTTTAGCAGAATCTATAGTATCCATCAACCATCCCACAGCCCTTGGATCAGTTGCAAACGGAGCATCATTCAACAATGCCATAGCAATAGAGGGAATCAATACTCCTGTCTCTCTCATCTTCTCCTTGTATTGTTGAATAAGCACGGTGTCAGATATAGCCAACTTATCCGTTGGTTTTCCAGCTGAAATCTCCACTCCATTCAACCCTATGCTCTTAGCTAACTCAAGTGCAGTCGGACCCTCAGTCCACAAAGACCAATCACAAGCACCGAGAGGAAACTTACATTCGGATTGTGGGAGAGCACTCTTATGATCAAGTAGCCACAAGGTAGAGACTATACCGGCGCTCTTTAGGAAGTGTCTTCTTGATACTTTCATATTACCTTCTCCTGTTTTTCATTCTGAAAATATATTCAATATACTATTTTATTTTTAATGAAAATTCAACCCTTTAAAGAGGCACAACAAATGAAGTGGGGAAGAGTTATCACCAAAGATAGTAGAAAGGTCTTTGTTACTCCGATCGATTCAGACTTTTATGTTTTGTCTCGGGATCCAAACAGCAAGAAATTCACAATTACAAAAGAAAAGGTAGAGCCCGTAAAATGGTTACCTCCTATAGACCCTCCCGCAATCATTTGCATTGGACTAAATTATAAAACTCACGCTGAGGAGACCAATAAACCTATTCCCCAATACCCAATTCTTTTCATGAAAAATCCGTCCGCAATAACTGCCCACCTTGAGCCAATTATATTACCCAAAGTATGTGAGGATGAAGTCGATTACGAAGGAGAATTGGTAATCATCATTGGCAAAGACACAAAAGATGTAAGTCCTGAAGAGTCTCTCAATAATATATTGGGATTTACAATAGGCAATGATGTTTCCGCTCGAATCTGGCAATCTGAAAAAGGTGGTGGACAATGGGTTAGGGCTAAAAGTTTCGACACCTTCGCTCCTATTGGACCTTTTGTACTACCTGTAGAAGAATATCTCGACAGTAATTATCCATTTAGCATCGTTACGAGACTAAATAACAAGGAAGTCCAAAGAGGTTCTACCGCAGAGCTCATCTTCAATTTCGCTGAATTAATTTCTTTTATTTCGCAAGACACAACTATTAAAAAGGGCACCGTAATATTTACGGGGACCCCTTCCGGAGTAGGATGGGCTCGGTCCCCTAAAATTACACTCAAAAAAGGCGATACCATTGCTGTAGAAATAGAAAGAATCGGTACTCTTATTAACACTGTTAGTTAATGGTAGTTGTTACCCTACTCAGATATATCAAAAACTCTCATAATTAGAGCCAATTCCTTTACCATAGGTGGATCGCCAGGAAATCTTACAAACTCAACATGTCCATCCATATACAAAATATTACTGCCACCTGGAACATGGTTAAATTTAGAGACTTGATCTGACACATTATCCCACATCACAAATATTGAACTTTGAGCCTTCGCAGAGGCGGAAGGATTATTGATATCAGTTATAAGGAATCTTTCTACACCTTCCCTTAGCCTATAAACTATTCTTCCTCCACCATTACCCAATCCTTCAGAAACTTCTCTGTCATTATCTACTTCTCTAAGAAATCCACTCTCATCACCTGCGAAAAAATACGGTGTCAATTTGTTAATCATATCTTCAACAACCTCTACGAACTGAGCTGCACCCTCAGTAAGAGATGGATCTAATGGATTCCCTATTATCTCAGCTACAGTCCGCAATGCATTAACAGACTTAGTAGGATACTCTGGGCCACAACGGTCAAATACATACTCACTATAAGTGTAACTTGCATCGATTCCCTCGACCCCTTCCTGCCTATTACCGTCAATCTTTCTTAGCATTGTAAACTCATTAGTTGCTGGATCGATGAAATTCTCGAGTCTATCTCGTGGATCAGAAGGACAAAAAATTATCGCTGGGTCAGTAAGATATTCAGGATATATAGCTAGGATTCTCGGTCCAAAGGCCATACAAGGGCGAACACCACAACCCATCTCCACTTGGCTTGGGGGAAATTTTTCCCCTTTATTTTCCGAGGCATACATTTTAAAAACCAGTCCCCATTGTTTTAAATTATTAGCACAAGATGACCTGCGCGCAGCTTCTCGCGCTCGGGCAAGTGCAGGAAGTAAAATTGCAGCAAGGATACCGATTATGGCTATCACTACGAGCAATTCGATTAATGTAAATCCATTTTTTTTCTTTCTCATTTTTTCGTCTCCTTATATAAATTTGTTGAACCAATTGGTTGAACCAATATTTAATTTAGCATAATAATAATACAAATTTCAAGTAAAATATAATAAATTGGTAGGATAAATATATGAACAACAGGGATAAAACAAAAAAAAATCTAACTCGCTCTCAGCAAATAGCCAACGAGCTGTGCAGAAAAATAGCTAATCGCGAGTTCCTTCCAGGGCAAAGACTCCCAACAGAAAGGGAACTTTCAGAACAATTCAAAGCAACAAGACACTGTATAAGAGAAGCACTAAAAAGATTAGAAGCCTTAGGCTTAGTAAAAATAAGACAAGGCTCTGGCACTATAGTTCAAGATATTGACTTAATAGGTGGGCTTGAACTCTTCGACATACTCATAGTAGACGAAGAAGGAAAAATTAACTATCCCCTCATTAGGGACATTCTTGAATTTAGAGATAATGTAGTAAAAGAAATAGTAAGATTATCTGCAGAGAGACATACTAATGAAGAATTAGAGGAACTGAAATCATTATTTGCTAAGAGAAAATCTATGTTAGAAGACCCCGATGAACTGCAAAAAGTTAACTATCAATTTTTTAGGGTTTTCGTCCTCTCTACCAAAAATCAGATTTATGAACTCTTATACAATACAATGTGGCAAGCATTCCTAAAACTAAACGAATTAGTAGATATACCTTTTCTTGGCAAACAAGAAGTTGAGAAATTAATAGAAAAAATTCTTGAGGCATTTGAGGAGAGAGACGGGGAATTAGCAGAACTCATCGTATCAAGACATTTAGAGAGAATACGAAAATTCATAGAGGAAAGAATACATGAAATTCAGGTAAAAACTGGAGCTTCACAATAAAGGGGATACAAATAATGGATAGCCGAAGAAAAATTCATTTACTCTGCAACGCTCACTTAGACCCATGCTGGCTATGGGAATGGGAAGAAGGGGCTGGCGAGGCTTTATCCACTTTCGCTACAGCAGCTAAACTATGTCAGGAGTTCAACAACTTTATCTTCAACCATAACGAGGCTATCCTTTACAAATGGATAGAGAACTACGCACCAGATTTATTTAGAACTATCCAAAAATTAGTAAAGCAAAATAAATGGCATATTATGGGGGGATGGTTTTTGCAACCAGATTGTAATATGCCGTCAGGAGAATCTATTATAAGACAAATTTTGGTGGGCAAGAACTATTTCAAAGAAAAATTTGGAATAGAACCCACTACCGCTATCAACTTTGACCCGTTTGGACACTCTCGAGGCTTAGTTCAAATATTAGCAAAGTCAGGGTATACCTCATATCTCTTCGGAAGGCCCAATGAGGAAATACTACAACTACCCGAGAATGGTTTCATTTGGGTAGGCTATGATGGTTCAAAAGTAGTAGGGTACAGATTCAAGGGCTGGTATAATGCACCGCTCGGCAAAGCAAGAGAAAAGGTAGAAAATTGGATTAAAGAACATCCGAACTTAAACCCTGGTTTGATCTTGTGGGGAGTTGGAAATCACGGTGGAGGGCCATCAAAAAAAGACTGCCTCGACCTAAACAATTTGATTTCTACATCAAAAGAAATTGAAATACTACACTCCACACCAGAAACTTTTTTTGAAGAATTAACAAAAAAATATAAAGACAATCTCACGGAATATCATAGCGATTTAAATCCATGGGCTCCGGGTTGTTACACATCACAAGTCATAATAAAGCAAAAGCACAGAGAACTTGAAAATGAATTATACTCTGCAGAAAAGATGGCCTCTGTGGCAAGTTTGTTGGGGCTTTTCGAGTATCCTTATGATGAATTCCGAGATGCGTTAGAAGACTTGTTATTTGCAGAATTTCACGATATATTACCTGGCTCATCTATACCTACAGTTGAACAGTGGGGGATAAAATTGCTCGACCACGGAACAAAAATCGTCAGAGAAATAAAAGCTAAGTGTTTCTTCCATCTATGTAGAAAAATGTCTAATATAGAAATCAATGAAGTCCCAATATTTGCATATAACCCTCACCCTTTCCCTGTGACTCAGCTATTTGAAGTGGAATTTTGTCTCCCAGACTTCAACTTTGAGAACTCATTCGTATATCCCGAGCTATTTCTTAACGGGGAAAAAATTCCCTCTCAAGTTGAAAAAGAACATGGGAATGTGGCGGTTGACTGGCGTAAAAGAATTATATTTAAAGCCACATTACCACCAAGCCAAATAGTTCAATTCAATTGTAAAACTGATAAAATTCTCCCACAAAAACCTTCTCCTCATATTCTATTATCAGGTGATATTTTGGAAATGCAAGGAAAAAAGATGAGCTCAGGGATAAATATCAACACAGGGTTTATAGAGTCACTAAAAATAGACAACATAGACCTCGTAAAATCACCTGCAATTGTTCCAATTGTGTTAAAAGACAATGAAGACCCTTGGGGAAGCGAGGTATTGAGCTATAAAGAAGTTATTGATTCATTCAAATTAGCACCCGAAGAAGAAGTGCCAGAGATTTGTGGATTGAAGCAAGGAAAAATGCCCGCGGTAAGAGTAATTGAAGATGGAGAAGTGAGAACGGTAGTTGAGGCAATTTTCAAATTTAATCACTCTTATATTGTTACGAATTATAAATTCCCCAAGGATTTTGATGAATTAGAACTAACAATAAAAGTATTCTGGTTTGAGAAAGATAAGATGTTGAAGTTAAGTATACCTACGCCATGGGAGGATACAAAATATATTGGTCAAGTTATCTTCGGCAAAGAGAATTTTCCTGGAGAAAAATATGAGGTGGTGAGTCAAAAATGGGTATGTGCCTACTCACCATCTAAGCAAGTAGGAATAGCCCTAATAAATGATTGTCTATATGGTTCAGACTTTGAAAACGGTGCGATTAGACTGACCCTTCTACATTCTCCTGCATATTCAGCACTGCCATTCAAAGATAGACCGCTTGTTCCTCAGGATAGATTTACTCCGCGAATGGAACAAGGTGAGCGAAACTTCAGGCTTTGGATTGTAGGCGGAAATATTGAGAATATATTTAATACAATTGACAATAGAGCACTGGCCCACAATGAAAAACCCATGTTTGTTTCATATACACCTCCAAGCGAGGGAGATCCTTACCCTCCGGGCATCGTAATTGAGAATCCATCCATAGTTTTATCTGCATTTAAGAAATCCGAGAAACACAGAGGTTACATAATCAGGTTATTCGAACCTGTGGGAAAAGAACAAGAAACCATTATAAAAATTCCAACTTTGTCCTTTGAGTTTCATACTCAATTGAAGCCATTCGAGGTTAAAACTTACCTTTTATATCCAGAGGAGAAAAAAGTTATTGAATGCGACTTAATGGAAAACCCATATTAAAATTTGTTGTAATGGACAAAACTCTTTAGTTCTTTTCTCGGTGGAGGATAAGGCTCTTCCGCAGGAAAGCCTAACGGCATAAGAACAACTAAATCATAATCATTGGGCAGACTTATAATCTTCCTCGCTTCGTCGTGATTTAATAAACCTACTATTACAGTTCCCAATCCTAAGCTATGTGCTGTTAGAGCGATATTTTGTGCGAATATACCTATATCAAAGAGTAGCCAATCTCCAAAAGATGTGCAAACCTTCCCTTTATAGTAACCTGTCAAGCCTTTCTTGGCACACAAACAAAGAACAATTGGAGCGTCCACTATGGCTTTGTAAGAAGGGTTTCCTTCAGGAACCGTTTTTTGAAGAGCCTCTTTTATGGCTTGATCTTTTACTACTATTACCTCCCAACACTGTGTATTTGCCCAAGACTGAGCCCAACGCCCTGCTTCTAATACAGTATTAAGTAATTCATCAGAAACTGGTTTATTTTGGAACTTTCTTATAGTTCTCCTCTCCTTAATTATTTTAAGCATATCTGGCATAATCTACCTCCCTATTGATTTAGTTGTTTATTTATATTTTATAGTATATTGATAGAATATACTTAAAATGATTTATTAAATCAAAAAGAATATCAAAAAAATAAGAGGTAATGAACTAATGAACTTTAACAAAACATATAATAACATTTTCCTACTTGGGAGTCTCTACACCCTAATAACTATCATTTCTTTTGGAAGTGATTTAAATTTATTAGAAGGAAAGGACTACATTGTAGTTGCAAGAGATGGAGGAGCAGGTGGTTATGAGGCATTTCCTGACATTTGCAGATTACCCGATGGTAGGCTTCTTTGTGTATTTTATGCGGGTTATGACCATGTTTCTCTCCCCACTGATAAGATTAAGAAAGGAGGGAAAATTGCAGGGTGCTTTTCTTCCGATGAGGGTAAAACTTGGTCAGAACCTTTCACTATTTTCGACAGTGAATATGATGATCGTGACCCCTCCATTGCCTTTGTAAGTGGGGGCAGACTCATTTGCAACTTTTTCTCATTGAAGCCTTCAGGAGAAAATTGGGAAGGACTTGGCACATCGGTAATCTTTTCAGATGACTTAGGAATAACCTGGAGCAAAGCGATAACCGTGAGCAGGACTTATTATACAAGTTCTCCCATCCGCGAATTACCAAATGGTGATATTGTCATAAGTCTATATGCTGGAGAGGATAAAAAGGGGTGTGGAGCAGTAGCCTTTTCCAATGATAGAGGAATAACTTGGTCAACCCCTATAGATATCGACCCAGGTAAACTCAAACTTGACGCTGAGCCCGATATATGTATCATAGACTCAAAAATATATATAGTTCAAAGAGGACAAAATTCTGAACCGATGGGATACGCTATTTCTAACGACTTGGGTAGAACTTGGACAATCAGCGCATCACTCGGTTTTCCTGGCCATTGTCCATATTTGCATAAAACAAATTCGGGAATAATCATATTAGGCATACGAGACCCTGCAAAAAAAGGCACATACATAAGACTTAGCAGTGATGGAGCTAAAACCTGGAGTGAGCCAATACTTGTAGACAATTGCATTGGAGCATATCCCTCTATGGTCAACTTAAAAGATGGGAGTGTGCTAATTGTCTATTATGAAGAAGGTAACTCCTCCAACATTAGAGCGAGAAAATTTAGAATAGGTGAAGGTAACGAGGTAAAATGGTTATTTTGGAACTGAGTCAAAAAGCATTTTTTATCCACTCAATAGAAACTTCTGGCTCTAAGGTAATAGCGACTATATCAAATCGATAAGTCTGAGTTGGGGAACAATTCTTAAGAAAATAATATTTACCAGCCCGTTTTAATGCCCTCTGTTTTTTATAATCAACATTAGATTCAGGAAACCCCCAACGGTTGTTTCTCCGAGTCTTTACTTCTACAAATACAATTTCATTCTCGTCTTGTGCTACTAAATCTATTTCTAAATTTCCTAATCGCTTATTTCTTTCTATAATATGTAGACCCGCTCTCGTTAAATATCGCTCTGCCTCTAATTCTCCAGCCTTACCTAAATCCAGTGGCGTAGATGAATCCGAAAAAAGGTTTTTTCCCTTCCCTAATACTCGGAAATAAGAAAAGAATTTCGATATAAATCTTTTCAAACAATCTCCTTTAAATTCAAATAAAGATAAAACCCACCGTAAGGCTGTGTCTGTCTCACTTTTACTCTTTCCAATCTGCACAGCTCAAGTATTGCCAATATTACACAGATTTTTTCAATCACATTTTTACACTCGCCAATCAACTCTTCAGAACTGACACTCTTCATATTCTTCAATCTTTCCATAATCTCCTCTATTTTTTCTTCCACAGTATATTTTTCGAGATCAATCATATGCAGAGGAGGTTCTACAAGGAATCTCCACACTCTCTTTATCGACTTGACTAAATCAACTGGTGTAGCCTCAATCCATTCTTCACTAAACGTTGGCTCAAGATATGCAGGAAACCTCCGCGGGAAATAGTCTTGTTGACTTAGCTCAATTTCACCGAGTTTCTCACTCAGTTCCTTAAACTTTCTATATTCCAAAAGTCTTTCTACTAATTCCAATCGTGGGTCTTCTTCATCGACCTCTTCCTCTTCCTCAATGTCTGGAGGCAATAACATTTTTGATTTTATATGGATAAGAGTCGCTGCCATAACTAAAAAATCCCCCGCGACCTGGAGATTGCTATCTCTCATTATGTCCAATATCTTGAGGTACTGGTCAGTTATCTTTGCGATAGGAATATCAAATATATTTATTTCTTGCTCTCTTATTAGGTAAAGTAATATTTCAAAAGGACCTTCAAATTGCTCTAACTTAACTTTTAAATTCTCTCTGGACAAAAAGGGAGGTAAATTCTCTTGGAAAGTTCCGTTCATCACCACTCCTTACAACATCCTAACAATTTGTAACAACAATTCCAGCTAATTAAACAATAAACATCAATCACAATCTATTTCTCCTCATTCGATTCATCTTCATACTCAAATAAATAATTATCAGGGATTTTGGGAAATGGAGTTTCAAAAGCTCCCCAATTTATGCAGTAATAGCCTGGTTCTAACTCCCTTAATGGTTCTATTATGAAAAGGGTATTATCTACCATAGATATAAAACGGGTATGAACCATTACTGGCTCGTCAGGAACGAAGACCTGGCTTTGCTCTTCTTTTTCAGTTTTATCTTTCAATTTCCCCTCCCCAGATTTATCAATCTTAAGATCTACCAACTTCATCCTATAAAGCTTTACATCATAATGTGGCATCTTATAAACATAAAGAGTTAGAGGGGAAACTTTAACTTTTACAATCTCATTCCTAGCAACACTGGGAAGAAAAATATTTTCCTCAAACTTAACCCTTTTAACTTGTGAATACGATAGCATTATGTATCTCTTTGATAATCTATCATAGTAATATACCCCTTGGGTAAAAGGTTTTAGAACAAGTGTGATCTTCCCCAGATTAACCTTAGCATTTTGCATCTGAGTTAATTCTATTCGAATCGGTAGGTAGTCTGACTTAATCAAATCTATCTTACTTACAGGCTTCAATGAAGTGAAATAAAATTTACCTTTAGCATCTGTAATAGCATAGTCAAAAGTTTGAGAAGAAGAAACACACACACCAGGTAAGGGTTCACCGTTGATGTCTACCACTTCCCCTTCTATCCTAAATATTACCATTTCACACGAAGCTAACAACAAACTAAAAAATATTACACCTCTTACTCCTCTTATAATCCAAAGCACTTCTTAACACCTCACAAACTGAGTGATTAATCTGGTATGGTGTGTTCAAGGACTTGTTCTATAGAAGTGATTCCCTTCGCAGCGAGGGCAAGTCCATTTTGCCTAAGTGTCTGCATCCCACAAATAATGGCTTGTTTTTTAATCTCATAAGCAGAGGCTCTACTCAACACTAATGGGTGAATTTCAGACCAATTCAACATCGCTTCTAAGCACGCTATTCTACCCTTGTAACCTGTTTCTCTACACTTAGGACACCCTCTTCCCCTGACAAATTGTGAATTTGGAATATGAGGAAAACCTCTAAACTGAATTCTCTCTAATACATCTTTCGGAACTGATATTGGCTCTTTACAATCTTTACACACTCTTTTCAATAACCTCTGGGCTGCTGCAAGTGCAACTGACGACTGCACGAGGAAGGGCTCTACACCCATATCAATAAGTCTCGGGAACACACCAGGCGCATCGTTCGTGTGGAGAGTACTAAGCACAAGGTGACCTGTCAAAGCTGCCTTTACCGCTATATCCGCGGTCTCACTGTCACGAATCTCTCCCACCATTACAATATCAGGATCCTGGCGTAGTATCTGTCTTAAAGCCTCTGCAAAGGTAAATCCTATTCTGGGCTGAACCTGAACTTGATTCACACCAAATAACTCATATTCAATCGGGTCTTCAACAGTCACTATGTTATATTCAATTGTATTAAGTTTGTTAAGACAACTATAAAGTGTAGTGGTTTTTCCGCTTCCAGTAGGACCGGTAAGCAGTATCATACCATGGGGCATGTTCAATGCCTGTTGAAGTGCCTGCAGGGGTTGAGGTTCGAATCCCATCTGCTCAAGGTCAAGCATCAAATTGCTTTTATCGAGCACACGAAGTACAATCTTTTCCCCATATTTGCAAGGCAAAAAAGCAACACGAAAATCTATCTCCCTACCATGATACTTAATTCTAAACCTACCATCCTGAGGCAATCTATGCTCATCTATTCTACAGCCAGAGAGAATTTTAAAGCGGGCTATTAAATTAGCCTGCATGCTCTTAGGCGGAGATTTCGCCTCTTCTAACACCCCATCAACACGATATCTAACCCTAATCATCCTTTCAAATGGTTCTATGTGTATATCTGATGCACTCCTTTCAAGTGCTTCCAAAACAATAAGCCGTGCAAGTTTCTTAACCGGCTCATCTTCCTCAACTTCTTCTATTTTAGTAACATCTTCCACTTCTTCAACTGAAGTAGCAATTTCTTCTAATTCATCCTGCCGCTGGGAATGTTCTGCCAGGATTGTCTCGTAAATTTCAGAAGTCCTATCTCCCCTATAGTTTCTTTCAATCGCCTCTCTGAGTTCAGAAGGTAAGGCAACTACAGGCTCTATCATCTTACCAGTTATCATTGTAATCTCATCAATTGCCATAATATTCAGTGGATTAGCCATTGCAAGGGTTAAAACATCCCCTGTGACTGAAATTGGGAGAATTTGATGATTTCTCGCGATATTCTCAGGAACTATTTCAAGAATTTCTTTAGGAATTGAATAATTTGAAACTCTAATATGTGGAATTTGTAACTGTTCACTTATAGTTTCTACAAGTTCTTCCTCAGTAATATACCCCTTTTCTAAAAGTATATCCTGCAAACTTTTACCAGTCTGCTTTTGAAGTTGTATACATTCCTTTAATTTCTCTTCTGTTATAAGCCCCATCTCTAAAAGTAACTCTGAAAGTCTCTTTTTTGCAGTTCTCACTCTTATCTCCTCCAGAAAAAACGATAAAATTTTTTATGTTTTTAATTATACCATCTACCTCTATTTACCATAAATCTTTAATCATCACCTCATAAAACACATCACAGCACCCTATTCAAAAGAATATATTCATAAACTATGCAGCAGCAGTTGTGCCCAAGTGACTCAATATCTCATCAGCCATTTCACAAGTTATACTCTGTCCCACAAGTCTCGCAAAAGCAATTATTTTCTTTAGTGAGCCCATCATTTTCCGTACATCATTTGGTACGCGCATAGCTATTAAGCCAAGCACTTCCTCAGGAACTTGAACACCCGCTTCTCTAACTTGATTTCTCAGAATCTGCATCCTTGTTTCCCACTCAGGTGCTTTTAACTCCGCCACAATTCCACTAGCAAACCTCGAAACTAATCTCTGCTCTAACATTCCTAACTTATCTGGAGCTTTGTCACTCGCAATTATTATCTGTCTCTTACTGTGGTGGAGAACATTAAAAACATGGAAGAACTCCTCTTGGGCCTCTACTTTCCCACCCATAAACTGTATATCATCAAGGATTAAAACATCCCAATGACAATAGTTCTCACGGAATAAATCAAGTGCCCCTTCTCTTAAAGCCTCGCTCAACCTCCTTGCAAAATGACTAGCTGACACATATCCTACTCTCATTTTCGGATGTGTTTTAAGAATCTCATTCCCTATAGCACTTATTAAATGCGTCTTACCTATGCCTACATTACCGTATAAGAAAAACGGATTATATTCCGTTCCTGGATTTTCCGCAACAGCTTTACTGAGCTTAAATGTAAAGGCATTTGCACTTCCCGGGAAAAAGTTATCAAATGTCAATGTCTCCAAGGGTTGTTCTGATTCTAACGCTTTCCAAACTTCCTTATCAGATTCATTGGCCTCCGGTGGGGGCTCTGATGAGGTCTTGCCAAATGGAGCAACAGATGATAACCGCCGTTTCTTTTCTTCTAATGTCTCTATTCTTTTCCCTTCTAAAATCGTTAAGGTCTCCACTAACTGAGTTGTCTGCTGGACAGACTCAAGAGTGGTTTCAGTAAGCCTCGCGATTTTCTGAGCCTGTTCTTCGTGAACTTCCTTGGTTTTCTGAACAGATTCCTTTAGTTCCTCCACTACCTGCTTAAGTTCTGGTATTAAAATATCTGCAGATGTTTTTTCTTCCTTTTTTCTATCTACCTCTAAATCTACCCTTCTATGTAACTCTCTTAACTGGTCTATAGTTTGGGATGAAGTTGCATGGATAGATTCAACAACCTTTTCACTTAATTGCGCTAAAGCAGAAGACTGTAATTCCTGAACTTTTCTATTCTCAGAAATGGCCTGATCCAATTTTTTAATTACACTTGCAAGCTCTACTATAATAGGGTCAGGTTCCGCTTCCTTAGGTTGAGATTTCAGTTCTGCCATCAACTTATCAAAAGATTTCTCCAAACTCGATTGAATTCCCTCTATTATGGAATCCCTGACCGTATTAAGTGTTCCTTCTATTTTTTCTGAAACTAATTCCGTTTGTGCGACTGTAGAATCAAGTCTCTCCAATCTATTAGCAACCTCATTCAGACTCTTAGCCAATTCCGAGGACATTTGAGCAACTGCATTAGTTGAGATTCCTATTTCTTTAGACACCCCTTCTAATATTTGATTTGAAAGAATTGTTATTCCTTCTCTAAACACACCCACTAATTGTTCAGAAGTAGATCTCGAATTCTTATCCAAATTTGTGAGCTCGGACTTAAACTGAACAATCATCGATGCAATTGCTTCTTGGATAACTCCAGCTACATTCTCTCTGAGAACATTTACTAACTCCGTCTGTCTATTAACAATATCCTGACCCAACTGAAAATGAATTTTATCCATCAACTCCCTAACAGAGACACTAAAACTCTCCTTTAATTCACCAAGCAAAGTATAGAATTTAGCAATATCCGAATCAGATATCTGTGACTGGGGAGGAGGGATATTTATGGTAATCTGAGTCAGAGATTCTCTTATAGACTCTGATAGTATCCGAGGAAGTTCTTGTATAGCTTGAACAACTGAAGTATCAATAACAACATGGGGAGAAGAGAGCGCGGATTCAGAAGACAGTTTATTAACAGGAGATTGTAACAGTTGCGATGGCTCCTGAACAGAATCACCCCTTAACGATTTTGGACCCTGAGCAACCCCTTTTTCCAACTCTTCTAAAACCTCCTCAGGAACAGAAGGGGGCTCCTCTAAAGTAGCGTAAGTAGCATCTACATCTTTTACCCCAGACCCTATTTCTATAGAACTATATTCATCTTTAATTATCTTTGCCCCTTTCTTGAAAGCTTTATCGAGAGCCTCTTGAAGATCCTCCCAACTGCAAAGAATAGGTTTTATCCGCAAGTCGGAACAGAAAGTTTTTACTTCTTCTAAAGCTTCTGTATCCAAAGGGTCCACCATTGCAACCGTCAATATCCTACCTAATTTGTCTATCGGTATTAGATTTCTCCTCCTGCATACCTCTTCTGGAATAAGTCTCAATACTTCATTTGAAATATCATATTCCTTAGGATTTATATGAGGAACCCTACACTGCTTTATCAAACAAGATGAAATAGCCTCTTTAGAAATGTATCCCTTCTCTATTAAGATGCATCCCAAAAACTTCCCAGTCTCCGATTGAATTTTCAATGCTTCTGCTAATTGTTCTAATGTGATTAAACCATCCTCAAGAAGAATCTCTCCTAACCTTTTGTGAGAACTAAATCCTTGTTGGGAAGATGCAAGACCCTCTTTATTACTTCTGCCTTTAATTCCAGCTTTTTTCTTACTTTCGTCGTCTTTGTGCCAACTCAACATTTACTATTTTCCTTGTGTAGGGTTAGTTAACCAACTCATATATCCTTTACTACAGCTATGTATATAGTTGGACAAACTATTCTTTTCAAATTTAGCTACAACACTTTTCCACCGGCACAAAATAGTTTCTACTTTTGCTTTAGAGTATCTCCTATTAGTAACTTCAGTGTCCAAAGGATTTCTCGTAGTAATAGCCTATCTCTCCTAATTTATCAAAGTGACTAAATAACTTTTATATTAAGTCTTGTTAGTAATATTAAGATACTCTAATTTTAATAATTCTACCTTCAACAAAAATTCTTCTCATCTTGCATTAGCCCCAACACTAAATGAGGCTCTTGTTAACATTTATACAGCGTTCTCAATAAACCAGATAGCCCTTTCCATTAATATTCATAATTGACAAAAGTTATTTTAATTTATAACTAACAAACTAAATGTACTATCTCAACTTTTTGGTATACTTTATCCTAAAACTAATCTCTTTTTTACATTTTATCATTTTAAACGCTAAAAAAATAAAAAACAAAAATGCTTATTGGTTTTGATGGAAGATTAGCTAATGACAAACATAGAGTAGGCGGTGGACAGTATTGCTCCGAGTTATTGAAAGCCATGGCACCGCTTCTCGGAGAAGATAGACTAATCGTATACATAGACGAGGAGCCTAAAAGTTTTTTTCCTTTAAAACCTTCATCAAATGTTGATATAAAAATTCTTGGGAAAGCTAAATTTTGGACAAATACTTTACTTGCCAAAGCATTAAAAAAAGACCATCCTGATGTATTTTTCTCTCCGTCTCTGCAAGTACCATGGTTTGTCAACATTCCCAAGTGCTCCACTATCTATGACATTGCATATTATGATTTTCCCTCCGAATTTACATGGAAGTTTAGAGTTAAAGCTAAATTTCAACTTTATATGGCAGTCAAAACCACTCAGATTTTTATAGCCATTAGCGAATCCACCCAAAAAAGAGTCTTAAGCATCTATCCGGAGTTAGAATCTCGAATATACACGGTGCTTTTAGGAGTTGACAGAAATATAAAAAGGACACCTCAAGAAAGACAAATAGAAATAAGAAAAAAATATCATCTCGAATTCCCCTTTTTTCTATACCTTGGAAGAATTCAGCCAAGGAAAAATATAATTAGAATGATAGAAGCTTTTGAGTTATTTCTTGACACAAATACGAATTCCCCTCTTCATCTCGTAATAGTCGGAAGCTTAGGTTGGCTATATGAACCAATACTATCCAAAATGCAAAATTCTAAATACGCTGAGAGGATTCATTACTTAGGGTATGTCGAAGATGAAGATGAAAAAATAGCTCTTATAAGCTCTGCAGAGGCTTTAATACTTGTCTCATTATGGGAAGGTTTTGGACTTCCAATAGTAGAAGCAATGAAGTGTGAAACTCCTGTAATTACATCTAATTGTTCCTCTCTTATAGAAGTAGTAGGAGATGCAGGTCTACTTGTTAACCCATATAATGTTCTTGACATAAAAAACGCGATGGAAAAAATTAGCCTTTCCCCAGAGCTACGCCAAGAAATAATCATAAAGGGTAACGAGCGAGTCGCTCTATTTACATGGGAAAATACAGCATCTCAAATTTTAGGATTACTCAGAAAAAAATTCAGTAAATAACCTCCTCAATAACTCCCTTTTTCTATTTATCTTATTAAATCCCTTCTTCTATCTCTTTCTGTAACATACACGGCATATATACCCACAGAAATCAACATTAGTAAAACAAAGAAAACGACTGAAAAGTTAATAGACAAAGCTTCTGACGGGGATAAAGTTCCATCTAACTCAGGGTTTAAAACTACTTCCACAAAGTCGTTCAATAATAGTCCTGCATTTAGACAATTAAGGTACTCCGTCCTGTTATTAAACCCATCGTAATCAGCATCTCCATAGGGGGATAAAAGTTCCTCAGAGGCTTTCTCAACTCTTTTGATAGTTTCATAACTATTTATCAGATTTACTTGATTTATTAACAATTCCTGAATATCAGAGTTCAAAGCGAGTAACCCAGCTAACACATGCTCATAAGGGCGAAGCCACAAATCATACTGAGGTTCACTTTTTAATAAGTTTAGGTTATGTATATATACACATGTAGCTTCTAATCTCCAAAGAACCTTAGGTGTAAATATAGCCCTTTTCAAAACAGCTATTTCCCACGAATCAGGAATACCTCCGCCATCAAAATCTGTTGTTTCCCAGTTTATAGTAGGTATGCCAAGCCTATTAGACAGTTCAGTGTAAAACCCCCTTCCTTCATTATCAAAATCAGGTGCTATCCATATAAAATAACATTCTTCTCCCTCACCCTCGTAAATACCTTCACCCTCAGATGCCCCCCCCTCACCCTCAGTTTGGCCCTCGCCTTCTTGAGTGGGCAATGAAGCATTAACATATCCAATGTCTTTAAGAAGAGCCACCTCAAAAGGAAGATACTCCCTCCTCACTACTCCTGGGGCTATGCTCGGATCCATCACACCACCAAGATTATTCCAATGGCTTATACTACTACCACATTGATAGGTAGAAGGTGCATATATCCTCGGCCTACCACCATATACTGTGACCACATTAGAAGCATTTATATACACACCATTATCTCCTCCAGTAAAATAGTAACCCTGTCCTATAAAATAAAACGAGGAGTTTATAAAACGGTTATTGTTTCCTGTAACCAAAAAAGTATCCACCGAAGTATATATATCTGGCTGGCTACCAGTCCACCCAGTTCCATTAGGCCTATTCCCGCCACACTGGGAGTCATTATAGGCTATAGATGTAAGAAAACCAATGCCATGAGTAATCTCATGTATTAGCACGCTAAGCAGGTCGAACTGGTTAGACAATGGCGTACCCGTTCCTAAGTAATAGTTATAATTCCAATTCACAGTTAACTGCATATCTGGATAAGAAGGCCCATTGGGATCTGTAGAACCATTGAGCAAATGCTGGTATGCACTTCCATTATTAACTCCAGGATTCAATGGTAAAGTCCAAACTACGATCGGACCAGCACTCGCCAAAAATTGTCCTGCAATAACTACGGAAGAGACATTAAGATCCAATTTTCCTCCAGAGATATTCAGTACATCCGCCACATAACCCAAAGCATTAACTAAAACTTGCTTCCTCTGAGAACCCCATGTAGGATCATTAAAACCAGTGTTAACATCTTGATATTGGATATTGAATGTTATACCATTCGATATAAAAATATCCTTTTGGAGTAATTTCTCATCTCCGAAGATTCCCTTTCTATTTTCCTCAGTAACCTCTACAATTCTCCCATCGGAATAAGCAACAACTGCTTTAATATCTTCACTGAAAACAAAACTATGAGATACCAGAACAAGAATAACAGACAAATAAACTCTAAACACCTTTATCTTCATAACTATCCACTCCTTTCTTATTTATTTAAACCTATCAAAACAATTTTATCATATAAAAACTCAATTATCCTCAATTCTATTACAAAGTTCTACACCATTCTCATAAAAAAATTAGGCTCTTCTATTAGAAGAGCCTAATTTAATATATACTCAGAAATTATTGTTATCTCAATAAACTATTAACACGGACCAGTTGAAACAGTCAAATCAACATCCAAATTGCAAGTATTAACAACTGGCGGAGTGTTAGGATCAGATGGCGGGTATTGAGATATTACATATCCTGATGGTACATCGTCACTGCATATATATATGATGTCATCTACATTGAATCCATTAGAAGTCAGTATCGCAACTGCAAGTGCCTCAGAGTTACCTACCACATACGGGAACTGAACCGAATAGCAAGGTCCACACACTACATACAAATCAACTGGAACTGCTGTAGTATTGGGAAGCACACAACTATTGGTAACAGGCAATGGATCTTGCGCCTTTACTGTACCTACAGGTAAATCATCATCACATACAGAAATTATGTCATCAACTACTAAACCGTAGCCAGCAATTACACTTATTGCAGAAGTCAGCTGTAGTTCAGTCACATCCGGTATAGTGGTGCAAGGCCCACAAGAGACATATATGTCTACAGGAATTACATCAGTATTAGGCAAGAAGCAAGTATTCGTAATTGCTCCAGGATCCTGAGCAACAACATAACCATATGGTATGTCATTGTCACAAACTTGGATAATCGAACCAACCTCTAAACCAGCGGAAACTATATCACTTATTGCATCAGATTGGTCTTTCCCTACTACATCTGGAACATCTACACAAGGGCCACACGACACCCACAAATCTACTGCACTACCTAATTCTGCAGTATTTCCACCAGCAGGATCCTGAGCCACTACATATCCCGATGGATAATCATCACTGCATACCTCATAAACACTACCAACTACTAAACCTGCATCTATTATCTGACTATTTGCACTCGCCTCATCTAACCCAATCACATAAGGAACTTCAACCAACTCAATTGTGCCTTCACCTTCACCTTCTACTACACCCTCAGGAGTACCTTCCACTACCCCCTCAGGAGTACCTTCCACTACACCCTCAGGAGTACCTTCCACTACACCCTCAGGAGTACCT
>JAOAHN010000092.1 GCA_026415215.1 Candidatus Hydrogenedentota bacterium
TTAAAGCCATGAGAAAAGGATTTACCTTAATTGAACTTCTTGTTGTTATTGCCATAATTGGTATATTGGCGGCCATTTTGTTGCCTGCATTGGCGCGGGCTCGTGAAGCGGCGAGAAGGTCGAGTTGCCAAAATAACTTGAAACAGTGGGGCCTTGTATTTAAGATGTATGCAAATGAGAGTAAGGGTGAAAGATTTCCTATGATGCAGACTTACAATCCTTTAAAACACGCAATGGGTCAAGATGCGAGGGATATAGCGGTGGGTCCCCAAGTTAGTGTATTGTATCCTGAATATTTGACTGATCCGTATATCATCATTTGTCCTTCGGATGCGCAAGCAGCCGAGCATAGGAGGTCTTTGGAAAATGTGCAAGGAAATCTATTAGAGGTTAGCCATATTGTAGACGCGAGTTATGCATATTTTGGCTGGGTGTTTGATAATTTGAAACCATCTGCTCCTATTAGTCTATTTCTCTTAGTAGGTTTGTTAATTTCCCTTGGAAATCAATCTTTTGATACTTCTATACCGGGTCCTATTCAGTTTGGTGCAGCTCTCGATGGACTTTATATGGCGTATACTAATGATGTAGTGAGTTATATAAATGGGACTAATCCGGCAGCTCTTGTAAGAGTAATGGATTCGGATTCTAATCTGGCTTATCAGGGTTCGCCTTGGCGTGGTTACGGCAACGGGGGAAGTGATGTTGTTTATAGGCTTAGAGAAGGTGTAGAAAGGTTTCTAATAACAGATATTAACAATCCCTCCAGTGCTAATAACGCTCAAAGTTCGGTTTGGATTATGTTAGACACATTTGCTACTCCTGCTGCTAAGGAGCCTTTGTTTAATCATATTCCTGGTGGGTGTAATGTGTTATATATGGATGGCCATGCGGAATTTATCAGGTATATTCCAGACCCGAATGTTTACGATAACGATGTTCCTGGACAAGAACCTGTAATTTCTGTTATTGCAAACCTTGTAACCGGTTTGTCAGGAAATGTCTAATTTGGTTAATTAGATTGTTGGGTTCAGAATTTGCGCATTGAGAAGATTGGTTACCAGGTAGAGTAGGGGTGAAGAGAAAGATAAGAATTTAAGTATCGTATGTCGTTGCTAACTTCATTTCCAATCCAACTGGGAATGTCTAATGAAATAAGTGGATCTGGAATTTCTACTTCTGCAAGGATAAGCCCCTTGTTTTTCCCGAGAAACTCATCTACTTCCCACTTCATTCCTTTGTAATAGATGATATGTCGGTACTTTTCTATTGGAAAGCCGGTGGCAAATTTCTCAATTAATTCTTCTGCGTCGTTTCTGGGTATTTCATATTCGTATTCATCTCTTGTAGTTTCTAAGATTGCCTTTTTTAAATTTAGTGTGCACTTTTCGTCAGTTATTCTCACCCTGAGGGCTATAGGTGGACCTGTGTATATATATGCTTGCTTTATAAATGTAGTTTGACTTATATTTGAACGCCATTCATCAGATTTGACTAAAAACTTTCTTTCTATTTCTTTAGGCATATTGTATAATTTCCTCTTAATTATTTCGCTAATAGCAATATGGATTATATTTTAATTTAATTATATCCAAATTATGATTGACTCAGCTTATTATCCCCGGTTTTGGAATGCTTTTTTATTTGCTTTCATTAATTTCCGTTCTACTTCGCATCCTTAATCAGTGTTTCTATACTTCAGAGATTTATATATTTTAGTCTTGAGCCTGTTGAATCTCTCTTTTATAAGTGGTTCTCGAGCGTATCTGCTTATAGATGTAAAGTGTTAACTTATTAGTTCCTTAATATTCGTAAAAAAAGCATATTTATTCTAAGTGTATGAATCTTAGGCAACTCCACTAAACTTATTTTATAAGTGTTACTATTATAAAGGAAGGGGTAATATTTCCTACATTTCTTATATTCCATAAAAATTAAAAACGCCATGACATCCCTGTCATGGCGCTACTCTGGGGTGAACTTTCGTTCACACTGACTTCCTTGTCATCCCTTGCCTTAACTTCCATGTGTAGGCTTCTATAAATATTATCGGCAAATTCCGCATAATCTTTAGTGAATTTAGATTTTTCTGGTTGTCAGGGTCAGTTGATTTTTATTAAACTTTATACCTTAAGAATTTGAATGTGGAGAAAGATGTATTATGAAGGTTCTTATCACTGGAGTTGCAGGTTTTATTGGGTCAAATCTTGCTGACAAATTACTTGGATTTAAGGATGAAGTAGTAGGAATAGATGATTTTAGTCCTACATATCCTGCTGAAATAAAGAAAAGGTATTTAGAGACCGCATTTAAATCTTCTCTTTTTAAATTTTATCAAGAGGATATATGTAATAGAGAAGCTATATATTCAATCTTTGAGAGAGAGAAGCCGGAAGTAGTGGTTCACCTTTCAGCGAGAGCTGGTGTTAGACCTTCGTTAGAGAATCCTGAGGAATACTATAGAGTTAATATAATTGGTTCTCAAGTGATTTTAGATGCTTGCAGGGATTTTCGTCCATCTCATCTTGTTTTTGCTTCAAGTTCCTCTGTTTACGGGGGAAGTAAGTCTCTACCGTACTCAGAGGAGGACCCAGTTATGTTCCCAATAAGTCCTTACGCAGTGACCAAAAGGACTAATGAATTACAGGCGCATGTGTACAGCAAGGTTTACGGGCTAAATGTAACGCTTCTTCGGTTTTTCACAGTATACGGTCCGAGGCAAAGACCGGATATGGCTATCCATAAGTTTACTAAGCAAATACTTTCAGGAGAGCCTGTAACTCTATATGGAGATGGGACCTCTGCGAGAGATTATACATATATAGATGACATACTTGATGGGGTTATAAAGAGTATTCAGAGACCATTCAAATATGAAATCTTTAATTTAGGTGAGAGTAGAACGGTGACCTTAATAGAGTTAGTAGAGTTGATATCCAGGTATGCAGGAAAGCCTGCAAAGATTGAATGGCTTCCACCACAACCCGGTGATGTTGAGATTACCTATGCAGACATTACCCATGCTCAAACTTTACTTGACTACAAGCCCGTGACTCCCATTGAGGAAGGAATTAAGAGGTATATAGAATGGTTCAAAAGTTTTTATAATATTTCTTGAAAGGATACAAGATGAGTGAAAAAAAGAGAGCACTTATAACAGGAATTACGGGACAAGATGGTTCTTACCTTGCTGAATTTCTGTTATCAAAAGGGTATGAAGTTTATGGGATAGTAAGACGCTCCAGCACGGAGCCTTTTGAGAGAATAGCCCATATTCAGGATAGACTTCATTTAATTCAGGCAGATCTGACAGACCAAGTGTCAGTGATAGAGGCAGTAGAAGAATCTAACCCTCATGAAATATATAATCTTGCAGCGCAATCTTTCGTCCCAACATCGTGGAAACAACCTATTCTTACCGGAGATGTAACTGCTTTGGGGGTAACTCGGGTGCTTGAGGCAATTAGGGTGGTAAATCCTTCTATAAGATTCTATCAGGCATCTTCAAGTGAGATGTTCGGGAAAGCCTGCGAAACTCCTCAGCGGGAAACTACACCATTTCATCCGAGGAGCCCATACGGTGTTGCGAAAGTATATGGGCATATGATTACGGTGAACTATCGAGAGAGTTATGGAATATTTGCGTGTTCTGGGATTTTGTTTAACCACGAATCGCCAAGAAGGGGATTAGAGTTTGTTACGAGAAAGATTTCCTATGGAGTAGCGGGAATCGTTCACGGTTTGCAAAATGAATTACTTCTGGGTAATCTTGATGCTAAAAGGGATTGGGGTTTTGCAGGGGATTATGTTGAAGCTATGTGGCTAATGCTACAGCAAGACGAACCAGACGACTATGTAATTGCGAGCGAAGAGACTCATAGTGTCAGAGATTTTTGCGAGATAGCTTTTTCTTATGTAGGTTTGGATTGGGAGAAGTATGTCAAATCAGATCCGAGATTTTATAGACCCGCAGAGGTGAATTTGCTACTGGGAGATTGTTCTAAAGCGAAGTCTAAACTTGGATGGCGTAAAAAGCATACTTTTGAACAACTTGTCCATATGATGGTAGATGCGGACTTAAAATTTGTAGAAAGACAGATGAAGCTCCAAAAGGAGATATAATGCGAGGATCTGCATTAGTTACGGGTGGTAATGGATTTGTTGGGCGTCATCTCGTAAACTATCTGAAAGGAAATGGTTGGAATGTGTATGCTTGCGACTTGACTCCTGGAGAAGGGATAAATATATGTGACATTACTAACGAGAATGATTTAGAAAAGATTTTAGAAATCATTGATAGTTTTACGCATATATTCTATTTATCCGCAGTAACCTTTGTCCCTGATTCTATTCAGAATCCTGGTGAATGTTTTAGAGTAAATACTTTAGCCGCGATTAAGTGGATTGAGCGTTTGTTAACGAAGAATGAAGCCCCAATATTCGTTTACATAAGTACATCTGAGGTTTATGGATCGCCAAATTATTTGCCTGTAGATGAAAATCACCCTTTGAATCCACATAATCCTTATTCCATATCGAAATCCGCTACAGACCTATATTGTCAATTTGTCCATAAACAATTTGGTTTCCCTGCGGTAATTGTAAGGCCATTTAATCATTCTGGACCAGGGCAGAATGAGCGTTTTGTTTTGTCAAGTTTCGCGAAACAGTTTGCAGAGATGAGTCTCGGTTTCAGAGATAGAGTTTTGTCAGTGGGTAATCTGGATGTAGAGAGGGATTTTTTGCATGTTTTGGATGTGGTAAAAGCCTATGAGTTGATTGCATTAAAATGCTTCCCAGGCGAAGTATATAATCTGTGTTGCGGGAGGGCTGTAAGCTTAAGATATGCAATCGATGTTTTGAAAAGTATTAGTGGGATAGAACCAGATATAGTTATCGACCCTTCAAAAATTAGAAGGGTAGATGTTAACTGTATTTATGGAACTCATGAAAAGTTGTCATCTCATGTTGGATGGTATCCTACCTTTACAGTTGAAGATATTCTCAGAGACCTTTATGGTTATTGGTTAAAAGCTCTCTGTGACTGTGCCTTTTAAATTCTGCAAATTTGATTTATACTTGTATACGGGAGTATGCTATTACACCGTTGATAGGGGGTAAAGTAATTTGCCTCAAAAATGAAAACCTTGAAGGAGATTTATCAAATGTCTACCCTAAAATCTATTCTTTTTTACCTGACTGTGTTTGCGATGTTATCTGTTCCGGTCTTAGTGCACGGAGAGGAAGGCAAGGAGCTAAAGTTAGAGAGTGATATTGATAAATTATGTTATACACTGGGAGTGAATGTAGCTAAGACTTTTGAACTAATTGGACAGAAGCCTAACCTCGATGTATTCGTAAAGGCAATTAATGATGTTTTAGAAAAGAAAAAGCTTGCAATGACCGATGAAGAAATGCAGAATTCCATTCGCTCCTTTCAACAGAATTTAGTGAATGCTCAAATGAAGAGGAGAGAAGAACAAGCCACAAAGAATGAAGAAGAAGCGAAGAAGTTTTTAGAGGAAAATAAACATAAAGAGGGTATAGTAACTCATCCTTCTGGAATTCAATATAAAGTATTAAAAGAAGGAGACGGACCTAAGCCGAAAGAGACGGATACTGTGAAGGTCCATTATAAAGGGACTCTACTTGATGGGACCGTGTTTGATAGTTCTTACGATCGTGGTGAACCTGTAAATTTACCCCTTAACCGTGTGATAAAAGGATGGTCTGAAGCTGTTCAACTCATGTCTGTGGGTTCCAAATGGCAGATATTTATTCCTCCCGACCTTGCATACGGTAAGGAGGGAAATCAAGTTATACCTCCTAATTCGTTGTTAATTTTCGAAGTTGAGCTATTGGGAATCGAGAATCAAGGCCAAGGTGGTGATACTGTAGAACTTCCAAAAGAGCAATAGTGTGACTTTAATCTAAATTTTAATAATAATCGTGTATAGACAAAAGAGAGGCTGGGTATGTCTTCATCCCAGCCTATTTTTAATTTTCTTTTTAAATTTTCCTCTTAATTACCCTACTATATGGAGAAAAATATTATTAGTAGGAGAGTTAGGATGGATAAGAGGATAAATATTTTTACAATAAGTTTATTAGTGTTTGAAATTTTGCTTACTCAATTGACAGTCTCTGCGTCTTTCGATTGTAACTCTGAATTTTGGTTTAATGCTTTTAGAATGGAGAGGGTAAATTCAGGAGAGGTTGAGCCAAAATTACCTCCTTATGAGGATAAATTTAGATTCTCGGTAAAGACAAATTTTTTAGGAAAACAACTCGTGAGGGTCAGTTTACCTTTACCTTATGGTTTTGCTACGGAACAGGCTTCATTTGAGATAAGAGACCATACTGGGAACATTTTAGAACCAGACTACAGAGTGCTGACTACTTATGGTGGTGATGCAAAATATGTCAAAAGAATGATAATTTCTTTTGTAGATGAATTTACTTCGGGACAAAAGGAGTATCTTCTAATAAAGGGGGGACCAAGTGAAAAAGGAAGAAGATTGGATTTTTCAGATTTTTCTTCTGTCAAGATTGGTGATTTGCTTTTTTCATACGGGGATGGTAGGTTGGAGGCACATACTCCTTTTGGTAAGGTAACCTTCACACCATTTTTAAATGGGGAGAAATTTATAGCAGAGGAAGAGCAATCAGAGATTGTGGAATTTGGAAAGTTTTATATATGGATTAGATGGTTAATGTGGCATAAAGAATTCCCCTCTATTTTAGAGTTGAGGGCAAACTCTTTAGGGCAATTTTCAATAAAATTTAGTTTACAGAGGTGGGCAGAAGAGGATGGATATTCTCCGGAATTTGGCTTTTTTATAGATGGTGAGCAGGAGTTGCTGTATTCGAAGAATAATGGGATGGAAAAAATCTCCGAGAATTTAAATCTTGATTTTTCCTCCGGAGTGGGATGTCAATTGTATACCTCATCTATGGTATTAGGTTTTCCTGATGCCCATTGTTGGAAAAAAGGAGGGGTTTCCGCCTCCTATGGTGAGAAGGGTTGGACTGTGAAGTATTTCAGGAGTAGAGGAGATGATAGAGTTCCTCATCAACCTATGGCGTGGCGGACTGCATGTGTATATCTTGGACCTAAAGATCAGCCTATGTGGGATGAGTTATTAGAAGGGCAAGTGAAGTTAGCTAAGCCATTGGAATTTTATGGGTCTTTGATAGGAGTTGATTCTATTTCACTGCCAGAGAATGAAATCGTCAGAAAGTGTATTGAATGGCATAGGAATGCAATGAGAGTTTCCCGACTCTACGGAGATGATTACGGTAACCTGTCTTCCTTACCTCAAAACTCTGTTTTTGGTATGAATAGACTAAATCACAATACGGAAATTTATAGAGAATATCTTCGAACTGGAGACGATGATATTCGTAAAACATTTCTTTTGTGGTGTCAAAATTTTTCACAACTGTCAATATGGTGGGGTGATTGTGGAAAAGAGGATTTTGGAGGGACGAGATACAACAATATAAATGCATCTGATCCCTCAAAACATGCAAATGATAAAGAGTTTATGTGGCGTTCAAACAAGTCTGTAAGTTTTTGCACCAAAGGCTTTGCTAACTTTTTATTTGCATACGAAGAGACTGGAGACCCGTTCTATGGCACCTCTTTGAAATGGCAGACAGAGTATGCGAAAAAGAGCATTCACGCAAACACAGGTGAGTGCAGAAATATTGGTGTAGTAGATGACTTCATGCTCTTATATAGGAGCCTCGGTAAAAAGGAATTGGGCGAAGAGTCGCTACGATTGTTTAGGGAACTTAGAGAAAAATTGAATGAAAATTATCTTTTTTCCCAAGGAGGGCAACCCATATTAAAGGATACTCCATTTATAGACGATGACCAAACTGGTTACAAAAATCCTTTTCCTAAGCCCTATATATTGGGGTATGCACTTCAGGGACTGCCCCAACTTTATGAACTTTACCCAGGAGAACCCGCACTGTATGAGACTATAGAAGCAGTGGCTAAATTCTTGGCTGATACTGTAGACCCTGTCGGTGGTTGGAGATACCCTCATCCTAAGTCGAGCAGAGTTCTGGTTAATCAAGGATTGGAACATGCACACCAGTTGATGAATGCTTGTGCTGTGTTGAAGGATAGAAGTCCATACTTTGGAGATTGTTTGAAAGCTATAGAAAAGGTACTACAGGCGAGAATGTTAGGTTTTATGTTCAAGAATAGTATTTTTAGTGGGCTAAACTCTTGGGAGTATAGTGCAGGTTTAGTTAGACCAGGAAATAATTTAGAGAGTATTTACAAGAGATTTGAGGAGAAAGATTATAGTCGTGATTATTTGGAAGGGGATATAAGTATTAGTGACTCTGCTCCCCCTGAAGGGATAGTATATTTTACTTCTGTGCTTGGCTTTTACGCCTCACAGCGCTCAGTGGAGAATCTGCTCATACCCGGTACACCAGAACTCAAAGCGGTTTTATCACGACTTCTTAAAAGAACCTCAACCGAAATTATTAAGGAATGTTCGATTGAGAGGGATTTACCACTTTTTACTTCTCAGTGGCTCAAACAATTAACGCCTTCGTTAAGATTTGACCCGATTAGGTTTGGAGATTTTCATAAGTGGCGAGAAACAGCAAGAAAGGTAGTGTTTGAGTCTTTAGGGGCTCCACCTCCTTTTGAGTTTTTTAATCCTACTTTGATTTGTGAAGAGGACAGGGGTCAATATATTGCTCGCAAAGTTGTGCTTAACATTTCAACTTGGGAAAGGATCCCGGGTTATTTGCTCATACCCAAAGGGTCTTCTCCATTTCCTGCTATATTATGTCTACACGACCATGGTGCACATTTCAGTATAGGTAAAGAGAAAGTTATTGCACCTATAATGGAAAGTAGGGAAATAGAGGAAGATGCTAAGAACTGGGTGGAGAAATATTACGGGGGTAGGTTTATAGGGGACGAACTTGCTAAAAGAGGATATGTAGTTTTTGCTATTGATGCATTATTTTGGGGGAAAAGACAGCAATGTGAAGGAAGCAGGTATGAAAATCAGCAAAAAGTTGCTTCTAACATATATCATCTTGGAACTACTTGGCTTGGAATAATCACTTGGGATGATATCCGTTCTATTGATTTTCTCAGATCACTGCCAGAGGTCGACCCTAATAAAATAGGTGCTATTGGGCTATCCATGGGAGCACACAGAACCTGGATGCTTTCCGCACTGTCGGACAAAGTTAAGGTAGGATGTTCAATATGCTGGATGGCTACCACTAAATCTCTTATGGTTCCAGGAAACAATCAAACATTGGGACAATCAGCGTATTCAATGCTTGCTCCTAATTTAACAACACTTCTTGATATACCTGATGTGGCCTCTTTGGCTTGTCCTAAACCAATGCTTTTCTTTAGCGGAAGATACGATTCTTTATTTCCTATTGAGGGGGTGGAAGAATCCTTCTTGATTATGGAGAAGGTATGGAAATCACAGGATAAAAGTGAGTACCTATACACTAAAATTTGGGATGTGGAACATATGTTTAATTTAGAGATGCAAGAGGAGGCTTTTAATTGGTTTGATAAGTTCCTAAAATCTGAATAGCATCAAAACTTTATGGTATGAGTTAGAAAGAATTTTATCGCTGGAAAATAAAAAAGGGGTGTCGTCATTCGGAGCGTCGAAAGGAGCCGAGGAGAGGAGAGAGCGATTCAAGGAGGGACGGCAAGGGGAGCGTGAGTGAGCTTCCTATAGCTTCCTATGACGACACCCTTCCTCAAGCGGGGAATATTAAATTTATATTCAATTTTTTTAATTCTACTTTCTCTAATACTCTCTACTATTATTAACGGCAAATATTACAAAAAAATTTCACATTTTTTGTAAAAAATTGATATAATTTTACTGAAATTAAGAGGTAAAAAGGTGGAAAGGACAGGTAGGATTAGAATTCTGTGGCTACTTCTAACAGTTGGGTATTTGGTTTCTTTCTGCCTGTCAACATCAAGCAATTTTAATTCGGACTTGAATTCAGATGGTAAAGTTGATGTATGTGATTTAAGTGTTCTTCAGTCAATTATACTGGGTAAATTAGTAGGGGTAGATTTTGGGGATCTTAACAGTGATGGGAGCTTAGATGTATCTGATTTCCAAGTGCTTCTAAATGAGATAGGGAAGAAGCCTCCAAAAAAAAGTGAACATAGAAGCTTTCAGCCAGTTAATGTTACTATTTGCACTCACAAGTCTTTAGATAGGAAAGAGATAAAGCCGAATAGCAGTTCGCAGATTTTGTTAGAGCGAATAGATTCAGGATATTCTCCCGAAACTTGTTTCCTCAATTTTTCTTTATCTTTCTTTCCTAAGTCTAAGTTTTACATAGAATTAGGATTAATGATAAATGCTCCTCCCGCTGTTTTAGTTTCATTGGGATAAATTTTTCTGTGAATTTAATCTATTCAGTTCTTTTCAACCCTCATTAAAATGGAGAGTTATAGGAGGATGTAAGATGAAGCGCCTTTTGACTTCTAAACTTAGGTGCCAAGTAACAAGCATATTAGGCTTGTTGTTATTGGCTTTTCCGTTCGCAAATATGGCTTTTTCTGTTCCTATATCAGGGGATGTGAATGCGGACGGGAAGATAGATATTTTAGATATTCAGCAAGGGATAAACATTGCAATTGGAGTTAGCGAATTTTCACAAGTAGCGGATGTTAACGACAGTCATGGAGTGGATGTTCTTGATGTTCAAATACTTATAAATACAGTGCTTGGTACTGGAGGGTTAGTCCAGAATGTTATTGGTGCTGTCAATGTGAGTTCTGAACAAATTAGAGAAGGTTTAATCAAAATAGTAGCGTTGTCTGAGGATGGGAGAATTTTATTAGAAACTCTTTCCTCTACAGGAGGATTCAGGCTTTTACTTCCAGTTGGGGTGAGCTGGAGCATAGGAGCCTTGGTGGAGGTTGAAGACAAATATTTTGTTTTCCCCTTAAACTTTCCAGTTTTGGGTCAAAATAATCTCTCTTTGCCTCTTAAGGATATTTCATTAGGGCATGAACTGGATCTTGGAACGATAGATGTTAACCTCGGTAGTGTAACTCGAGTTTCTGACCTTAGACATCTCTTAGGTAGTATTGCTGAGAAGTTACCTTCTGCGGATGAGGATGGAAATAATCTTCCTGATATTTATGACAATTTTTTTGACCTGTGGAAGAGGAGTTTTCAATCTAATGTGTACCTACAATATTTGGCTTTGAATGAAGATATTTTCCAGCAATTTTTACGCGATGTAGGGAATTGTGTTGCTCCCTACCTTGAAGTGATACTCACTCCTTCGTTGAATCTTTTCGAAACGGAAGGATTCCCAGAAATGCTCATACCTGTTGTCCAGTGTATTAGAAATGTTTGCGTTAACTACCTTAAACAGTTGGGGATACCCAATGCGGAAAGTATTGTAGATACCCTTTTCTCCCAGATTGCTTCGAGTGTGGAGGAGAATATTGAAGAGTGGCTTAACTCCTTGGGGGTTCCAGAGATAACTGACCTTAATGGAAATAGGGTGCCTGATTTTATAGAAGATAGTATATGCCTTGGCAATTCGAGTTGTGAATTTGACTCGGACTCTAATGGAATTCCCGACTTTTTAGATGATGCTGACAGTGATGGAATTCCTAATTTTCTTGACCGGGATAGTAGTACTGAATCAGATACTGACGGAGACGGTATACCCAATGAATTAGACCTGGATGCAAATGGTAATGGAGTTCTCGATTACGCTGAGAATCCTTCTAAATAGGGTAGCTATTGGTGTTTAATAAGTGGCGAAAAATAGGTTTGTTATCGTGTAGTTATTATTTATGCTTGCTTTGTATGGGAAATTCTGCCGTGCTATCAATAAGTGGGGGAACAAATAGTTTATATGCAGGCTCGAATATATCTTTGCAGGTAGTATTATCTGCTACTTCTACTGAAAAAGTTAGTGCAATGCAATTTGATATTGAGTATTCCTCCAAATTGGTGGAGATAACAGAAATTCTTCCCGGTGAAGCCACGCTCACAGCTCAGAAACAGCTCAGTTACAACCGTGTGTCCCCTGATAAGATGAGGGTAATTATAGCAGGATTTAATCAGAATATTATTCCGAATGGTGTGATAGCGGTGGTGAAGTTGGTTGCTTGTAAGTCTGCACTTGGGGTTTCAACGGAAATTAGATTGATAAATCCCGTTCTTTCAACTCCACAAGGCACATCAGTTTCAACTACTGCATATGGGTGCTCTTTAACTATACTGCGAGATTCCTTTCATACTGCTGATAAAGACAAGGATTGGAAAATCTCTTTAGACGAGTTGCTTAGGGTGGTTCAAATTTACAATAGTAGAAAGATGTATTGCGAATGTTATTCTGAGGATGGCTATTCAGTGGTTTCGGGGTCTCAAGATTGCTTTCCACACAGTAGCGACTATAATCGTGGGAGTGATTGGCGAGTAGATTTATATGAATTACTTAGGCTTATACAAATCTACAATTATGGAGCGTATCATCCTAATCCTAATAAGGAAGATGGTTTTGATTTAGGATAGTTTTATATGAATGATTTCGGTACAAGGTTGCTCCGGATAGTGTGGATAAAAATGCGACAACTTTATATTATTTTGTTGGTAGCTTCTATTTTTAGCTTTTTATCTACCCCATCTTATTCCGCGATGATTAGAATAGAGGTTTCGGTAGTAGAGAATACCGCTATAATTGTAGGGTTTCTTGATGTAAGCGAGAACGAATCAGTAAGTGGAGTACAAATTGAACTTTCTATTCTGCCGAGCGGATGGTCTGTAATAGAGGCTATTCCTGGTGAAGTTCTAATTGCTGGAGGAAAGGAATTACTTGTATCTGGGGTTGGGAATACTGTAAGAATTCTTGTTGTAGGATTTAACAATCAGCGTATACCTATGGGTGGGTTGTTTAGTTTGGCGCTAAGATTTTATGAAAATGGAGTTCCGAATGATTTTGAGGTGGATACTCGTAATGTAGTTTTCTCTTCTCCCAGTGCTGAACCTGTAGAGGGAAGTGCTGTGGTTTTGAAAGAGGAAAAAGATTCGGAAGTAGGAAGCAAAGATGATGGTCATGAGTCTGGGAGTCACCTAAATCAGGAAGCTCCTTCAACTGGGAAAGAGAACGATGGTAGCTTAACTGTTGATTCTGATATAGGTTTTGTAAGAAACAAAACAATTGGAATTGATGAGGAGATGAATGGTAGCTCAAACGAATCTCGTAGAAGTGAAGTAGCTACTGACAAAAGAGGTATGAGTAAGTTTAGAGAAGGGATGTCTGATTATGCTGGTAATTTTATGGGCTATTATGACGATGGTTCTAAGCCAGTTGTTTCTAATAAGAAAAAGATGGCTGACACACTAAACTCAAGAGTAGGAACGAATTTAAGTAGTCAAAAGGAGGCTTTTTCCCGTTCAGGGATGGGGTTTGTTACTGGTGAGTATGCTCCAGGCGAGATGGCAGATTGGGGAGTTAAAAATACACAATCTTCGGCTCATTCAAGGT
>JAOAHN010000113.1 GCA_026415215.1 Candidatus Hydrogenedentota bacterium
TGTGCCCGTAGAGTCTTTAGTTCCGATAGAAGCAAACCACTCACCACCCTTTTCTATTATCCTCGCTGCACAACATAATGTCTCTACATTGTTTACTGATGTAGGTTGATTCAAATAGCCCTTTTGAACAGGAAATGGCGGTCTATCTCTTGGAGCTCCTCGCTTTCCTTCCAATGACTCAATCAAGGCTGACTCTTCCCCACATACATATGCCCCTGCTCCCAATTGTATCCTAATATCGAAGTTAAAATCTTCTCTTCCACATATATGTTCACCTAATAACCCCAAGTGTCTTCGTTTAGCCAAAACTTTCTGTAAGTGTTCTAACAAATATGCATATTCACCACGAAGATACATAATCCCTTCTTTAGCTCCTATAGCGTAACCGGCAATAGTCATACCCTCGAAAACTAAGTCGGGATATTCTGTAAGAATGACCCTATCTTTAAATGTCCCTGGTTCACCTTCATCCGCATTACAGATAAGGTATTTCACAGGTGACGATTGCTTCCTGCAGAAATCCCACTTCATAGCAGTGGGGAAACCAGCTCCTCCCCTCCCCCTCAATCGAGATTTATTTATTTCAGCAATAACCTCCTCAGGCTTCATTGAAAGTGCTTTTCTTAAAGCACTTCCACTTTCCATAGGATGACATATAACTTCCCCCTCTTTTTTGAGATTTAGGAGGACCATAGCCTGAGGAAGTTCAGAAGGATCTTTACCATCCCTTAAATCCTTTATTATTTGGGGAACATCCTGTGGTCTCAAATTCGTCACAGGCGTAGAGTTTATTAAGGCACTTGGTGCCTGGTCACTCAAACCTATACAAGAAGTGTGAAAAAGTGAGAACATATTATCTGAGGTAGTTTGACCGAAAGAGATCCCCAACTCCTTTTCAAAAGCTTTACCTACTTTATCAGCGCCTTTCATCCGCTCTACCACTGCATTACATAATCTGATTACATACTTGCCTAAGGGCTTCCGAGGAAAGAAAGAGTAGAAACTTACCATATCCCTTACCTGCACTAAGGGAATGTTAAGAGCCTCGGCGGTAGCTGAGATTATTTCTTCGGACATGCATCCAAAAACTTTTACTAATTCATGGACTATGTCCATTAATCTCCCACGGTCTCCGCCGTACTCATTGACGATATTTTCAACAGCTTCTTTGTAATGATGCGTCATACAAACTAACTCCTTACTTTAACTTACCGTTAAGTATATAACTACTTTATCATAAAATTTACACAATTTCAACTATATTATTTAATGATTTTAATTTTTTGTAATACTTTATATTACCTCACAAGTTACTGTATACAAATAAGATACCTCTAAATATGTTTTTTAATGTTTCGGATTTAACCTATAATAGTATTACTAATATATGTATTAGTAATACTATTATAATGATTTTAATCCGTAAAACTCTTTTTGAGTTATACCAAACGCAAATAACACTACAAAAAATATCTAATGTATCACGGAAGACCAACAAAAACAAGTATAAGTATAAAGATCTATCTTGAAAAAAATTATCTATATATTATAAAATAATTCCCTCCAATAATATATATACAATGGTTTGAGGAGTCTATGAATGTTTAATTTTAAGGACATACCCCAGTTGGGAAACTTACTTAAGGAGGCATTGCAACTCAAGAGTAAAATTGATGCTATAAAAGAAGAACTCGTAAATGTCATAATTGAAGGTGAGGTTGGAGGAGGACTCGTAAAGGCAAAAATGAATGGAAAATTTGAACTCTTATCTATAGAAATCTCTGACGAATTGCTAAATAAGGAAAATTTTGACAAATCCTTATTGGAAGCTTTGATTACTTCTGCAGTGAATGTGACTGCAGAGAAAGTCCGTGATAAAGTTAAAGAAAAAATGAAAGAAGCAGCAGGTGGTATAGAAATTCCAGGGTTATTCGATTAGTGAAGATATTATTTTTAGGTACACCAGAATTTGCAATTCCATCTTTACACAAGATTAATAATTTTTATGAGATTGTAGGGGTAGTTACTCAACCTGATAAACCTCAGGGAAGACACCTAAAACTTACTCCCCCTCCAGTTAAAATAGAAGCGGAAAAATTAGGTATTCCTATTTTTCAACCGGAGAAAATTAATACTGCGGAATGTGTAAAAAAATTTACCGAACTTCAGCCAGATCTTGGCGTAGTAGTGGCATATGGAAAGTTTTTAAAGAAAGATATATTGACCATTCCAAAAACAAATTTATTCATAAATTTACATCCCAGTTTACTGCCCAAATGGCGTGGGCCCTCACCTATTCAAACAGCCGTTATAGAAGGCGATGAAGAGACTGGCGTAACAGTCATGAAAATAACTGAAAAAATGGACGCAGGGGATATATTACTTCAAAAAAGAATCCCTATTGATCCTGATGAAACTGCTGAAGAGCTAAGCAAAAGGCTTTCAATCGAAGGCGCTGATTTACTATTAGAAAGTATAAAACTAATTGAAAATGGAAGAGCTACATTTACACCTCAGGATGAAACAAAAGCAACTTATTGTACAATGATTGAAAAAAAACGTGGAAAAATAGACTGGTCATGGGATGCGAAAAGAATACACAACCTTGTAAGAGGGTGTATCCCTTGGCCTGTAGCATACACCAAATTAAAAGGAGAAATTATAAGAATTCATAAAACAAAGATTTTAGTTACAGAAAACTCAAATGAAGCTCTTAATATTGTAGAACCAGGTACTATAGTAGAGGTGTGCAAAGAGTATGGAGTGGTAAAGACGGGAAGTGGCTTAATTGGTGTTTGTGTTCTACAGTCTCCTGGGAGAAAACCTCTACCTTTTTCAGAATACATAAAGGGCAAGCCAATTAGAGTGGGTGAAAAGTTCGAGGTGATTGAAAATGACACAGGTTGATTTAGTTAGAGCAGGCGTTATAAATACTTTACTTAGATGGGAGGATACAAAACTGCCCATAGATGAATGTATATCTAAGACTCTAAAAAGAAAAGGGTTCAGCACAAAAGGGAGGAGGTTTTTTGCTAATCTGATCTACGGGACTTTGAGAAATCTTTATTTTCTTGACTATATAATTTCCAAATACAGTTTCAAACCTTTGGAGACACTACCCAAGCCCATACAGTACATTTTGAGAATAGCGGTTTATCAGCTATTTTTTTGCACACAAGTAACAAGACCTGCTTCAGTGCATACTTCAGTTGAGTTAGCCAGAGCATTCGGGCATATAGGACTTGCAAAATTAGTCAATGCGATCTTGAGAAATATACCTGAAAAATTGGAAGAGATCCCGCTTCCCAATCGAGAAGAGGATGAGTATCAATTTTTATCTATAAAATATTCTATTCCCGTGTGGATTTTAAGAGAATATGAGAAAAACTTCGGAAAAAAAACTCTTGAAGAATTTTGCATAGCCACCACAGAAGTTCCTTTCATGGCTGTTAGAACTAATACAACCCTAATTTCGAGAGAAGAACTCCAAAAAAGATTAAGTAAAATAGGTATTGAAACGCAACACTTGACACCTATCCCTGAAGAACTATCTCTTCCCCCAACATATTTATTGATTGAGTGCCCTCTCTTTAAACAAGGGCTATATACAATCCAGGACCCCGCTTCTATGATGTGTGGACATGCACTCCAACCTAAACCTTACGAGAAAATTGCCGATATATGTTCCGCCCCTGGGACAAAAGCAACTCATATTGCTGAACTTACATCTTCCACTGCTAAGGTCTATGCTTTAGACATAAATTCCAAGAGAATTCTTAGAATTAAGGAAAACATTAGAAGACTCAAACTAAAAAACATCTTCACTTTAGTGGCAGATGGAACTTCTCTTCCGTTCCAAGACGAAACTTTCGATAAGGTTATATTAGACGCTCCATGTTCGGGATTAGGGACTATTAGACGAAATCCAGATTTAAAATATAACGCGAGTAAAGAATCTGTGATACGACTTGCTATACTACAAAAGAAACTGTTAGGTGAAGCTATAAGGATATGTAGAAAAGGTGGAATTATTGTTTACTCTGTGTGCACATTTACTGAAGAAGAAACAAGAAAAGTTGTAGAATCGTTTATTAATCATAACAAAGTATTACCGATAGACGGTCCGGAGTTATTAGAACAGTGGAAAATAGGAACGGGAACATATCAAACACTTCCTACAAAAAATCTTTTGGACGGATTCTTCTTGACAATACTTCAAAAACTATAGTCTATATTGTGCTTTTCTTTTTTAATTTCATAGCGTGGTTAATCCAATGGTCGCTTGCCTTAGCTTTATTTCTTATTGTTATTGTTCTATCTGGGTATTATGTATATAACCACACTCTTAAGGGAGAAAGATATGTAGTAGTTCCTAAGATTACTGATATGCATGTAATGGACGCTCAAATAAAATTATTTGATGTTGGGCTGGAATTGGGACCATATTCCCCTGTCCCTCACGAAACTATTCCCAAATATCATGTAATAAGTCAAAGGCCAGAAGCAGGCAAAGTTGTAAGATCAGGAAGAAAGGTATACCCTACTGTAAGCGCTGGTCCTCCAATGAATAAGGTCCTGGATCTTAGGGGAAAAACACTTGAAGAAGCTCAAAAAATTATAGAGACCGACGGCACATTTAGAATTGGAAATATAGCAAGGCTAAAATACAACGCTCCTCCAGAAACAGTTATAAGCCAGGATCCTGCTCCTAATACCCATTCACCGCCAGGAACACTTATAAACATATTAGTATCCAAAGGCGAAACTGTTGAGACCATAATCATGCCGAATATAATTGGCAAAACAGTAAAAGAAGCCGAAGAAATATTAAACCAGTTTGAACTTAAACTTGTTCCTTACATTGTAGAAATGCCCGATGCACCTCCTGATGTAGTTCTTGAACAGAATCCACCTCCTGATACTCCTGTCAGCAAGGGACAAACTGTTATATACACAGTTAAAGCCTCGGGAAGCGCATCTTTACCAGATGCAAGATATCAAGCTGAAATAGTGTATGTAGTAGAAGATGACTGGGCTACAAAAGAAGTTCGAGTAGAACTCATAGATAGAAATGGCAACAGGGAGGTGATATGGTCTAAGCCTCGAATGTATGACACACTTTCCCAACTGAGGTATGTGAAAGGTACCCCAATAAATATAAAAGTTACCTACATTGGAAAAGCAAGAGTAGAAATATACATCGATAATTTATTAACAGCAAGCTATGAGGTAGAAGGAGGAAATCCTCCAAAACTCACAACAAACTGACAAATTAGAGGTCTTAAAATATGAATAACATAAAGTCTCCGAGCGGTAAAAGAGTTATAAAGATAGCGCCATCGGTGCTTTCTTGCGATTTTAGCAAGATGGGTGAAGAGATAGAAAAACTTATTGAAGCGGGTGCAGACTACATTCATTTTGACATTATGGATGGTCATTTCGTGCCGAACATTACATTTGGTCCACCTGTTATTGCTACACTTAGAAAATACTGTTCTGTACCGATGGATGTTCACCTAATGATAAGCAACCCAGAAGAATATGTAGATACTTTTGCAGACGCAGGTGCGGATATAATAACGGTTCATATCGAGGCAACTAATCATCCGCATAGGTTAATATCACATATAAAAGATATCGGTTGTAAGGCAGGGGTAGTGCTTAATCCAGGGACACCAGAGGACAGAATAGAATTCATCATAGAAGAAATAGATATGGTACTCGTTATGACGGTAAACCCTGGTTTTGGTGGGCAAAAGTTTATTCCTGGGATGCTTCGAAAAATAAGAAACATTAGAGCAATGATTGGAGAAGATAAGGAACTTGAGGTAGATGGCGGTATAGATATAGTAACTGCTCCGGAAGTTATTAAAGCGGGTGCAAATGTATTAGTTGCAGGATCCTATATATTTTCACACCCAAGCTATGATGTCCCTATAAATAAATTAAAAGAATGTGCATTCTTTACATAGTAATATCTATTCATGTATGAAAAACTGAAAATTCTCACCCACCAGCAAATCCGATATCTAATAAATCCTTCGCTATTCTAAACCTCTCTTTTGAAGTGTTTGCTCCCATAACTATTGAAATGACTCTCGTGTTCGCTCTCTTCGCAGTGGCTATAATACAGTGACCTGCAGAGCGGGTAAAACCAGTTTTTAGACCGTCACAACCAGTAATCTCATATAAAAGCTCATTCGTATTTTTCCTTACTATATTATCTCCCGGAATAACAAACTCTTTAGTGGATGTCCAACTCAAAAGAAGAGGAGATTTGCAACACTCCATAGCGAGAATTGCTAGTTCCTTCCCAGTACTGACATCCGCATCTACACCCGGTCTTATTGGAAATCCGTTGACCGTGCGGAAATATGTTCGACTCATACCCAACCTTTTTGCAGTTGCATTCATTTGATCTATACATTTTTTCTCACTACCCCAAATTCCTTCTGCAACCGCTATTGCAGATGTATTAGAAGAAATTACTGCCATTGCTTTTATCAGGTCTTCTAATAAATACTCTCTATCCGAGGAAATCACAATGTCAGAATTGTTTACTGGGAAAATATTCCGCCTTAACTTTACTTTGGTATCTAACGAGACCTCACCCTTCTTAACCATTTCAGACACCATGTACAGAACCATTAATTTCACAATACTTGCTGGAGGTCTTAACACATTTTCATTCTCCGTGAACAAAATTTGTCCCGACTCATACAGCAGACATAACTTGGTAACACCTAAAGCATTCTCATGAGGAGCGGTTTGAACTCTCTTTCGAATATTCCTTTCTCTACCTACACTGCTCCTCTTACTCAGTAAAAAACTTACAGAGGAAAAATACAAAAATTCTCTTCTCGAAACCACCATAACTCCGTGTTATTAGCATTATCAGTTACTTAATTTGCGAGATTGGGAATCCTCAAGGAAAAGGTAATCTATCTTTGAAACTACTTCGGTCAAATCAAATGGCTTTTTTATAAAAATATAGTCACCCTCTACAGGATAAGTAATATTAAAAGGAACAAATCCAATAATCAAAAATTTAATGTCTTCTTTAGCACTAAGATCAATCGCTTTAACTAACTTTTCCTCGGATAGCGCATCTCTATCTATCATTACAATACTTTTAACACCTTTACCAATCCATGTTTTAATCGCTTCTATATCTTCTAATATCACAAATGGTATATGTAGTGAATCCATCAATAGTATAATTAAATTTCTTAGATTTTCATCAGGCTCATATATTAAGACAAACCTATCGTTTTCGGGCTTATCTTTAATAATTTTATGTAGTGAGAAAACAGAATAGCCTCCCGACAAAATGGTGTTAATATTTTCTATCAGTTCAGACAAAGTAATCGGTTTAGAAACCATAAATACATAATCAGGACAGTCATTTTTGACTTTAGAAATTTCTTTTACTCCAGTCTCCAAAAGTAACACTACCGGTAAATACTGAAAATCCTCTCTTTCCTTCAGGACATTTAAAAGTGATTTTAGAGACTCTACATCAGCTGAATATGTGTTAAGCAATAAGATAGAATCGTCGGGCAAAAACATACCATCTCTGAACAATTCATATAGATTTCTAAACCATCTAATCTCCCCCACTACTCTTCCACTCCTGGATATAGATTCGAACAAAGACTCATTATCATCAACGACCAAAAGATTCGCTGATATGGTTGGAACCTGAGAAAAGTTGCTCTTTAGATAAAACACTGCCTCCGGAATTCTTACAGTAAACTTACTCCCCTTGCCTTCTTCACTCTCTAAAAATATACTTCCCCCATGGGCTTCAACTATGCTTTTTGCAATTGCTAAACCTATACCTGTCCCTTCATACTTTCGCGTAGGAGAACTGTCAACTTGGAAGAATTTTTCAAATACTTTCTCGTGAAACTCTTTTGGGATACCAATTCCTGTGTCCCAAACAGATATACTTAGCCCCCTTTCCGATTCTACTTCTATATCAATACCGACCTTGCCTCCAGCGTCAGTAAACTTTATCGCATTGCTCATCAATATTCCCAAGAGTTGTCCTAACTTCTCTCTATCACCCCACACATAAAACTCCTCCATCACATTTATATTACAAACCACCTCAATCTTTTTGGCTATTGAACGAGGTCTAATAAGTTCTACACACTCCTTCACCAATTCATTAATATTGAAAACCCTCCTTTCTAATTTAATTCCTCTGATTTCCATTCTGCTAAATTCAATCATCTCGTTAACCATATTAAGTAATCTCTGAATATTCCGTGACATAACTTTCAGCGCATTCTCTTGAGACTGACTTATAGGACCTAATGAATTAGATAGTAGCATTTCCGTATATCCTTGAATCGTACTTATCGGAGTCCTCAACTCATGACTGATATTCGAAAGAAAGGCATCTTTATTTTTTCCATACCTTAACAACTCTTCGTTCAATCTCTCTAACTGCTCGGTTCTCTCTTCTAATTCCCTCTGTATATGCTTTAAATCTGTCAAATCTGAAACCACTATTGAAAATCGAGGTTCAGAATCTTTTGAAGAATCTATCTTAGACACAGAAATTAATGTATGAAGTCTTTTCCCATTAGAACTCAAAAATTCCACCTCTCTTCTGCTCTGTGCACTACTACTCTCAAAAGTCGCAAATAAAAGATATCTATTTAAATTGTCTGTAAATTCAAAAAGCTCATGATTTATTACTTCCTCATCCTTCTTTTGGAGCATACGACAAAATTTTTCGTTGGCAAAGATGATTCTATAGTTTCCATCTACTAATAAGAACCCCTCGTTCATATTCATTATCAATCCCCTTAAATATGCCTCAGAGTCTCTCAACTTTTTAGTTTGCTCCTCCACTTTTTTTTCTAACTCCTCCGCTTGTTTTTTCACCTTCTCCGAGAGATATTTTAATTGTGTAATATCCTTAACAGTTGCCAAAGTTGCCCTATGTATTCCTCTTCTACTAAACAGGGGTACCCCGTGGATCCAAAGGTATCTCTTTTCACCATTGACGAAAACCTCAACCTCATACTCTCCACTTAGCCCAAACTTTCTTCTTTCCCACTCTTTTTGTACTATGCTTGAACCAAACTTTCCAATAATTTCTCCGATAGTTTTTCCCTTTATCTCATTCGGAGATACACCCAACATTCTACATAACTGGTCGTTAACATTCACGATAATCCCGTCAGGAGATGTTATAATAAACCCTTCGGAAATATGCTCACTGAGCACTCTAAATTGTTCTGAAATTTCATCTATGCTTGCCCCTCTTCGAATAAGAATCACAAAAAGAGAAAATATACCTAATAAGAAACTCCCTAATCCCAAAAATTCAGCAAATCTTCTCACCCCTTCAGGCAAAAAGTCATACCAATATGGATAAAAAGAGGCACTCGTAATTATCCACACCCCAGAACCCAATAATAAGACTACCCCCAATATCAAGAGAAACTTTTCAAAAAAGGAAGAATGATATTTTACTAATGAAAAAATCGTAAAGAAAAGAGGTATAGTTATGGAGATAGTTGCTATGTAAAAAGCCAAGGTAGTATCAGCAATTATTTCCCGAGATATGAACAACCCCCCAAACCCTATCACAAACGGCAAAATAATCGAGATTATTTTGTATCTATATTCACTACCCATAATCTTAGATTTAATTTGACCATAACTCATCTTAATTCTCCTCAGATTTACCAGCCAAAAGACTCTTTACTATCCTATCGCACCTCTCATTATAAGGGTGCTTGTTATGTCCCTTAATCCATATCCACTCTATCTTGTGTCGATTAGACTCTAAAAATAATTCTTTCCACAGATCGATGTTTTTTACGCCCCCCTTACTGCCCCTCCAATCTCTCCTGATCCATTTAGGTAACCACTCTGTCATTCCTTTTTTTAAATATTCCGAATCAGTATAAAGCCTAACAAAACACGGTCTCTTAAGTGCCTTGAGAGCTTCTACTGCGGACTTCAATTCCATCCTGTTATTAGTTGTCTGATCTTCAGTTCCTTTTATAATCTTCTCATTATTCTTATACACTAATATAGCAACCCATGCACCCCTTCCTGGATTTGGGACGCATCCCCCATCTGTATATATTTCCACCTGAGATAATTTATTCTGCATTATCGTTCTCCAATCTTCGCTACTTTGATTAACCACTCTAAATTATTATGTTCCCTTGCTAAATCAATAGGTGTCTTCCCATTATTATTCTTATCTTCTAAAGATAGTCCCTGTTTAAGTAACATTGCCCCTACCCCTACACTTCCGAATATCGCGGAAGTATGTAAGGGAGTATCTCCATATATATCTTTTAGCATAGGGTTTGCACCCTTTTCTAACAACCACTTACAGGCTCCTTTTCTATCCCACATGGCACAAACATGCAGAGGAGTCATTCCAGTTAGGTCTTGAGCATTTAGGTCAGCTCCAAATAAATATAAAAGTTCTAATAATTCTCTACTTCTTCCACATACCGCATAGTGAAGTGGCTCCTTGCCTAACTTATCTTTTTCTAACACAATTTTAGGATTGTCCAGTAACATTCTTTCAACCGATAATTTATCCTCCTTAATGACATAATCAAACATTGATAGGAGAGAACATCTACTAATTGCTATCATAAGTAGAGATATTGGATAAACAAGTTTTTTATTCATCTCTCATTACCGGACCATAAAAATGCCTAAATTATTATTTAAGTATTATAATAATAAACCAAACATAAAATATTCGGAGATAAATTAATGGGTGTAAGGTATCCAGCAGTTGAAGGACAATTTTATCCTGCAAGTCCCGCTTCACTCTTAGCTCAGGTTAGTATGTATATAGACTCTGCAAAGATAGAACAACCTAAAAATAAAGTTTTAGGAATAATCTCACCTCATGCAGGATATATATATTCAGGTCCTACCGCTGGGTATGCGTTTGCAAGAATACGAGGATTAACAGTAAATAGAGTTATACTTGTTGGAAGATCTCACAGATACCTATTTCATGGATTAGCTCTTGCCGACTATGACTCTTTCAAAACTTCAGTAGGAGAGTTCCCTGTTGATAACACTTTCTACAACGATATTGAAGAAATAGTCCAAGCAAAAAAATACAATGCTCCTCACCAATACGAGCACTGCCTCGAAGTATTACTCCCATTCATATATGGTTCACTTGGTATTGTGCCCATAGTGCCTATCTTGTTAGGAGAAGAACCTTCTTTAGAACATTACGAGTACGGAAGAAAAATAGCATCGATTGCGAATGAAAATGATCTTATAATTGCATCTACGGATCTGTCACATTACCTCCCCGAATCGTACGCAAATAAGATTGATAAAGAGACTATTGAAGCTATTAAACAAAAAAATCTAACGGATCTTGTGGAAGGTCTCGCCACTGAAAAGTATTCGATGTGCGGAGCTCCAGCAGTGCTACTGGCAATGGGCTTTTCTTCATATTTTGGAGATTACACAGTTACTCTTTTGGATTACTCCACAAGTGCCAGAACTTCTGGAGATTATTCATCAGTAGTTGGATATGCATCGATCAGTTTCGAATTATCTAACTAAGAAGACATTACGGGTAGATAAGGAGATACTAAATGAAAGGCATCAATATACGAGATATTATTAGATGTTTAGAAGAATGGGCTCCTATGGAATACACTCTGCCCGATGATAACTCTGGCCTACAGGTGGGAAGAATAGATAAAAAAGCAAAAAAAGTATTAATATGTCTTACATTAACAAACCAGATAGTTGAACAAGCGATAAAAACCAAAACCGACTTAGTTATCTCTCACCATCCGCTTATATACAAACCTCTAAGAACTATTGCTTACGAAGAGTACCCCTCAAATCTAATAATAGAATTGGTAAAAAATGATATAGTCTGTTACTCTATCCACACAAATTTGGATACAGCCCAAAACGGAGTTAGCTACGCTGTAGCAAAAAAATTAGGATTAAGAGACATCAAGGGACTCATACCCTTAGAAAACGGGAAGTTATTCAAATTAACGACTTTTGTCCCTAAAGATTATTTGGAAAAAGTAAGAACTGCAGTGTGTGAAGAGGGGGCAGGCATAATAGGAGAATACTCTTACTGCTCATTTAGCACTTCAGGAACAGGAACTTTCCTACCCTCTGAAAAAGCCTCTCCATTTACCGGAACTACGGGAAAAATCAACGAGGAGAAGGAGGAAAGATTTGAAGTTATTGTTCCTGTTCATAAGTTATCTCGTGTGATAGATGCACTATTAGAATCACATCCTTACGAGGAAGTCGCATATGACATATATCCTCTATATAACAAGAATAATAAAATCTCTTTGGGAGTGAGGGGAAATTTAGAAGAACCAACAACGGTAGAAGAATTTTCCAAGTTTGTTAAAAGTAAACTTTCTGTACCACAAATAAGAATAGCAGGTATTATGGACAAAGAAATTAGAACAGTAGGTATTATCGGAGGGAGTGGAGGAGGGGAAATAAAAAAGATAATAAACTGTGTAGACCTCCTAATCACGGGAGACTTGAAATACCATCAAGCGATAGAAAGTATAGAGATGGGCTTTACTGTAATAGATGCTGGACATTTTTACACAGAATATCCTGTTGTTGAGGAAATAAAAATTTACCTCACCCAAAAATTCCCTCTGTTAGAAGTCGAAACATTCCCTGAGATAGAACCTTTCCACTATATCTAAACTGGAATATCTGCTATGAAGATTTTATATCTAACATCAGAATTATCTCCACTTGTATCTTCAGGAGGATTAGGCGAAGTAGCCTTCTCATTACCAAAGGCTTTGAGGAAAGCTGGTATAGACATAAGAGTAGCTTTACCAAAATATAAAACAATGAAAGCCTTAGAATCCTGCAAACTACTATATTCAAACAGAATAAATTCTTTTCACTACAATTTATGGGAAACGCGGATACCAGAGTCAGAAGTTACACTTTATTTAATAGAAAACGATTTCTTTTTTGGAAGGGAACACATCTACGGTTACGGTGACTGGGAATATGAGGATAATCCCGCAAGATTTTCGTTCTTTTGCAACGCTATTTTAGAGGCGGTAGAAAAGTTAGGATGGATCCCCGACATTATTCATTGCAATGATTGGCAAACAGCCCCTGCATTAGGGTTTCTGTACACGAGATTAGAAAATTCACCTACCTGGACATACACTTCCTCTCTCCTAACTATACACAACTTAGCATTTCAAGGAAGATATCCTTCCTCAAGATTTAATTTAACAGGCCTGCCTTGCGAGTTACTTCAACCTAACTGTTTCGAATATTATGGAGATATGAACTTACTAAAAGGAGGAATTCTTCTTGCTGATAAGATTAACACAGTTAGCCCAACTTACGCTCTCGAAATTCAAACACTTGAATACGGATTTGGACTCGATGGGATTTTGAGAACAAGGTCTGAGGACATTCACGGGATCCTGAATGGAGTAGATTACAACATATGGAGCCCAGTAAAAGATCCTCACATATTGTTGAATTATTCTTATCAAGAGTTAGATAAAAAATCAGAGTGCAAAGTTGATCTTCAGAGAAAATTAAATCTTCAAACCTCTGATGTTCCTCTTTTCGGAATAGTCAGCAGATTATATTGGCAAAAAGGAATCGACATTTTAATATCAGCATTTCCTGAAATACTAAGGATGGAATTACAATTTATAATTCTTGGCACAGGCGACCCTAAATATGAAAAAGTCTTAACAGAAATGCAAGGAATTTTCACTCATAACTTGCGAGTCGTAATAGGCTTTGATAGAAGTTTAGCCCACAAGATTCTCGCGGGATGTGACTTTATAGTTATGCCCTCAAGATACGAACCTTGTGGCCTTACTCAAATGTACGCTATGGCATATGGCACCATTCCAGTAGTAAGAAGAACAGGAGGATTAGCAGATACTGTAAAAGACCTCACCCCGGTTAACCTAAGGAAAAAAGAAGCCACCGGTATATCTTTCAGACCCTTAACACCTAAAACTATAATAAGAAGTGTGCTCGAATCATGCGAAGTGTTTAAAAATAAAAACCTTATGAAAGAAGTGCGAATAAACGGTATGGCAAGAAATTTTTCCTGGGATAACCAATCCAAACACTACATTTCTTTATATGAGGAGATTATTAGCCAACGATAACAACTAAGGATAATGAAGAATGATAGAAATATTGAGCAGATCGTGGCAAGAGACAGAACATTTGGGTACTACTGTAGGCAAACTCTTAAAAGGAATTTCTCCTGTAACATTGGCTTTGTCAGGAGAACTTGCGAGCGGAAAAACTTCTTTCGTAAAAGGACTCGTTAAAGAAATATGTGGTGAATGGTGGGTTCACAGTCCCACATTCACTATAGTAAATGTATACGGGACACCTCCAAAGGTAATTCACATAGACTGTTATAGAATAAGCTCATATAGAGAACTCGTCTCTATCGGAGCAGAAGAATTAATAGGAAGTGAATGTATATGTGTAATAGAATGGGCTGACAAAGTAAAAGAATTACTTCCGGCTGACCACATTTCTATACATTTTGAACATATAGATGAAACTTCAAGAAGAATATTAATATCCGATCCCACAGATATAATTGAACAGCCACTCAGAAACAGAGATATTTAGCTTTCACTTAATGAACTTTTCAAGCCTAATATTAGACGGCATCGATGCTCCGGAAGAAACTATGTATTCAATCGCCTCCTCCATTGAAATTGAGCACTTGTGAATCTGGTCCCCTGAATAAAAGTGCAACACTCCTATGGTAATATTCGGCACAGTAGGTATAAATACTTTATACTTTATTTCATTTTCTGAAATCTTTACTTTTCCCAAAACAATCCCCATCGAATAAATTTCAGAATGGGGAAAAGGCACTATAGCAATGATTGCATTTGCATTCGGAGAAGCAAATTGCTCAATAAAACCGACTGTCATTTTTTTAGCTGCATTATAAACAGACTTTACGAGAGGAATCTTTGATATCAACCTTTCCATGAAACTAACTACTTGGCGAACTAATATGAAATTAGAGGCTAATCCTACAAGATATAAAAATATCAGAAGCACTACTACGGAAATCGGAACTATCAAATACTGAGGATATTCTGGGAACCACTTGTTTACATATGGAGTTACCCTCCCCACAGTAAAATAATACAAAAACCTCAAAATAAGAAAAGTCAAACCCAGAGGGATTAAAACCAATACGCCTGACAAAAAAGTCAATCTAAAATTTCTAACCAAACTTTTCCAAAGATTACTTACACTATTAGAAAAACTTACCATAAATCATTTACTCCCACTCCTTATATCTGAGGAAAACCCGAGCTCGCTCACTCTCATAGCCTCAGGAGTCACTATACCTCCTGACAAAAGCATTGAAACTACTTCCTCCGTGGTTGCCATTATTTCAGATGTAACTTTATCTACAGGAACTATTATAAAATATCCACTTGTTGGATTTGGCACAGTAGGAACAAAAAGTGTGTAACACTCACCCATACCCTCTACATGTATCTTGTTAGTAACAATTCCAATACTTTTTACCCCCCGAAAAGGAAAATCAATGGTAACTACAAACTTCTTCTCCAAACTATCTGTAGAAGTCCTCAGAATAACCTCCACAATCTTCTTAACTGCTCCGTATATAGTCTTTATTACTGGGATTTTTTCAAAAACCGATTCTATTAAAGATACTATCTTTTTCCCAATAACGAGCCTCGTAAGAAAACCCAGAGCAAAAATTCCTAATACTATAAGTAAGATAGAAACTAATGGAGCAAAGTATGGTGGTACTTTTTCAAAAAATCTATTCCCTAACGGAGTTATTCTAACTATCAAAATAGAATAAACAAACACTACCACATAGTAGGTAACACCAAGGGGAACTATTAATACTAATCCTGCAAGTACCCTATTCAGAATGAGATTATATAAGAGTCTTATTAATTTACCTAACAATGATTTAAGGGTATTCCACAGTCGCATCTAAAAAAACTAAAACATGTTAAAAAAGATTACTTATTAAGTATTTTATCGATTTCTATTCCATCTCCAATTCTTAAATATGGCAGGTCATTAATTATAGGATATACAACTTTCCTATCTGTTCTGATCAGAGCACCATTCAAAGTTTCTTTTAACACCTCGCCTCCTTTATTTACAAGCTTTCCTTTTCTAATCGCTTCGTTCAACTCATTCAAAAGCTCGTCGTTTATCAATTCCAACTTTTGTTTTGTCTCTGGACAAACTAATATATCTAATAAATCTTTGGAAATCATTTTGGAACCCCCAAAAATATTATAAGATATCAAACATTTTTTTCTTCTTTTGTATTCTGCGTGTGATCTTCAATACTTTCTTTCTTCTCTTCTCCCCCTTTAAGAGCTTCTTTGAACTCTGCAATCGCAGTGCCTAAAGACCTACCTAATCCTGCAATTTTGTTTCCACCGAACAATATCAACACAATAAGAAGTATTATAAACAATTCACCCATTCCCGGAGTCCACATATACATATCCTTTCGAATTTAGTTTTTTAATTTAATCGGTTACTAATAATTATACACTACTTTTTATGCCACGAGGAAACTCAAGAATCGTTACCACTTCTCTCATACTATTCAAGTTGAGAAAAACTCTCAAAAATGAGGATAATATAATGCGGTGATATATATTGTATTATCCTTCTATATACAGGATTAGTTCCAAGAATCTAATCATTAGTTATTTACTAAACTTTAACATAGAGAAGAGAGGGTTTTTATATGTCAGAAAACCTAACAAAAAATGAGGGAAATGATAATATAGAAGAAAAAAATAAATGTTGTACCAGTAGAGATTTTATACATGAAATTATCGATGAGGATCTTAGAACAGGAAGATACAAAGAGGTAGTTACTCGTTTTCCTCCTGAGCCTAATGGCTATCTGCACATAGGTCATGCAAAATCTATATGCCTGAATTTCGGAATAGCAGAAGAATACGGGGGTAGATGTCATCTCAGGTTCGATGACACTAATCCATTAAAAGAAGAGCAAGAATATATTGACGCAATAAAAGAAGATGTGAAGTGGCTTGGATTCGACTGGGGCAAACATGAATATTACGCCTCAGATTACTTTGAACAACTTTACGAATGGGCTATAAAGTTAATCAAAAAGGGTAAAGCCTATGTCTGTGATTTATCACCAGAAGAACTGAGGGAGTACAGAGGAACATTGACCGAACCCGGGAAGGAAAGCCCTTACAGAAATCGCTCTGTAGAAGAAAATTTGGACTTGTTTCAGAGAATGCGAGCAGGTGAATTTCCAGAAGGTTCTCGAACACTTCGTGCTAAAATCGACATGAGCTCCCCTAACCTTAATATGCGAGATCCCGTAATGTATAGAATAATAAAAGCATCACATCCACGCACAGGCAATAAATGGTGTATATACCCTACCTACGACTTCACTCATGGACAGTCAGATTCTATAGAAGGGATTACTCATTCGATTTGCACATTAGAATTCGAGGACCATCGTCCATTGTATGAGTGGTTCATAAAGGAATTAGAAATATATGCTCCGCGGCAAATAGAATTTGCAAGACTGAATCTTACATATACTGTAATGAGTAAGAGAAGGTTATTAGAACTCGTAAAAGAAGAACATGTGAGAGGTTGGGATGACCCGAGAATGCCCACCTTATCAGGTTTAAGAAGAAGAGGATACACTCCAGAGGCAATCAGACAATTCTGCAAACTAATAGGGGTCGCTAAAGCAGATAATACAGTGGACATAGCCTTACTTGAACACTGCATAAGAGAAGATTTAAACAAAAAAGCCAATAGGTATATGGCTGTGTTATACCCATTGAAAGTAGTAATTGAAAACTATCCTGACGACCTCGTCGAAGAAATAGAAGCCGTTAACAACCCTGAAAACCCAGACGCGGGAACGCGGAAAGTTCCTTTCTCAAAAGTTATTTATATTGAGCGTGAAGATTTTATGGAAAATCCGCATCCAAAATTCTACAGATTAGCGCCAGGGAGAGAGATTAGACTCAGATACGCCTACTTTATAAAATGCATAGATGTTGTCAAAGACAAAGATGGCAACATTATTGAGCTTAGGTGTACCTATGACCCCTCCACAAAAGGTGGTAACGCTCCAGATGGCAGAAAGGTAAAAGCAACACTTCACTGGGTTTCTGCTAATCATGCATTTGAAGCAGAAGTAAGGCTTTATGACCATTTATTTACAAAACCTAACCCTGATGATGTTCCAGAGGGCGGTAGTTGGAAAGATAACATAAACCCCAATTCACTTATAGTATTAAGGGACTGCAAATTAGAACCAGCTTTAAAAAACCTTAAAGTAGGTGACAAAGTCCAGTTCGAGAGACAAGGGTATTTTTGCGTCGACCCAGACACAAATTCAGAAAGAATGGTATTTAATAGAACTGTGACACTAAAAGACGACTGGACCAAAATTAAGGCTAAAATACTACAAGAAAATAACACCTAAATAATGTTGAAAAACTATCATCTCAACCACTACTAAAATTATATAATTATTCTATTTTTCGGTATCTTTCCGGTCAGAATTTCTACTTCGATATTCCCTTACCGCTTTAAGATGTTCATCATAACTCCTTGAAAAGACATGGCTTTTTCCGTCCGTGCTCACTACATAAAATAGAAAATCTCCCTCTGCAGGTTTTAAAGCAGATACTATACTATCCATTCCAGGGTTACATATAGGTGTGGGAGGTAAACCCAGTATTTTATAAGTGTTAAAAGGCGAATCTACTTCCTTATCACTACTACTCAGAGGTTCTCCATATTTCCGTAAAGCATATTGAAGAGTAGCATCAACTTGGAGTGGCATATTTTTCTCTAACCTATTGTATATAACCCTCGAAATCAATGACTTTTCATCCTTAATTTTGCTTTCTTCCTCTACAAGAGAGGCAATCTTCAAAATCCTATACAAATCTTCATTATTCAGCTTTAGATTCATACTTACAACCAACTTATTCCATTCCTTTTTGAACTTTTCAACCATAGCTTTTGCAAGAGTATAAGAATCGGGAATTTCTTCAAAACAATAAGTAGCAGGAAACAAGAAACCTTCTGCAGTTGGAGCATCAAACCCCATACTTTTAATAAACTCGGAAGAATCAACTAACTTTAGGAATTCATCAGGGTTAGGAGATAACATAGCAATCTGCCAGTTCGTCAACCCCTCAGGAATAGTAATCTTGTACTCACATAGTTGTTTCACGGGACCTTTACTGAAGATATCTATAATTTGCTTAGGAGAAATGCCTTTAGGAATTTTGTATACCCCATACTTCACAACCAAAGATGGATGTAACTTTGTCATTAGTAAGTAAACATACTCGTGAACAATTAACTCTCTATCCTTGAGAATCCTCCCAATTTCCTTACCTGTGGCTCCTTTGGGAATGACAATCTCAATTTCCTCTCCGCCTGGTAGTTCTCTATATAGGTATACAAACAAACTACAAACTATGAGTATGAAAATGAGAATTAAGAAACTCCCACCCCCCATCAAAAGTATAGTGATCTTCCTACCTTTTTTAATCATAGCCTACATTCAAAAAATATCCAAAATTATTTTGTGTCAGTACCCTTCTCCCTATTTATCATATCGAGGTAAGTTTGGAGAAGCTGGGCGGAGGAATACATATCCAATTTGCCCCTCATTTGTTTTTCCGTTTTTCCATCACTCCTCAATGTTCTCCTTGCAACCTCAGAAGAGAATCTCTCATCTATTAGCTCTACTTGTAACCCTAATTCCGAACTTAACCATTCACCAAACTCTCTAACCTTCTTACTCATCTCACACTCTTTCCCTCCTAAAGTAAGAGGCAAGCCTAAAACAATTTTCTTTACATCTTTCTCTTTTACTATTTTCTTTAACTTATTTTGCCACTTCTCTTCTTTTTTGATATCTATAACCGTGAGAGGGAATGCAAACATACCCAAAGGATCACTTATTGCTACGCCGAGTCTTCTCTCCCCATAATCTATCGCTAAAATTCTCATATCTAAAATGCCCTTTCTAACTTTGAAGCAAAGTATTATATATCATCCTTCAATTATTCCTAAAGACGATAAATTCAAATACAATCCAAAAATTCTTCTTTTAATATCGAATCAATTTATCCTATAATTATTTCCATATCAAGGTTACCTCCAATAAGAACATTTTCGAATAAATCTAAAGATATACTCAAGAAAGAAACTCTATGCAAAAGGAAGATAGGCCAATTCATTTTTCCGTAGAATTAATACATCCTCCGTTCTCTCTCAACAAAGAAGCAATTCAAAAGCTTTATACTGAGTTGTTAGGAACTAAAGCTAAGTATGACAGTATAGATTTGAGTTTCCCTATGCAGGCTCGGTTCTACACTAATCATGGGAATAAAAGTCAGTCTATTATACTTTTTCTTCCTGATAGAGCATTAATTACTGAAGAATGGACAATCATAACTTTTTCAGATTTTTTAGAGAAAACAGAAATTCTGCTTCCAAAGATACTAAAAGCAAGGAATCAATCTTTATTTCTTGCTCACATCGGTACTATTCGCTCAACTTTTGGACTAACCGGATATCAAGATGCAAAGACATTTATAGTGGAAAAACTATTACATCAAACTCCCGCATCATTGATAGATTATTTTGGAAGGTCTGTATCCACAGTAGGAATAAGGTTTGTATTTCCTGAGTCCAACGAAACCCCTGGGCTTCTGCACATAGCCATAGAGTCATTTAGACATAATAAGAAAGAAGTCTTTGTAGAAGTGAGAGGCATTTTTAGCAAACATCCAATTACCCCTAATTCTGTTAAACCTTTATTAGAAAACCTAAAAGCACTAAGAGATTTTCTAACCAATCGAGTCCAATATTTCTTATCCCAGTTTGACTAAACTACCACCCTCGGAGTCTGTAGATCTCCAAAGGTTCTCGATCAGTAGGAGATGGTGGTTGATATGAGAGGGCAGAAATTTCCTCCCATTCTTCTTTGGTAAGCCTCACCTCCATGCATTTTACTAACTCTTTAAATTGCATTAAATTTCTAGCACCCAATAATATAGAAGTTACTCCAGGGTGGCTTTTAACCCAAGCTGGTGCAAGCACTGCAGGAGAAATCCCCTTTTCTCTTGCATATTTTACAAACTTTTGTGTTATTTCTAAATATATCGGATTTCCATATCTTTTCTGATACATCACATTTTCATTAAGCCTACCAGACTCACCACGCAAATATTTACCAGTCAACATTCCTGCTCCCAAAACATTATACGGAACCACTCCAAGTTTCTCGGTTTGAGCTAAAGGTAAAATTTCAACTTCCACCTGCCTCTTCAGTAAGCTATACATAGGCTGGATGCAAATTGGAACACTCCAATTGTGCTTCTTAGAAACCTCTATTGTCTTCATAATTTGCCAAGCTGAAAAATTAGATATACCTATATACAGCACTTTACCTTGAAGTATCAATGTGTTTACCGCTTCCAGGGCATATTCAATCTCTGTATTCTCATCCCAATGATGAAGATATAAAATGTCCACATAATCTGTATTCAGTCGACCCAAAGATTCTTCAAAAGAAATTAAGATGTTCTTTTTGGAAAGTCCCTCTCTATTTACACCTTGCACAGAGGGGAAAAACACCTTCGTGGCAAGAATTATCTCTTTTCTTCTATTACCAATCCACTTGCCTATAATTTCTTCTGTCACACCTTTATTATAATTATGAGCGGTATCGATAAAATTAATACCTATTTCATAAGCATAGTCCATAATTTTTACCGCTTCTTCTACACTTGCCTCATTGCCAAATGTCATTGTTCCGAGACAAATCTCAGAGACCCTCAATCCTGACTTTCCCAACACTTTGTATTCCATATCTCTCTCCCCGAAGGTAAGAAAACAAAAAGTGGCGGCGCAGGGATTCGAACCCCGGACACGCGGATTATGATTCCGCTGCTCTAACCACCTGAGCTACGCCGCCATTCTTTTTGTAAAATTTTATCAAAAGGGATGAAATATTTCAAAATCCCTATATGACTCAAAATAAACTATTAGAAGATAGACATGTTAAGATGATATTCTAATTATTTAATTATATTTATTTTTTATTTTCCTTCAACATAGACTGATACGGGCAAAAAGATGACTACCATTATTTCTTGGAATGTGAACGGATATAGGTCAGTAATTAAAAAGGGATTTTTAGAGTGGCTGAATTCTTTCCAGCCCGATATTCTTTGTATCCAAGAGACCAAACTTAAACCTCAGGATATATCAGAAAATAACTTACCACTTCCAAATGGATACTATCACTATTGGGCTTTTGCTAAAAAGCCTGGATACAGTGGAACCGCCTTTTTCTCTAAAGAAAAACCAAAAAACTTAATCTCTATCAACGACCCCGTCTTTTCAGATGAAGGAAGACTTCAAATAGCAGATTTTGATAAATTCATTCTCGTCAATTCTTATTGGCCTAACAGTCAAGAGGAAAGAGCACGACTGCCTTATAAATTGGAATTCATCGATAAACTTCTTAAACTACTTTGCGAATTCGTAAACAAAGAGAAACGAAATATTGTAATATCTGGAGATTTCAACATCGCTCATACAGAGATCGATTTAGCACGACCTAAAGAAAATGAAAATCATGCTGGTTTTTATATAGAAGAAAGAAATGCTCTTACCCAGTTTTTTAATGCTGGGTTTGTAGACACATTTAGACTATTTCATAAGGAAGGTGGTCACTACACTTGGTGGTCTTATAGAACCAAAGCAAGAGAAAGAAATATAGGATGGCGGATTGATTATCATGTGGTCAACTCAAAATTTGCAAAAAGTGTAAAAGATTCGTGGATACTCTCTGAAGTATATGGTTCTGACCATTGTCCTATTGGAATTCAAATTAAATAGCGGATACACCACAAATGGATTCAATTATCACCACTAAAAAGGGCGATCAAGGAAGTTCTACTCTACCCGACGGTAGGGTAGTTTCGAAGAGCTCGGAGTTAATTGAATGCTTGGGCTCTTTAGAAACGCTAAGGGCTCATTTAGCACTTTTGAAAATAAAAATAGATAATACGAACTCTCCACAAAAACAATCTCTCTCAGAGTTTTTAATGTGGTTATTGCATTGCATATTCATTACTGGAAGTCAATTGGCAGATCCTTCAAAAAAAGTAACACCTTCTGACCATCCTAAAATCTCCAAAGAGCACTTAGAAATTTTAGAAAATTTTCAGCTACACTTAGAAAAAAAGGTAAGTTTACCGAGAAAGTTTATAGTATGTGGTAGTAATGAAATTTCAGGGTATGCGGATATAGTAGTATCTACTGCAAGAAACTTTGAAAGAAAACTTGTAAGATTTTTGAAAACATCGGAGGGCTTAATAATCCAAAACGAGTGGCTACTTCCCTTCTATAACAGAGTAAGCGATTTTTTATTTATACTTGCGAGAAATTTAGATGAAAATAAGTTCGTGACAGTTGACTACTCAATCCTATCGAAAGACTCTTCTTCGCTAAATGCTGATTAGAGAAAACTCTAACCCACACCTAAGACTTTATAAATAAACTTTCTAATCTCTTCTACATATTTATCACCTGTTATAATAAATCCCTCATTATGGTCTCCCCTGATTTCTAAGAAATATTTTTCCGAAACCACTAATTCATATATTTCCTTTCCGTGATAAAATTTAATCAAAGTATCTTCAGGGCTATGAACCACTAAAACGGGCGACTTTATCTTTCCTACCTTATTTTTAGTATTAAACTCGTTTCCTCTTGCAAAAAATCTTGGCACCCAGCCAAAGATGTCATTAGCAACATCAATGGTAGACAAAAAAGTGCTTTCAAGAATCACACCTGCACACTCTACCCTGGTTGCTAAGTCAGCAGTTACTGCTCCCCCCAAAGAACGACCAAACAAAACTATTTTATTAGGCTGAACTTTTTTCTCTCCCGTGAGCCATTTCCACATAGAATAGGCATCTTCACAGCATCTTTTTTCCGATGGTCTTCCTGTTGACTTTCCGTATCCACCATAATCATATACCAAAACACCTAAGTCCATCTTTCTAAATATGTTTACCGATTCAAGTCGATCAGCAATGTTTCCGGCATTTCCGTGAGAAAATAGAATATAACCAATCGCCTCCCTTTCAGGTGGTATAAACCAGCCATAAGTTTGAAAACCACTTACATCTAATACAACTTCCTCGAATTTCCAGCCATAATAATCAGGAAACCTATAGAGTTCCTTAGAAGCTGGATACAGAAACTTAGCATATATGGATTTTCCAATGTATCCAAACATAACCGCACAAAATAATATAAATAAACAAAAATAAATTAAAATTTTTATATACAATTGAGAATCGCTACAAAAATTACCTCTTCTGCCCGTAATAAGCATCAGGTCCCCATTTCCGTCGGAAGTGCTTCTCTAATAGCTCTTTTTCCAACAATATCGGAGTCCCTTCCGAAAGCATAAATGTATCATAAGCAAGTCTTGCTAACTCTTCAACTATTTTCGCTACCTCTATGCACTTATCTATATCCTCCGCCCAACAAAATGGACCGTGGCCAGGAACTAATACCGCCTTACACCATTCCACTCCTTTACTCTTGACACACTCCACAATAGCTCTTCCTGTGGAGACTTCATAATTATCTGTTTTAGGCAAATTAGTTAGGGGAATATCACCTAAAAAATAATCTGCGTGTGTAGTCCCATAACAGGGAATAGATTTCCTCGCTTGTGCCCAGCAAGTAGCATAGTGAGAGTGGGTATGGATCACCGCCTCTGCCCTATCGATAGATTTATATATTTCAAGATGAATAGGAAGATCAACAGATGGACTGTATTCTCCTTCCACTATATTTCCATTTAGGTCTACAACTACCATATCCCTTGGCTTCATCCTGTGGTAAGAAACACCGCTAGGTTTTATGACCACAAATCCATCTTGTCGAGATATTCCACTCGCATTTCCCCAAGTATGAAAAACCAACCCTTCTCTTACAAGCTCTAAATTCGCCTCGCATACTTCTTTCTTTAACGACTCTAACATATTATTTCCCTCACTAATATACACCTATTGTGGAGTTTCTACACTCTCATGCGGTATTTCTTGAATTTTTTCAGGAGATTCTATAATCAGATAAAGGATTTCCTTAACTTCATTGGCATACCTCCGTGATATAAGAAGCTTTCTTATTTTCGAGATATAGGGATAACCACAAAAATACCAATTATAGAACTTTCTGAAAAGGACTATTCCTTTTTCTTCACCATAATATTGAATGTGTAGTTCAAAGTGTTTAAGACACCATTTCACTCTCTCAATTAAGTCAGGAGGTGGAATGGTTACTCCTTCCTCAACATATTTTTTACACCTATGGAATATAAGAGGATTTCCTATGGCTCCCCTACCAATCATTACCCCATCAGCCCCGAGTCTAAAACATTCTTTTGCATCCTCCGGCGTTTTTATATCACCATTAACAATTAAGGGTATTTTACACTCCTCTTTTATCTTTGATATCCAACTCCAGTCTGCTTTCCCTTTTAACCCATCCTCTCGAGTTCTGAGATGCACTGTTATAAAATCTATTCCGTTCTCCTGAGCAATCTTGACAACATTGAAAATCGTAATGTTATTGGAATCCCACCCTAACCTTGTTTTAATACTCACAGGGATCGAAACACTATTTCTGATGCTAACAATTATTTTTTCCAGTTTAATTAAGTCTTTAAGTAGTCCCGCACCTTCTCCTTTACTAACAATTTTCTTAACCCAACAACCCGCATTTATATCGATAAAGTCAGGAGCGTGTTCTTGAACTATTTGAGCTGATTTAGTCATGCTATCAATTGAACTGCCATATATTTGAATACCGATAGGTCTTTCTTCTTTGTCAAAGCTCATTTTTCTAAATGATTGAGGAACATACCTTACTATAGCCTCTGCACTAATAAATTCAGAAATCAGAACATCCGCCCCCCATTCTTTACATATGAGTCTAAAGGGATGGTCTGTTATATCATCCATAGGAGCAAGAAATAATGGATATGATATTTGGTAATTTCCTATTCTCATCAATCACCGTGTTAGATGACATTAATCATTTTATCTCAATGACTGAGATAATCTCATGGCACAGAATTTTGGTCCACACATAGTACAATAGTTCTGTGTCCCCATCTCTATGTGAGGACAAGAATTGCTTTCTAAAAAATATTTTTCAGCCTTTTCCGGGTCGAGAGATAATAAAAACTGATCCTTCCAGAGAAATCTTACCCTTGCCACAGTCATAAGGTAATCTCTAAACAGAGCCCATGGGTAGCCTTTTGCAATATCAGCAGTATGTGCACTGATCTTGAATGCTATTACTCCCTCTCTCACATCCTCTTTATTAGGAAGTCCTATATGTTCTTTCGGAGTAACATAGCATAACATTGCAGTCCCACTTGCTCCTATTATGGATGCACCTATCGCAGAGCATAAATGATCATAACCAGGAGCTAAATCTGTAACTACAGGTCCGAGGGTATAGAAAGGCGCTTCATTACAAACTTCTCTCTGGATTTCGATGTTTTCAACAACTTTATGGATAGGAATATGCCCAGGTCCTTCATGCATTACTTGAACATCATATTTATCTGCAATCTTTGCCAGTTCAGACTGAACCCTCAACTCAGCAAATTGAGCCTCATCATTAGCATCAAAAATACAACCCGGTCTTAGCCCATCACCAATAGACACCGCTATATCATACCGGGATAAAATTTCACAAATCTCTTCCCAATGTGTGTATGTAAAGTTCTCTTCATTATTTTCTTCCATCCATCTTGCAATTATAGCCCCACCTCTACTAACAATCCCCGCTAACCTCTTTTTCACGAGGGGTAAATGATCTCTAAGGATAGCTGAGTGTATAGTAAAATAATCCACTCCCTGCTCAGCTTGTTGGATTAACACATCTCTAAACAATTCCCACGAAATTTTTTCCAGGTCTCCATTTACTCGTTCAAATGCTTCATATATAGGCACTGTACCAACTGGGACCGGAGAATTCCTAATAATAGCATTTCTTATCTCATTTATATATGGTCCCGTGCTTAGATCCATTACAGTGTCGGCTCCACTTTTAACGGCAAAAACCATCTTCTCTATTTCTTCTTCCACCCCACCTCGCAGAGAAGAACAGCCTATATTTGCGTTAATTTTAGTGCGAAGTCCCTGACCAATACCCATAGGCTCCAGCTCGAGGTGGTTTATATTGGCAGGGATAATAACCTTTCCCGAGGCTACTTTCTCACATATAATTTCTGGCGTAAGTGTATGCTTCTGAAATATCTCCTCGGGAACATCTCCCCAGAAAATTTCATACCATTTTCTATTGAGTGAAACTTCTAAGTTTTCTCTAAAGGCTACATATTCCATCTCCGGTGTGATGATACCTCTTTTAGCATAATACTTTTGTGTCCCCCTCTTACCTTTCGATATTGTATACACTTTGTGACCATTACAATCTAATATCTCCACTTCTTCCCGTTTTTTTAGCCATTCTTCCCTTACTTTTTGTAGTCCACTCGAGTTCTCAACACATTGGGACTTACCCAACATACCGGCAGTCTCATATAGATAGTATTTAGGCTCAAAATCGAGGGCACAACCCTCAGGAAGTAACTCTCTGCTCAAATAAACTACCCTTGTGGGTATGGACAAATTTACACCCCATCGACTTTTGAAAGAAACATACTCTATCTTTGAATATTCACTTAGTAGATTACCCATATCAGACTTCTTTTCACTCAAGCTTTTTTTTATAAATCAAGTTTATATTTCAACAAAAACTTCAAATGATTCATTTCCGTTATCTATATCGAAATCATATTCCCCCACTTTCAACATTGCACATACCTCTGGGAGTATAATCTGAGAAATTTCATAGTTTTTTTCAGAGCATTTTACCACTACTTTTTTAACGGGTGCAGCCATACTTATGTTAGCCTCTGTCTTTGCTTTGCGAATAGGAGTAATTATCTGAACCATTAGCTCATAAAACTTATCAAACTTACAGTTTTGAATGCCCTCAAATTCGACTAATGATGGCCAAGGGCTCCTATGAATAGATGTATGCATACCCTCATCTTTTGAATATTCCCAGCTCCATATCTCTTCTGTTATATAGGGGAGAAAAGGAGCAAATAGCCTCAGTAATACTCTATGTATAAATCTTAAAGCTGAACAAGCGGAGAGCTTATCTTCCGAAACCTCAAGTTTGTAAGTTCTCGGCTTTACTATTTCTAAATAGTTATCACAGAAAGTTCCCCAGAAAAATTCCTCCGTAAGTGTCAAAGCCTGAGCATAGTCAAACTCCTCAAAGCTATCAGTGGCTCTCATTACGCACTCTTTCAATTCCTGAATCACAGCAAGATCAATCTGATGTGTTATCCTATCCTTTTTTAAAACTTCTCTTTCAATCCCCCTTATCTGCGTTATCACAAATTTGGAGGCATTAAAAATCTTGGTACAAAGTTTTCTACCCACCTTGAATGCCTGTTCATCATAAGCAGTGTCAACTCCAAGTCGAGCCTTTCCTGCCCAATAACGAACACTATCCGCACCATGCTGATTTATTAAAGGCTCTGGAGTAACTACATTCCCGTGACTTTTCGACATCTTTTTCCTATCAGGGTCTAAAATCCATCCACTTAATACTATGTTTTTCCAGGGAATTTCCTGTTCGTGCAAATAAGCCTTGACGATAGTATAGAATGCCCAGGTTCTAATGATATCGTGTGCCTGTGGCCGAATATCCATAGGAAACAATTTTTTGTGTCTTTCCAAATTTAGAAACCAATGAGATGCAATTTGCGGGGTCAATGCACTCGTTGCCCATGTATCTAATACATCAGGTTCTCCAGTAAACCCATTTGGCTTATCCCTACTTTCTGAAGAGAATCCCTTAGGAACATCAGATAATGGATCTACAGGAAGCTCACTTATATCTGGTAAAATTGGCTTACCGAATATTACTTCTCCAACACTGTTTAGCGGATACCAAACAGGAATGGGGACCCCAAAAAATCTCTGTCTACTCAAACACCAGTCTTGGTTCAAGCCTTCAACCCAGTGCTCATATCTTTTATACATATACTCAGGATACCATTTTATTTTTCGACCCTGCTCTATCAAAACTTCTTTTTTATCTATGATTCTTGTATACCATTGGCGTGTTGGTATTATCTCGAGAGGCTTCTCCCCTTTTTCAAAATACTTTACAGGATGAACTATGTTCATTTCGGGTCTATCAATAACCCCTTCAATATTTTTGGCTATCTCAACAATTCTTTTCTTTGCATCACCCACATATAATCCTCTAATCTCCTCATAAACTTTAACTGCTATATCAGGTGAAATAGAAGGAATCAAAAGATTACCACTCTCATCCTTTTGAGCAGATGGAACTTTATCCGTACTAATGAACCTTAAAGGTAGTAAACTTCCATTCTTACCTACAATTTGTCTTAGAGGCAAGTTAAACTTTTTCCACCACTCCACATCTGTTTGGTCTCCAAAGGTACAAACCATCACCACTCCCGTGCCCTTTTCAGGTTCAGCTTTTTCATCAGCCATAATAGGAACAGGAACACTAAACATAGGGGTAAGTGCAATCTTCCCAATATACCTTTTATAACGCTCATCGTCAGGATGGACTAATACTGCTACGCAAGCTGGTAAAAGTTCTGGACGAGTAGTTGCAATTACAAGATATTCTTGAGAATCCTTTATGGGGAAACGGAAATAATAATATGCGGAGGGAACCTCTTTATCTACAATCTCCGCTTGGGCAATAGCAGTCTGGTAATCTACATCCCAAAGAACAGGCCTCTCTTCCTGGTAAATTTCACCCCTTTTATATAATTCTATAAAACTCGCTTGAGAAATTAATCTGCAGTGCTTGTCTATGGTGGCATATTCAAGAGACCAGTCGTAACTCATTCCTAATCTCGTCCATAAAGAACGAAAAGCTTTTTCGTCCTCTACTACAACTTTATCACACAGTTCTATAAAATTCTTTCTACTAACTGAAATTGGTGGACCTCTCCTCCCAATCTCTATTTTTAAGTTAGGGTCATAGGGTAAAGATGGATCACACCTAACATTGAGATAATTCTGCACTCTCCTTTCGGTAGGTAACCCGTTATCATCCCATCCTATAGGAAAGAATATATTTTTACCCTTCATCCTCTGATATCGCACTATAAAATCCTGATGTGAATAACTAAACATATGGCCTACATGAAGTGACCCGCTGACAGTAGGAGGAGGGGTATCCACAACAAAGGTTTCTTCCCTATTCTTAGACGAATCCCACTTATAAATACCATCTTCCAACCATTTAGCCATCCAATACTCTTCTATAGACTTAAATTCATAATTTTTGGGTAACTCCATAGTTCCATCCTTCCGAAACATTAAAAAAATCCCCTCTTCAGCAAACTCAATTAAGAAGTTCCAAGAATGTAAATAGTATACAACAACTCCCAGAGATGTAGAAAGTAATGAGATTACTCTATAATATACCAAAACCTGTCAAAGCATAAGTAAAAAGAAATCTTGAAATTAATAATAACGGAACTGAGAGTAACCTTCCCCCTACTGTAATCGCTATTATCAAACCAAAAGGTCCCATTTGCTGAAGAAATCTCTTCCCCTCAGGGGGAAGAAAGTAATTCAATACATGATGACCATCAAGTGGCGGTAAAGGAATGCAATTAAATAATAGTAAAACTAAGTTAATCATAACTATTGAAACAGAAACAAGGCATGCAGGAGAAGCAAAAAGTTCTTCGGGAGTGCTGATTCCGTTAAGTATAACTGTTACTCTCAATACGAATGTAAAAACTATCGCTAACAATAGATTAGCTCCGGGGCCTGCCATTGCAACAAAAACTTCGTGGATTCGAGGATTACGCAAATTCCGAGGGTTTACAGGCACTGGTTTTGCCCAACCAAATAAGAATGGAAGTTGTGTAACCATCATAAGTATAGGTAAAACAAAAGTTCCTAAAGGATCAGCATGCTTAAGTGGATTAAGCGAGACTCTGCCCAGTAGACGAGCAGTGGGGTCTCCAAACTTATCAGCGGCTGCAGCATGAGCCGCTTCATGAGCAGAAAGACAAAACAGTAAACAAGTATACTGAACTGCTATTTCCAACAACCTATCACCCACACAATTTCCTTTCTGATTAGGGATAAAGTATACTCAATATAGACTCCAAGTCAAAAATAGTTTTTGAAAAGTAACTTTGCATATGAAAAGTTTCCCTATCGATGCTTTTCTGTATGTGGTCGAGTGTTCCCGCGACAAAAACTCTCAACTATGTCAAAGAATAACTGATTTCATCCATTCTTTATTTCCTCCCAATTACTCAAATATCACGATACCAGAACTACTTACTACTTTAGAACAAATATTGCCTACAAAGATACAAATAAACAACTATAGCAATTTGGAAAACTTTAGAGTGTTCGTTGACAAAGAGAAGATACATAAATTAGTAAAAGTTTTAGTGAAGACCTTAGAAAGTAACAATCAAAAAATAATCAGCTCCTGGTTATCATTTTCTGATGAGTTAGAATTTAAAATACCTTCTCTTACAATCAACACAACTGCTGAATCTCCTAAGATTCATGAAACCATTTTCATAGAAAGAATTCTCCCAATACCCAAAAAATTTCTTAATGATTGCTGGTGTATACTAACTCACGGAGGAAAAATCTCCTTCATAGAAAATCAAGTTATTTTGTATTTCTCGGGATTAAGGGACATATATGCAGAAAGATTCATTAAAAGCGAATATCTGGAGATACTTGAAGAGATAAAAAACAAGAAAATACAAAATATCAGTGATCTCAGAGAAAGATACATAAAAAATGAGTTGATTTCTATAAAAGATATAGTTAGCAAAATCTCGTTTTTCTCAAATACTATATGTTCCTTCTCTCTACCCTCGGAAATAATAATTGATTCTCATATCCCTCTCATATTTGACACTCGAGCTAAGTGGTCAGCCTTATTTCTCCTTCTGCTAAACATTTCTCCCCAAATAGAGAACTTTCGTCATCTTCTTCTACAAGTATCTTATCAACCGAACACAAGAAAAATAGTGGTCCAAAACCTCTTTAAGTCAAAAGTTCTCTCCCAGAAAGAGAACGAGGTACTACAAAAAATAATTAATCTTATAAAAGAGTTCTCTTTTGAAGAAGAGACAAGTATTAAAAATACTGGCCATATGACAGAAATAAAATTAAGTTTTTACTTTCTCGACAAGTTAGGAATATTTTTAGATAAGGAGATACCTAATTGGGAATACTTATCTCCCGAAAGTAAAGAGATTATCAGAAAAATAACTCACAATTACACTATACCCGAACAACATCCACTTATAAACGAAATAATTAAGTTTGAGGTAATTCAAACATTCCTTGAACTCTGCGGAAAATCGATATTAGTAAATATCTCAACTGAGTTACTCAACTCACGAAATAGAAAATTTTCTTCTGAACAGAGAAGATTTTTAGAACACATATCTAAACAAAAACTTAAGAAATCTGACTTAGAAATAAACTTAATAGCCTTTTTGATAAACATTTTATCTACTGATGCAAAATATTTTGAGAGGCTAAAGTGCAACCTTAAATTTAAAGAGGTCGACCAGCAAAAACTAAACAAGTTATCATACCTACTAACACATTCAAAAGAGCTAAGCAAAGAAACCCTATCTGAGGTGGGCACATTAGCTAAAGAGGTCAGGGTTGTCTAAAATCTAAACTTTCATATACCTCGTTAATAGTTTTCTCTATTAAATTAGATATCTCAAAATCATCTTTATATTTTTCTCTCAACTTTTCACTGTTAATCTCCAGTAACATATCATCATCATTAAATATCTTCACTGTAAAACTTATATTTGGACAAGTGAAGACCATCCCGGCTACCGCAGAGCCCAGGTCTCCCATCGGAGCTCTATCTATGTGTGAGTACACAAAACACATTTCCACTTTTGCTCCTCCTAAAATCTCACTTCTGCCTATATTCAAAACTCCACCGGTCTGTTCCACCGCCTGCTTTGCTAAACTTAGCCCTAAACCAGTCTTCTTATCTCTCTTAGTAGTAAAAAAGGGTGTAAGTGCATTTTCGACCTCCTCTGGAAACCCAGGGCCGTTATCTTCCACGACAATCCATAGGAAATTTTGTTTCTTGTCCACTCGGATAGTAAGGTAAATCTCAGAGGCACCTGCATTAATAGAATTCTCCAACAAGTCTAAAATGTGTTGAGATATTTCAATCATCTCTCATCACCTCTATTTGAATTTGGTCTCTGATAGACTCCAACAATGATTCAAATTTATAAGAACTTAAATTTAGTCTGATCTTCACAATGCCTATTTCATCTAAAGAATGAGCATCAGAAGATGCAATAATAGGCAATCCAGGGGGAATAGAAAACTCAATGTTTTTCATTCTCACATTTCTTGTGGATACTATTTCCTCACAACATCGTGGGGATATCTCCACAACATCAAATAAGCCCTCGGGTATAACACCTAATTGACTCACCACAGAAAAAGAAGGTCTGTCAACATGTGCACATATTACAATGCCTCCATATTCTTTTATCACTCTCACAGCACCCTCTAAATCAAGACTGACCGAATAATATAAAGGTTTGCTCACCTCTCTTAAAAGTTTACCCTCAAAATTCACAACTTGCTGCGGATAGTAAATATTAGGATGTGTTTCCACTTGAGGTAGCAAATCTTCCAAAAATGCGGATAATTTTTCTACGACTTCTACTGTAGGGAACAGAGAAACGACATGTATTTCCTCTTGTGTAGTTATCTCTATTCCAGGAATCACAACTATCTCAGGATAGAATCGCTTTCCATAATCACAAAATGCCCTAACATTCCATGCAGAGTTATGGTCACATATAGCAAAAATATCTATAGATGAATCCTTAACCTTCGGAAAAATTTTTGGTGGTATCATCTCCCTATCAGCGCAAGGGGATAAAACCGAGTGAATATGAAGATCAGCATACATATAAAACACTTGACTCTTTAAAAATCTTATTAGCAATCCCCAGTAATACCCATTGCATAAAGCTCACCTACTACATCAAAAGCGGATCTCTCAGTCGAGAACAATATAATTTTCTCTTCCTCAGCCTTTTTTACAACTGTTTCTTCCGCAATCCTTCCTTGGACAAAAATCACTGCGTAGAGCTCACAATGCACCGCTACAGCCACCACATTCATATGAGTTTGCAAAGTTACCAACAAACCCTTTCGTGGAGCATTTGCAAGCACATTGCTTAATAAATCAGAGACAAAAGCCTTGGACACTTCTCTCTCTAAAAGATCTGAAACATTTGGAGTAAGGAGGAGAAGCCCTAACCTCTCCTTCACATCAATTAATTTAACAGACGACATATTAGCTCTCCTTTTCCTTTTTAGGGATATATGGACACTTATCGATACTTGCATTGTAAATAGCCATCTCTTCCGCAAAGTCTAAGCACCTTGGTGCTCCACATACTCCACAATCTCTACCTGGTAAACTTTTGGACATATCTTCAATCAATGCTAACTTCTCTAACGATTCCCTTATACTGAAACCAAGTCTAATACCCTTCCTCGGTTTAAAAGAACTTGCCATGAAAAGCGTCTTTACTTCTTCTCTGGTAGAATCAAAAAGGTCACTGCTTCTCATAAGCCAGCTCAAATAGTGGGGCTCCAAATCCGTAAAAGGAAATCCATAACATCCTCCATAACATGCATAAAGTTCTACAATCTTTAATTCCTTTCCCACTCTTCCCTTCTCTAACTTATCCATAAACTTCTTAACAGGCACTACACCTGATATTGCATATTTGTAATTAGCTTGGGACTCTAAAGCACTTATGCATTTATCACCTCTCGTAGATTCAAATCTACTCTCTCTGATAAAGTCGAACAAAGCTCGCGGATGTAAAAGCTTGATACTGTTACTATTTTTGTACAGTAATTCTAAAGTGGCAATCTGAGAAGGGCAAATAGGAACATATAGAACTTTCCCTTTTCGAACATAATAATCAATGCTCGCAATGAATGAGAAAAGGTAGGGAGCCACATAGCCAATTAACGAAGGGTATTCTGTCTGAATCCATTGAATCACAGATGGGCAAACTGGTGAGATCACAGGTAGATTTTTCAAATCAGAATTACTTAGGTACTCATCTACTGTTTGCTCTAATGCTCTATCCCAAGGTATTAGTGTCACAACCTCAACCCCATATTCCTCCTTCATGAAATCTCTCCAAGGAAACCACTTTCCTTCTATATATAATTTGCTGGCAACTGGAGAAGGGATGATAACAGTGGACAAACTATCTAAAAACCCATCCCGATGAGGCTGAATAACTTCTAATAAAAAGTCAAAAACCCCTGTGGGGCAAATCTCAACACACCTATTACAATTAACACACCGATGGTAAAGTATTTTGACCTCATCTCCTCTTAACCTAATAGCCTTAGTAGGACATTCCTTAATACAATCCAAACAATGCTTACACTTTTTAGACTCTGGTATGACTTTTACAGGAATTTCCTCGAAATTTTCCTGAGGAGTAAGTCTTATATGAAATTTCAATGTAGTCCCTTTGGGAGAAGCTGTTATATAAAAAAAATCTGTGTTCTTTTTTATATTTGGAAGTCCCATTCCAGCCCCATATCCTAATTCTCTCGCTTCCGGTGGAGCGGTGGAATAGCCTTCTTTCATTGCAAGCACTATATTAGGAATACCCGGACCAGTATCTATCGCTTCTACCTCAAGTGTATCCTCATCAACCCTATAGATAATCTGCCCCCCATACGAATGGATGATAATATTCATTTCAGCCTCAAAAACGGCTATCACGGCTCTCTTGATAATTTCAGAAGAGACCCCAACCCTACTTAGAACACTTTTTATTTCTGCAGATGCTCTTCCTCCACCTCCATAATCACCTTTTTCCACTTTGATAGAACCACTTGCCATAGATTATTATGGGGTATTATTAAAAAGTTTATAGATTCTCCCACAAGTTTCAAACATATCATACCGAGAACTAAATAACACTCCCCTTCTCTCCCTGACCTTATCTATTACTTTTTCGTCAGGATAACTCTGAGAAACCAAGCAAACAGCGGGAATATCAAACAGTTCAAGAAGTTGTAATAAAGAGATATTATTAATATGAGTAACTATTAATGTTTCTCCCGAAGCATTCACTATTAAATCGCTAATTCTATCCCCAGCATATATTTTACCAATAAAACAATTTTCTATATTTTCTCCAGCAAGCAACTCCCCATCTACTGTTTCGACTATCTCTATCAATTTTAACTTACTCACTTCTTTCAACCCGTATCAATCTCCTAATTGCTTTATTATACTCCTGTTAATATAAATACTCATACCTTAACAAATATATGTCACTACTCTTATGGCTCTTCAACCTCCTCTTTAATCTGAACAGAAACAGCGTTCAAATTAAGGTAATCGTCTAAAGTCTTGCCATCATCTGAGATATTTTCAATAAATTCCGCAACTGCATCGAAATAAGTAAAACTACACAACTTGAATTCGGGTAGATTTTCTTCCTTATATCCACTCTTAATTAAGGAGCGCTTTAATCTTCCCTCCCATTCTCTCTTAGAGACTACTACCTTGTAAGCCCTATCAAGGTCTAAGTCAGATCTGAACTCTACTTCATTAAGAGGGAAGGTCCTGATATACAAGCCCTTGAAGCCATCCCACATAGTCCTCCCCCATCCATATTTAACTAAATTTTCCATATACTCTTCGATATCTCTACCTTTTAGAACTACAACTCCTATTTCCTTAGCTCTATGGCCAGCTGTCATATAAATAGCATTATAATCCAATTTTCCCATTGGTAATGTACTTCTCACTAATAATCGAGGATGAAATAATGCCACATCTGCTTTTGACTTCAACAACAGAGCTCTACATGCCAACATTGCTACCTCTGAACTATTTAATTCTCTTTTATTTTCTATTAAATACTTACTTGCAATAGGGCATATCTCTTTTTCTTTCTCTACTACCCACTTAAGGAACTCCAAATCTGGTTGAATTTCGCTGTGTTTTAGATCAACTATATTATTTTCATAATTCAACACCTTACCGTTATCTGTATCAACCAGCAACTTAAGAACTCCAATCCATAAACCGTACATACCCGCTTGAACCACAATGGCACCAGTATCCTCGCATACTTTCGCTTTTCTTAAAAGTTCATGTGTATGTCCACTAACGAATAGGTCTATATCTGGGAATCTCTTTGAAAGTTCCAAACAACTTTTACTACTAAGGTGACTCAACGCAATGACGAAATTACACCCTCTCTCCTTCAGTTCGTTGAGAGCGGTGTTAACAGATTCTAAAGACTCAGAGATAACTTTCTCTTCACTTCCTTCCAATTTAACTATACCTATGAATCCTATCTTATAACCGCCTATTTCAAGAATACTCCAGGAGTTAAAACACTTTTCTACTCCTTTCTTCCAATTAGTGGTAACGATATTAACAGACGAAGCAAAATCTTTCAGTTTGCATAGTCTATCAAGTCCCTTATCCAAATCGTGATTCCCTAAAGTAACTACATCATATCCTATCTTTTCCAGAGAGACAAACATCAATTCCCCGTTAGTGTAATCTGCCACCATATCCCCTTTATCTGTTAAATCTCCCGCATCTACTACCAAAATATTTCTCGTTTTTTCTTTTAAGCCCTTAACAAATCCTGCAATATATGGCATCCCTCCTTGTCCATTATAGCCAGGCCTAATATGATCGTGAATATCATTTGTATAAACTATATGAATCTCTAATGCCTTTAAAGATACAGGGAAAAAAAACAAAAATGATGTCGATAATAAGATACAACTTATAAACAGTTTTTTATACATATCCTTGTCCCTTGGGTGTTTAAGTTACTCAATTTGTCAATTTTTGACACATAATTGTAAAATCTTGTTTCGATACAACCGTTATTCTATGGAAATAATTTCAAAACTAATAATGATGTTAAATTTATTTATCCCTCAAAAAATTATCGTATCAGTAATCACTATCTATTTACTTCTTCTATTGTTAACATCTTGCAATCCCCAAGAAACTATTTCTGAAAAAGGAAAATTTGAAATAAAGGAGATAGAACAAATTCAACTCCCTATCCAAAACTTGATAAAAAATGGCTATTTCAACGAGTGGCTTTCCGGGAGTAGAGTTCCCTCTGGTTTTCTCCCCCCATTTTCCAAATACTCCTATGTTCTTAAGAAATCACGAGGATCTTCAGGCTACGATGTAGTTCAAAGATGGAATCAAGCTGGAGACAACTATGATGTAAACAACTGTTTTCGAATTGTTTTATATGACCTAGCTCCAAATAAAAAATACCTCCTATCAGTTTCAGCTACTCTTGTAAAAGGACCCAAAGTAGAAATAGGTATATGGTCTTCTAATCAAACAGAAATAAAGGCATACAAAGTGCCCTTACTAACCATATCCGGGGAAGAAAACAAAAAATCCATTTGGGAAACCGAACTCACAATAGATATTGAAGAAAGTTCAAACTATATCTTAGCCGCTTATGCTCCGGAAGACACGCCACAAATAACATGGCACCATTGGGTACTTACAGAAAAATGAAAAGTAATAGCATTTTTCAATTCATTTTCAGTAAAAACAACATACCCATTTCTTATAGCTCGGTTTTCTATCTCGAATTGGAAAATAACTGTTTCCATACTGGAGAATTCACAGAGGCACAGCATATAGTTCCTCCACTTTTTTGCACCAGTATTAGGAGATTTATGGACCTACATAGCATTCATTTCATCTGAGTCGAAACAAGGCAATTTAAATTCAGATAAGTTTCAATAAATTTAGCTAAACACCTAATACACTTTCCTCTGGGCTTATCTCAATTTACCACTACAATATGGACGAAAATTTTCCCCAATTTGTAAACACAAGATATGATAAGGATAGATATAGAATTATCAACATTACTACTTGTATGGGTAGTCCTTTAAATCACTCTTTATATTATCTTTTTCCTTGGTGATGATATCGCTCTACAACTACCTCCCCAGAAATCAAAAGTTCTAAGAACTCGCTAAATCTTTTCACTTCTGACTCACTACTCTCCTGTTACAGGAACTCTCTTTGCAGATCTAACCGACTTTTTAGGAAGGACTATTCTCAGTATCCCTTGTTGAACTTCCGCTGTAACTCTATCTGAATCTATCTCTTCCCTAAAATCGATAACTTTCTCAAAACTGCCATATAAAGATTCTATGGAAACTCTTTTAACATCTTCTTCAGTCATTTTCTGGTATTTTTTCCCCTTGACTACTAATTTCTCTTTTTCAAGGGTAATGATAATATCTTCCTTTTTCACACCGGGTAACTCAACAAAGACATAAAAATTATTTTCGTCCTCAAAAATATCGGCTAAAGGCTCCCAAGGTTCATCAGTCGAAAGCCCCATATTCATCCTCCTCCATACCTCCATCATCATTCTCCTTGGAAGCATCCTCAAAGTTTCTATCCCTAAAAAAGGCATCATAAACAAACCTCCTTTTTTTACAAACTAAATTATACATCAAAATACTGAAGATAAAATAGCTTTAATTGAGAAATTTAACTAAACTTTTAATTCATCAACTACCAATAATTTTCTCAACTTCATTGTAAATCTTGACTAAGTCAAGATTATGTGGACATAACTTACCTGCCAATTCGATATCTCGCGGGGATAATTTCCTAACATAATCCTTTATACCTTTATAACAATAATTCGCCCAAGAGATATCCTTATAGTTTTTCGCATAAAGTAAACACCTCCATACATCCTCTACATATAGCTTCTTTTTCAATTTTCCCTCGCAGATGTAGGAACATCCTCTACAATATAAGTGGTCAGTAACTTTAGCAATCTGAATCAACTTTTCCATTTCATCCTTGGAGAGTTTTTCCTTAGAAATCGCTGCCCATGCATTCTCATGAACTTGCTGGATGTTAGTCATCTGAGAAGCAATACCATCTATTCTTTCATCCCCCCAAACAGCTTTCAGCTTGGCTTGAATCTTTGTGAAATTCTTCGATGTCCAGGGAACAATCTCTTCTGCCTCATCTGGAATACTACCCAGAGTTTTCATTGCAATTAGACCTATACCTGCTCTTTTACATGCATCTATTGCTCTATTCAATTTATCGTAGCCAAACTCCCGGAAACTATACTTAAACATAATCACATCGATCCCACCTCCTAATTCACAAGCCTTTAACATCAACTCGGGTGCTACCCCGTGGTGAACACTAAAACCAAAATATCTTATTTTTCCCGTCTTCTTAAGTTTATCTCCCATCTCTATAAACTCCTTCTCTAAAAGACGGGGATGTTTAACTATGTGCATGTAAAATATGTCAAGATAGTCAGTTTCCAGATCCTCCAAAGAACTTTCAAGGTTTTTTATAAACTTCTCTGGTGTAGCTTCGTCCTCGGATAAATGCACTTTAGAAGCAATGATTAGTTTTTTCCTGTCCCCTATTTGCTTAATAAATGGTGCTATTGTTTTGTGAGAATTCCCTTCAGCATACATCTGAGCTGTGTCTAAGTGATTAACCCCAAGTTCATAGCATCTGTGAAGTTTTTTATCATAAACAGGGTCGAGTTCCTGACAGCACCCCATAATTAATATAGGCGTATCTATATCTGTCTTGCCGAGTCTTTTAGTGGGCACTTTACTACCTGGGAGAAATTTCCATTCTTTTTTCTCGGTTGCCCCCGGTAATAAAGAAGAAGCATACGATATCCCTTCCATCTCCACTGCCATAAGAGAACCAAAAACTGAAGATATGAAAGTCCTTCTATTCATAAATTTCTCCAGCAATGAATTTTTATTAAAAAAGACATTCAGAACTTTTTACAAAATATTAAAAATTAGAGAAAAACAAAAGCAAATACACAACACTATCAAAATTTTCTAATCTATATAAAGATTACTTCATTAGACAAATGTAGATTATTCACAATTCACATCCTAACCAATAATTAAGCCTACACTTAGGTTAATATCTCTTAGATTCAGTCAATGACCATCATCTATAATAATAGCGAAGGCCCTATAACTAAAGGAAGTTTTCCATGGCTTTTTTTGAATGGAATGAAAATTTGAGCGTTGGTATTTTACAACTCGATACTCAACACAAAACTCTCGTAAATATGATAAATAACTTATATGAAGCAATGAGTATGGGGAAAGGCAAAGATACTCTCCCAAAGATAATAAAAGAGATGTCAGCCTATGCTGTTTCCCACTTTTCCTCTGAAGAGAAGCTAATGCAAATGTATGAGTACCCTGAGTATGAATCTCACAAGAAAGAGCACGAATTATTTGTAAAAAAGATTCAAGAATTCAAAACCGAGATTAATAAAGGAAATATAACAATTACATTAAATATAGCCAATTTTCTAAAATCTTGGTTAGTTAATCATATCCAAGGGACAGATAAAAAGTACAGCCCCTTTTTGGAGAAAGAGGTATAAGATAACAATCCACCTACTTTCAGAATTAGAAGATATCACATCTATAAAGTTATAATATCCCCCAAAAACTCATCTTCTCATTTCTACTAATATGTGGTATAAGATTTTATCTATAACTATATTCACAAGTGCGTATATTCTCTTTTTCATTTTCCCAAATAAAAGGTCTCTATCTGCCTTCGTATGTGCAGTTATCTGTTTAGCCACAGGAACTATACCGCTTAGAGAAGCTTTATATGCCATCGACCTAAATGTTTTGGGCATATTTGTTGGTATGCTATTCATCGCGGACTTTTTCACAGTGAGCAAATGCCCCGCATATTTGGCAACAATCCTCGCTCACAAAACACAAAGTGTTCCATTAATATTTCTATCTATATGTATCCTAACCTCATTCATTTCTGCATTTGTAGAAAATGTAGCTACGGTTCTCATAATAGCTCCTATCTGTTTCGAAATTACAAAGAGACTAAATATTAACCCTACTATTCTAATAATTGCGATCGCTATATCAAGCAATCTTCAAGGAACAGCAACACTTATCGGTGATCCACCAAGTATGATTCTTGCAGGGTACACAGGTATGAATTTCATAGATTTCTTCGTATATCATGGAAAACCAGGTATTTTTTTCGCCATCCAGATAGGGGCGATTTTCACCTTAATTTATCTATATTTCCTATTTAAAAAATTTCAAGCAGTTAGTGAGGTAGAAATAGAAAGAGTAACCACTTGGTTCCCTACTATTCTTCTTGTTATTTTAATTGCACTCTTAGCGATAGCCTCCGTTTTCGAGAAAAGTTTATTAACCTCGCCAGGGCTTATATGCTGTATCGTAGCAATGGTAGGCATTTGCTGGGCGATTTTTTCAAAAAAAGTATCCATTAGAAAAACCATGAGTGAACTTGATTGGGATACTACATTTTTCCTAATAGGGGTTTTTATTCTCGTAGGAGTTCTCTCATATCAAAAACTAACCAATGATATTGCAGAGTTTATCTTTCAAACATTAGGGAAAAGTCCGATTACAACATACACATGCTTAATCGTAATTTCTGTAATTTTGTCAGGCTTTGTCGATAATGTACCCTACATATCTGCGATGTTACCAATTGCCAAACTATTAGCAGAGAAAGGTGGTTACTCCCCAACACTGCTTTACTTCGGTTTACTAATAGGGTCCTGTCTTGGAGGAAATCTCACTCCAATAGGTGCCTCTGCAAATATAGTAGGCTGTGGACTCCTCAGGAAAAAAGGTTATGAAGTGTCAATATTAGAATGGTTAAAAATCTCCATCCCGTTTACAATCCTCGCCGTGGTTCCAGCCTCTATTTTTATCTGGTGGATTTGGAAATGATATAAATTAACATAACACTATTCTCATATCAGGAGACTCATAAATGCCACTACTTATAGCACATTATATCCTTACAATCACTCTTACCCAGAATATGCTATCATGCCTTACCCCCGAGGAATTTGAAAAAAAGGTAAGAGAAGCAGGTGGCTGTGTAGAATTCGTCTTTGAAGATGAAGAAAAACCATTCAAAGAATGCCACGCATCAACTATAGTAGAGACTCCTAACGGAAATTTCCTATGCGCTTGGTTTGGTGGGACTAAAGAAAAAAATCCAGATGTAGCAATATGGCTTTCTAAAAAAAACCAAAGAGGTTGGAGTAAGCCTACAAAAATCGCAAAGGTAAAAGAAGAAGCCCATTGGAACCCTGTATTGTTTAGAGACCAAAAGGACATAGTATACCTCTTTTTCAAAGTAGGAAAGGATGTACCTTCGTGGTCGACTTATTGGATGAAATCATTAGATAATGGAGAATCGTGGTCAGAACCTGTTGAACTTGTTCCCGGAGACATTGGCGGAAGAGGACCAGTCAAAAACAAACCAATAATAACTCATGATGGAACTTGGGTAGCCCCAGCCTCTACAGAAGTGGGAAAATGGAGATGTTTCGCCGACCTAAGCATCGATTTTGGACAGACCTGGTTTAAGAGCAATGAATGGGAAATCGATTCTAAGAAAATTAAAGGGAAAGGCACTATCCAACCTACATTATGGGAATCCGCAAATGGTAAACTACACGCACTTATGAGAACCACCTGTGGACGAATTGCAAGATCCGATTCTGAAGACGGAGGTAGAAGTTGGTGCCCTGTTTATCTAACCGACTTACCCAACAACAACAGTGGTATAGACTTAGTAAAAACCGATGACAATATGCTATGGTTGGTCTATAATCCAGTAGGCTTTAACTGGGGACCACGAAATCCTCTGACTTTAGCAGTATCAAAAGATAACGGTTTTAAATGGGAAAACACTGCTCATTTAGAAAAAGATGAGATTCCAATCAGCGAATACTCATACCCAGCTATAATAAAAACTTCAAAAGGTATAGCTGTAAGTTATACTTGGAAGAGAGAAAGAATAAAATTCTGGCTAATTCCTTATGAGGTTCTAAAAAAGCTTCTCAACTAACCGCTCTTCCAACACAGCACGGGTGAAACCTAATAGCCTACAAATATAGTCTCTATACTTACAAAATTAAGTTTGGAATCTTCTTATGATAAGTGAAAAAAACAAGAAAGTTCTTACAATATTACTAATCTTCCTGATTTTATTCAATACTTTAGGCTTTTCAGAAAAAACATTCAAAGCAGGATTTGCTAAGGTAGATATCACACCTCCCCCTGGGATACCCATGTGGGGATACGGAGCAAGACATGACTATCCCTCCACAGGTACCAAAATTCCCCTGTATTTTAAGGTAGTCGTATTTGATGATGGGGAAAATAGAATCGCAGTTGGGGGATTAGATTTAGGTCGGTCACCAACTCAAAGATCTCTTGAAAGAATCCTTGAAAAACTTAAAAAAGAATACAATGTCTCAATGGTAATGCTCGTAGGATCACATACCCATCACGGACCAGTCATAGAACTCGTAGATGAACCTAACTGTGGAAAGGGGAAATTTGATTTAGCCATAAAATATGTTGAGGATTTAGAGAAGAAAATCTGCGAAGCTATATATGAAGCAGTGAGGAACCTATCACCTGCAAAGATTGGCTGGCTTAGCGTAGAGACAGACCTAAACCGCAATCGTGTCTCCAAAAAGCCTGTAAAAGTAAGAGACCCTGAACTAACGGTTGTAAGAATTGATAGGGAAGATGGTACTCCTATCTCAGCATTAGTAAACTTTTCTGCTCATCCTGTACTTGATGACATATTCGATAGAAGATGGAGTTCAGACTGGGTAGGCATATTACAGCAGAGGTTTGAAGAATCCACTGGGGTTCCGTGTATATTCCTCCAAGGTTCAGCTGGGGATATGTCTCCCAATACAACCGATGAACGAAAAGGGGTTAAAGGCTTCGGATATGCAATAGCGGAAGAAGCCATTAAACTTTACAATAGCATTCAATCATATAGCCCTAAAACACCTAAAATCCAGTATAAACTCGAAAGATTTGAATACCCTTCAAGGATGGATGTATCCAATCCTTTAATTTTAGGAATCTACCAGCAAGGATTTTTCCCAGAGCTTGTAAACGCACTACTAAAGGAATTTAATAACAACAAGGTTTTTGTAAATCTTACTACAGTTCTTCTAAACAAAGAATTAGCTCTAATAGGAGGTTCAGGAGAGTTTTTTTCAGGGCTTGCCCTTCAACTCAAAAAAAATTCCCCTGCTCCTAAAACTATCTTTTTAGGTTACTGCAACGGTCATTCCTTATACATTCCAACTAAAGAGGCGGTAGAGGAAGGAGGATACGGTGCAGATCCTATGTTTGCATGGGTCCCAGTAGGCACGGGGGAAGAACTAATTGAAAAAGCTTGTGAGAACCTTCAGCATTTCCTAAGTGAATAGGGTATTTATAAGTATAATATCCCTTCTGGACATAACAAACTTATCACACTCACTATTCTAACCTAAATACTATATTGATCTTCACCCAACCAGCAGGAAATTTATCTATTCCATAGCATCTTTGAATTGATTAATAATGCCAGTTAGAGTTTGCTTAGCATCACCGAAGATCATCCTTGTATTCTCTTTGAAAAACAGAGGGTTATCTACACCAGAGAAACCGGAAGCAAGTGAACGCTTCAAGACTAAACAGGTCTTTGCGTAATCCACATTTATAATAGGCATCCCATATATTGAACTATTAGGATCTTCCCTTGCTGCTGGGTTAACAACATCATTAGCCCCTACCACAATACACACATCAACAGTATCTATTATGGGATTTACATCATCCATCTCTAACAATTTATCATAAGGAACATTTGCTTCCGCCAAAAGGACATTCATATGACCTGGCATACGCCCTGCAACTGGATGAATAGCAAACTTCACATCCGCACCATTCTTTTCCAAAATATCGGCTAATTCTTTTACTACATGTTGGGCTTGAGCAACTGCCATCCCATACCCAGGAACAAACACCACTGAGCGAGCAGCTTCGAGCACATAATAGGCATCTTCAGGAGTCAAAGCCCTAACTTCTCCGTGAGCAGAAGTGCTTATTTTACCCTCCGCAGAGCCGAAACCACTAAATAATACATTTGCAAGAGAACGATTCATCGCCTTGCACATAATAGCAGTAAGTATAATTCCACTCGCTCCCACCAATGCCCCTGCCACTATTAATACCGTGTTATTCAACACGAAACCTGAAGCACACGCTGCCATACCTGAATAACTATTAAGCAGACAAATCACCACGGGCATATCCGCACCACCGATTGGAATCGTTACAAGTATCCCCAATATATTTGCGAGAATCATAAGCAAAATAATTGCAGGATAAACTATTGAACCATTTGGATTAGCAAAAAATATTATTCCTATTAATATGCCTAAACCTAACACTATCGCATTAACTACTTGCTGACCTTTAAATAATATAGGCTTACCTGTCATCTTCTCTTCTAACTTTGCATACGCTATCATACTTCCTGAAAATGTGACTCCTCCGATCAGCATCGCAAGATAGGTCGCAAGGATAAGCACAATATTCTCAAGGTTATATCCCCCATAACCAGAACGAGTATAATTTACATGAAAGTCAGACCATCCCACTAACATACTCGCTAAACCACCTGTTCCGTTAAAGAATGCAACAAAACCTGGCATCGATGTCATCGGAACTTTCAATGCTGCTATAGATCCAGCAATAGTCCCAATCAAACCGCCAATAATAATCCACTCATAAGTTTTTACTATGGGATTTAATAATGTAACCCCAATTGCGAGTGCCATACCACAAGCGGAAATAATATTTCCCTTAATCGCCGTAGTAGGCTTACTCATCATTTTCAATCCAAAAATAAAAGTAGCTGCAGAAATCATATAAGCTATTTCTGTGAGAATCTTGATATTTTCGTTCACGGCTACTTCCTTTCTTTCCCTTTAAACATTCTTAGCATTCTATCTGTAACTAAATATCCACCAGCAACATTTATCATTGCGCAAATCATAGCAATCACACCAATTAGTACAAGAAGTAAAGACTCCCTTCCCTGCCCTGCTGCAAGGCATGCACCTACTACCGTTATCCCAGAAATTGCATTTGAACCTGACATCAAAGGTGTGTGTAATTGAGAAGGTACTTTAGTTAAAAGCTCAACACCCAAAAACACTGTGATTAAGAAAGTGAATATCAAAAGGGTCATAGGATTTAATGCTCTTTCACTCTGGTATGGATTAGAAACGCTATCCTGTTGGGAAACGGAAAATTGAGACACTGCACAAATAGATGGGGCCTTAGCCTGGGCCGATTGTGTAAAACTACCTAAAAACAAAAGCAATAACACGGAACTGAAGACTATTACACTCACCCATCCCATCAATGGCACTTTTTTAATAAAAAAAGTTATCTTACTCATTGGGCACTCCTCGCTTTCTGTATTAACTCATTCCTCAACTTACCATCATATATAACCAAACAACCATCTAAAATTTCATCATTTAAGTTATAGTTAAACATTTTCTTTTCTTTGTCCCAGAAATGTTCTATAAGATTCCCCAAATTGGAAGAATACATTTGACTTGCATGTACCGCTACCCTCCCAGGGAAATTCAGAGCTCCTATGACAATCACCCCATCGATAACCGTCTCTTGACCAGGTTTAGAACCTTCAACATTACCCCCAGTTTCTGAAGCGAGGTCGACAATTACACTTCCTGGTCTCATAGAAGCTATCATATCCCGAGTTACAAGAAGCGGTGCTTTTTTTCCAAAAACCTGAGCAGTTGTAATCACTACATCCGACTGAGCAATGACTTTTTTCATCCCTTCTCTCTGCTTCTGTTTCTGCTCCTCAGTTAATTCCAATGCATAACCATCTTTAGTTTGGCCAGTAGGACCTACATCAATCTTTACAAATTTTGCCCCGAGAGAAAGTACTTGTTCTTCAACTACTGGTCTCGTATCAAAAGCTTCAACCCTCGCACCCAATCTTTTAGCAGTAGCAATCGCCTGCAAACCTGCAACTCCACAACCTATAACAAATACTCTTACTGGCTTTATAGTTCCCGCAGGGGTCATCATCATCGGAAATACCATAGGAAGGCGAGAAGCAGCAACTATCACTGCCACATATCCTGCAAGATTAGCCTGTGAACTCAAAGCGTCCATCTTCTGAGCAAGTGTAGTTCTGGGAATCATCTCCATAGCAATTGCGTTAACTCCACACTCAATAAACTTATCCTGAATCGCAAAATCGAAAAATGGTTCCAAGTAACTAATATGAAGCGAGCCACGCTTCATAAGAGAAATTTCTTCTATCGGAGGCTTTCTTAACCTCATGACAATATCAGCTGACTTAAGCCCTTCTTCTCTTCCTACTACCTTTGCACCCGCTTCTTCATATTCTTTATCAAAGTACCCGCATCTTTCTCCCACACACTTTTCGACAAAAACCTCAGCACCTAATTTAACTAATTTTTTTACCGTTTCGGGTACAATAGGAACTCTTGTTTCTTCAGGATTTAGTTCTTTAGGTATAAAAATCATAAAAAAGCTCCCTCTCTCGTCCAAACTTAAAGTTCAAAAAATATACTTATGGGTAAGTATATTAACAAACCTAAAACAAATGTCTCAAATTCAATATACAAGATAAAAATGCTTTTATTATCAAACCCAAATCAAAAATATAGAAAGAAACAATCCTATAAACCGAAGTGTTTTTTAATGACACACTTTTTATTGAAATTAGAACAAAAAATTAGTGCTAATGGGAGTTAAATATTAAATAGCAGACAAATTAAAAAATTAGAAAATGTTGAAATAATACTATATATTGTGCTACAATATATATGGTGTCTGAGATCCATATTCCTCAGATTAGCCCAAGCCTCCTCTCAATTGAAAAGTTTCTCCCCAAAGCGCCTACATACTATCTATCTCAGACACCCCCCGCTCAATTAAATAGAGCGGTAGGTCAGCCCAAACCTACCGCTCTCCCCCAGATAAGATAATAAATATGCTTCTAATTTCTGTATAATAAAATTTAATTTTGAAATTTAGTTAAAACCATACCTCATGAAAACTATTAGCTTACATCCGCCATATATATATAAAGAAAAACTTCATCTCTTATTAGTAGAACCATATATCCACATATCAGAAGAAATCGCTCCTACCATCTTGGACATACTTGAAAATAACAATTGTGTAGCTATAAATAGCATAAAAACTAAAAGGAACAGAGCTTTCGTCCTAAAAGTATACAATGAAGAATTGCTAATAAAAGTATATTTCCACGGTGGAGGTGTAAAATACTTTCTCCCATCAATGTATTTTTTTAAGAATAGAGGCTTGGATGAACTCAAATTTTACATTCATAATCTGAACAATCAAAATTTTGTCCCCCAATATATAGGAGCATTTTGGATAAAAAAAATGCCTTTCTACATTACAGGCACTATATCTAAGTATATTCCAAACACAGAAGACTTAGAGTCTATTCTCACAAATCCCCACAAAAAAAGCTCTGAAAAAGATATAATATCGGAAAAAGTGGGTAGCACAATTAGATTTATGCACGACCGAGGAATATATCATAGAGACCTTCACCTTAAAAACATTCTTATAAAAAATCCCGAATGTCTTATTAGTAGCGAAGTGTTTATCATTGACTTTGACAAGGCTAAAATAAAAAAAACCATGGGGCTATTTTGGAGAACTCTGAATTTATTAAGATTAAAGAGATACTTTTTCAAAACAGAAATACCACTTGGTTATTATAACCATATTTTAAAAGGCTACAATATACAAAAGTTATCGGTAGTAGCAGAAATTTTATCTCTACCCCATCTCTTATTGACAAAACTGAGAAGCTTATGAGTAAAAGAATAATAGTCTGTAAAAAAATTAAAACGAAAGGTTATCAAATATGGTTTAATGAATCTTTTGGAGAACTCATACATAACCTATTAGATATATTAGATTCACTCAATTTTTTCAATAATGATCCTCGAGTAGAAGCAATCAAAATATCTAAAAAAGCAGTTTCACTAAAGATTAACAGCGTTTTTATGAAGATTACTAACTATCCATTGTTCGAAGGGATTTTCCGACATCTACTCTTAAGACAAAGGTGCAGAAATTCATGGAGCATTAGTCTAACCGCAATTGAGATGGGAATCCCTGTGCCTACACCTATGTTCTATCTCGAGAGACTCTACTATGGTTTACCGTGGCAGAATATATTCGCTTCTGAATATATACCAGACTCAGTGGATGTAGAAATATTCGCAAAAAAATTTGTTAAAAGTAACCAATTGGACAGATTAGAAAATATGCTTCACGAAATAGTAAGGATAACCTCGTTACTTTGGTCCCACAAACTACTACACAGAGATTTGTCCGGGAAAAACATACTCACCATAGATGGAGTAAACCTTTTTTTAGTAGACCTTGACTCGGTGAAGAGATGTAAAAAAATATCCTTGAAAGATAAAATAAAAAATCTTACCCAATTATATGATTCTTTTTGTGACTTCGTTGAAGAGGAGTTACTAAGAAGTTGTATATTTTCTCTATTGCCGGAGTTTAACAATGACGACAAAGAAAGAATATACTATAAAGTAAGAGAACTGCAATTACACAGGCGCCACAACCATATAAGAAACTTAAGTAGAAAGTTAAATGAGTTATGAGAAACACAGTTAACTCAAGTGAAGTAACCAAGTTTTCATGGGTAAAAGATGAAACAACAAGAGAATACCTGAAAGCGATTTATCGAGTCCAGCATTTCTACTCCACTATAACCGACCTTGACCAACTATTGGTATTAATCACAGAGGAGTGTAAAAATGCCTGTGAAGCAGAATCTGCCTCATTACTTCTATATGATGAGAAAAGAAAATGTCTCAGTTTCCAGGTTACGCTTGGACCTGTTGGCTCGGATATCATCAAGAAAGAAATTAGGATTTCCGAAGGCACTGGTATAGCTGGAGAAGTAGCCCTTACAAAAAAACCGAAGATAGTAAATGATGTATCAAAAGAACCCAAATTTTATAAGGGTGTAGACGAAATTACAAGATATAAAACAAAAAACATCCTTGCTGTTCCAATCATCCACAACAAAAAACTTATAGGTGTAATAGAAGTTGTAAATAAAAAAAATAATCATTTTTCCCATGAGGATCTGCGATTTTTAGAAATCATAGCCTCTTGGGCTGGTAGTGCAGTAGTCACATCTAAACTAATTCAAGAAAAAATACAGGTAGAAAAATTAGCCACTATAGGTTATACTCTTACAGCCCTTGCTCACCAACTTAAAAATGTTTTAACCGCAATGGTTACGAGTGTTGAACTAATTGAGAAATCCCTTGAGAAAAAACAATTTCAAACTATTGAAAAAGCTTGGCCTGTTTTGAAAAGGACTTCTATTTACATATTAGAATTTGTTCAGGACCTACTTTTATTTTCTAAACCACGCATCCCCCAAAAAAAACAGTGCAACTTCTATGATATTACAACAAAGTTAAAAGAGATTTTCAACGACTTATTCTCAACAAGAGGAATCAAACTTTATATAGATACATCCCAAGTAAAAGAACCAGTTTTCTTAGACCCCAACGGAATCTTTCACTGCCTCACCAACCTCCTCATAAACGCTGGCGAGTCAGCTCCACAGAAAACTGGTGAAGTTAGAATAATTGCTGAGACAAAAAAACAAAACTTGCTTGTAATTACAGTATCAGACAATGGGAGTGGAATTCCCCAAGAAGAACTTCCATATATTTTCGACCCATTTCATTCCTCTAAAGGGTACAAAGGAACAGGATTAGGTCTTGCTGTTACCAAGAAAATCGTAGAAGAACATAACGGAACTATAGAAGTCAAAAACATCCCGAACGGAGGCGCTCAATTTATAATACACCTCCCTCAAAAAAATGAGAAATCATAAGGGTCTTAATGGCTATGAAAAGTTGGAAAAATATAGAATATGTAGGATGGCTTTTTTGGGTTATATCCAGTCTTATACTTCTAATTCCCAACTATTTTCTTTCAAGGTATCTCATCTACGATTATTCAAGAGGAGCGCGCATCGGATTAACCGCGGGAATGTCTGCTATCCTCGGGGCAATTGTTGCATGGATAGTGAACGATATTCTTTATAGAATAAACAAATCAAAACGAAAGGAAGAACGCAAAAAAATAAGGAAAAAGAAGAAAAAAGAAATCTGATTTTGGAGCATACCTGTGAACATATTAGACCTACTTGATTATGTTGAAAAAAATCCTAAAGACTACGAAAAGCGATGGATTTTAGCCAAAAAACTTTATCAAAATAAAGATTATCACCTCGCACTCGAACATTTAAGAGTGCTAAAAGAAGAATGGGAACCGAAAGTAAATGTTATAAGATTTTTGTCCGCAGCCTTATATAGATTAGGAAAATATGAGGAAGCAATTGAAGAACTAAGAAATGCAATAAAACACTGGCCTGATGAACAGGGACTGTATGAGCAGTTAGGTAGAGTCTTGGTTACAGCCCAAAGGTATGAAGAAGCTCTAAATGTATACGAAGAACTCATAAAAATAGTCCCAAATCATCGCTGGGCTCAACTTGCTGTGGACAAACTAAAAAGAATCTTAGAAAGAAAAACATTAAAAAGAAAGACCTACCCAGTAATTTTAGCTACCGACTTTGACTTGCTACCCGAAACAATATGTAAGAGGTGTGGTGCTGATAATCCAAAAGAAGAGAAAAGGTGTTGGAAATGCGGTGAAACACTATCAAAATCTACTAACCCACCAACTATTCCTTCTGAAGGCACTCAACGCAACCTATACATTATGCTCACGCCAGAAATACTCACTCTTGCTTTGGGTATCATTCTCGTGAGTTCATTAGCATTAAATCTGTTCCTATCAATAAAGTTTTGGATTAATCCTACTCCTAATTCATCCCAGCCTTCTTTATCTTTTTGGGAACTCTATCAAAATCAACTTATTTACACTCGGATATTAACGGGATTTGGACTCATATCTGCTTCCTACCTATTCGTAAAGTTAGGATTTAAGCTCCTAGGTATAAAGGATAAAATCTCACCAAATATTGTAGTTATAACATCACTCCTAATAGCTTCCTTTTACTTTCTATGCACATGGCTTCCAAAGGATCTCATCGTATGGGGGATAATTTTTACACCATTTATCACATTTATACTAATTTTTGGGGCACTGGGTATACCTCCACTGAAAGCCCTTAACTTGACCTTATTCTATGTAAGCTCAACGATACTTTTTGTAATACTCTCATCCTCAATAATAGAGTCTTATAGACTCCGCACCTTTATCAACCCAATCACACAGTTTCCGTCCGTTGTTAAATACTTTGCAAATCAAAAAGAGAAATTCCCTCTTACCGTCCTTATCTCAAGTCCAGATGGTTTACCGATTAAAAAAGATTTCACTCTCGAAAGTTCAGGTTCATACTGGCTTGATCTACGAGCTAAAGAAATACAAATATCCCTCTTCTTCGAAAGATCTGATGGGTTTACTCTGGAAATAAACAAGGGTGAAACAAATCCTATCATATATGACAAACTAAAATCTGAAAAATGGATTACCAAATGCACATTACAAGAAGGAGATACATACACAATTAAAGTATTTACAGATAACAAAACCCCATTTACTATAAAAATGGAGAGCCTATTACCACTAAAAATTAAATGAATTCTCCAAGTTGTCAAACTTATCAAGAAAACTTATTGCTTCTTGATTTTTTGGAAATCTTATTAAAGCTTCTCTATACCATCTAATTGCATCTTTTTCCCTACCCAATTGATAAGCACACCTTCCCAATAAAACATATATTGATCCAGAATTCAAATATCTCAAACTTTCAAGTAATAGATCGTATGCCCTTTTAATATCTCCTCTAAGAATATAAGCACTTGCCAATCCCTCATATACCCCTGATGGGGCGAGGACATTTGAGACAACTTTTTCGTATTCCTCTACACAATCAACCTTGAGTAAAAGTTTTTTCTCAGCCTGTCTCAGTCTATAATCAGGTACCCACAAGATTATTGTCAAATAGATAACTATAAACACGAATAGTACACTGTAAGCTATAATAAACAATCTCTTGTTGGAAGAATCCACTTTTATTATAAGACTACTTTCATCCCTCTTCATAAGTGATAAAAGCGCTAAATATAAATGAGGAACTGAAACCATCATAGTATTAAAAAGGGAAAGAATTAAATAACATATCCATACTAAGTTTACTCTTCCATTTATAAACCACCAAAAGAAAAAAATAAGAACAACAAAAATCCCTAAAAAGCCCAATTCCACGAGAAACTCCAAAATATCACAGTGAGCATGCAGAGTTAAAATCTCATTACAGTGTTGTAAGAATTTCTCGTTCGATCGAGCACTTATCCCCAAATATAAGGGAGACCAGTAATAAAAATTACCAAAACCTACACCTAAAGGAAATCTATCTATTAACATCCTAACAGTACCGTCATATATCCAAAATCTTATCCAAAATCCTACATCTTTGGATGTAAAAGAATAGACCATCCGATTATAAATAAGCGGAAAAAAAACGATTACCCCCCCCATTACCAATAGTAAAGAAAACAGTGTTTCCTTCCCAAAGGCAAACTTTTTTATGTTCCTACCATTATTAATGAAAAAAGGTATCAAAAAGGAGATCCACGCAGAACGAGAACGGGTAACAAATAAACCTAAAACTGATGCAATCAAAAATAGCCCTACCCACAAATAATCTATATTTAATCCTTTATACCTATCCAAGACCCACAATGCACACATTGCTAAGTATCCGCCTACCAAAACCTGATTACCCATTACAGAATAAACTTGTTTATAGTGTGAGAATGGAGGAAACATCACAGGAATTAATTCTAATGATTGGAGAATAGAAAGAATAGCTACAATTAATCCAGAAGTCCATACTCCCCAAAATATATACCTTTCTGCTTTTGCATCCTCGGTAAGTCCGAAGATTCCTAAGTAAGAGAAGAGCACTATCGCCAACTCTCCCAACCTCACTAAACTTACCCCAGGAACACGGGCGAAGAATAAACTAAAAAATGAAATACTTATAACTAATATAGCTATAATTGAAAATTCCAAATCTATTCTGACAGTCTGCCTTCTTAACAGAAATGGAAATAAAAGAATAATGCACAATGCCAATGCTATCTCTTTAGGATATATAAATGAAGTAAATTGAAAAGAGTAGAAAGTTGCAGTCAATATAATTGACAAAAAAATTAAAAAATATGGTACAAACTTACTAAGATAGGCTAAACTAAAAAATCTCATATAATCAGTTGTGAGAACTTCTAACCTCTTTTAGCAATTTTATAAAATTTCTTTCCATCTCAGATAAAGGAAAACCTCGCGGGTAAATGCAAAAAAAGTTTATATTAGGAGCATCTTTAATTTCGCCTATCTTAATTACACCCCTCCAATCTTCTGCCACCATTTCTGGGACTATTGAATATCCAAACCCTTGGGACACATATTCCATAACAACACTAAAAGAACCGCTATCAATGACACACCGAGGATAAATCTTCTTCATTCTTAAGTACTCCCATATTAGCCTACCAGTCCTGGTTGTAGGAGTAATAGACACAAAGGGTATATCTCCAAGTTCTACCCAACCTATTTTTTTTCCTCTAAACTTAGGCAGGTTAGGGATCACCAACTTCAAGAATGTTGTATAAATGATTTCCTGCTCTAAATCGGAGAACTCGACGGGTCCTGCTACTATACCTAAATTTACTTCACCCCTAATTACCATATTTTCTATCTCATTTGAATTTCTTGTCATGACTGAAAGCTGTAGGTCAGGATGTATAGCAAAGAACCTCCTAATAGTTTCAGGAAGAATATAGCAAGCAAAAGAATCACTTGAACCAATCTTTAATTCTGTAATTGCCCCTTTTAATGTTTCCCCAAACAGCAAATTATACCTTCTATGAACACGGAGATAACCTCGAGCAAGTTCATAAAACTTTTTACCCACAACTGTGGGACTCTTTTTCTTTCTATCATAGAGTGTCAAACCTACACTATTTTCCAACTCTTTAATCCTTTGACTTACCGCAGGTTGAGACCTTCCAATACGTTTACCCGCCCTTGCGAAAGAGCCCGTTTCAACAAGTGCACAATAACACTCCAACAACTCAGGTGAGAAATTATCCATAAGCTAATATTATTAACTTTATAAATAAAATTCATTATGTTTATATATGGATATATGTTATCATATTTTTTCTATTTAGAAAATAAAAAGACTGGAAGGATTGTGTATGAATGAACAAATAAAACATTATAGTCTCAGTTACAAAGATGTCGGTGTTGATATTGATAGTGCTAACGAGGCAATAAATGAAATTAAAGAACTTGTAAAGAGAACCTTTAATGAACAGGTTCTAAGCAATATAGGACTGTTTGGTGGACTTTTTCAACCAAATTTGGAAGGGTATGAAGAACCAGTATTAGTATCAAGTATAGACGGCGTAGGAACAAAACTTAAATTAGCAATTATGGCAAATAAGCATGATACGGTTGGCATTGATCTTGTATCACACTGCGTAAACGACATATTAGTGCAAGGAGCAAAACCATTATTTTTTCTCGATTATATAGCAATGGGAAAACTAAATCCTCAAATAGTAGTAGAGATTATAAAGGGATTAACTATTGGGTGTGGGCAGGCAGGGTGTGCTCTCATCGGGGGTGAAACCGCAGAAATGCCTGATGTTTACAAGCCTGAAGAATATGACCTGGTAGGAACAATTATTGGTATTGTGGACCGAAAAAAGATAGTAGATGGTTCAAGAATTAAAGTGGGAGATGTAATATTAGGATTGTCTTCTTCAGGTCTACATACTAATGGATATACTCTCGCAAGGAAAATATGTTTTGAAATAGCAGGATTAAACCTCTATGACAATTTTCCCGGGTTGAACAAGTCAGTTTATGATGTTCTGATGGCTCCTCATACCTGCTACGCAAAGATAATGCAGGTAATAATGAAATTAGTAGATGTCCGTGGAATGGCTCACATTACAGGCGGAGGAATTACCGAGAATCTACCGCGCATCCTACCCGAAGGAACATCCGCAGAGATTGACCTGAATTCATGGGAAGTCCCGTATTTATTTACCTTTTTGCATAAGACCGGAAATGTAGATAACTCAGAAATGTTGAGAGTTTTCAACATGGGGTTAGGACTACTTTTCGTAATACCTGAAGAACACTTAGAAAAGGTTTTAAGGGTTAAAGAACAGGCAGGAATCGACATTTACATAGTAGGGAGGGTTACCGAAGGAGATAGGAAAGTAAATTATATAGGGGAAATCAGATATGCTCAACCGAATTGAGGTTAGTGTCAGACCAGAACTTCAAGACCCGATTGGAAAAAACTTATCGAATCAAATAAACGAAGATTTAGGAATACCTTGTAAATCAGTTAGAGTAGTCGATGTTTACACCATATTAGCAAAACTTACAGAGGAAGAACTAACAAAAATTGCTCGGGAACTATTTACTGACGCGGTCATCCAGGTATATGAGATAAATGGACACATAACATTTCCTGAGGAATATCGTTTCCTTATCGAAGTAGGCTTTAAACCAGGAGTAACCGATAATGTAGGGAAAAGTGCAAAGGAAGGTATTCAAGACACCTTATCTCGCGAACTTGGCCCAGAAGAAATGGTATTCAAGTCTACACTATATTGGCTTGCGGGAATATCAAAAGCAGAATGCGAAAAAATCTCACAAGAACTCCTTGCTAACGATTTAATTCAACAGTGGATAGTACTTTCAAGAGAAGAACTTTTCAACAAAAAGGAAGTAAATCTACTTCCTCTTCCTTTAGTGAAAACTAAAATAGATACTTTAATCGAGAATATATCACTGGACCTTTCAGACGAGGAACTTCTTAAGCTAAGCGAAGATAGACTGCTTGCACTCGACCTAAACGAAATGAAAGCTATTAAAGCATATTTCGAAAGTCCAGAAACAATCAGAAATAGACAATTGAAAAATCTTCCAAAATATCCTAATGACATAGAAATTGAAATATTAGCTCAGACATGGTCAGAACATTGCAAACACAAGATTTTTAATGCGGAAATTGAATATATAGACGAAAAAGGTAATACTGAACACATAAATAGCCTTTTTAGAACATATATAAAGAGCGTAACAGACATACTGAAAAATGAAATAGATTGGTTAGTTAGTGTATTCCATGATAATGCAGGCTTAATTAAACTTGACGATAACTACCTACTATCAATGAAAGTAGAAACACACAATAGTCCTTCCGCTCTTGATCCTTATGGAGGAGCTATAACCGGTATAGTAGGAGTAAACAGGGATATTTTAGGGGCAGGTTTAGGATGTAAGTGTATATTTAATACAGATGTGTTTTGTTTCGCCTCACCATTCTATGAGGGCAAAATTCCACCAAGACTACTTCATCCAAAGCGCGTTTTTCGAGGCGTTCATGCTGGAGTTAAAGATGGAGGGAATCAAAGCGGAATACCTACTGTAAATGGGGCGATAGTATTTCACGAAAAGTTTTTAGGAAAACCCCTCGTATTTTGCGGAACTGGGGGTATAATACCCTCAAAAATAAAGGGTAGGCCAAGTCACTTAAAAAAAGCAAATCCTGGTGATTTAATTGTAATGGTGGGAGGAAGAATAGGAAAAGATGGCATTCATGGAGCAACATTTTCTTCTCAAGAACTTCACGAAGGTTCTCCCGTGACCGCAGTCCAGATTGGTGACCCCATAACACAGAAGAAATTCTCCGACTTCCTGTTTGAAGCAAGAGATATGGGGTTATATAACTCTATTACAGATAATGGAGCAGGAGGACTATCGTCCAGTGTAGGCGAAATGGCTAAAGACGCTGGCGGAGCAGAAGTTCACCTTGATAAAGCTCCTCTCAAATACCATGGATTAGCCCCTTGGGAAATATTTCTATCTGAATCGCAAGAGAGGATGACGCTTGCCGTTCCTCCACAACATATCGATGAATTCCTATCGCTTGCGAAAAAAAGAAATGTAGAAGCAACTGTGTTAGGAAAATTTACCGACTCGGGTTATCTCGAATGTTATTACGAGGGAAAACTGATAGCCTCTCTCTCTATGGATTTCCTTCACAATGGCGTGCCCATTATGAAGTTAAAAGCAAAAATAACACCTTATAAAACTCCCCCATTAACACTTCCTTCAAAATCAGATCTTACAAAAGACTTAATTGAAGTCCTAAGTAGTTTAAATGTCTGCAGTAAAGAACCCTTTGTAAGAATGTACGACCATGAAGTTCAAGCTCAAACAATAATAAAGCCATTCCAAGGGATAAAATGTGATGGACCAGGCGATGCGACCGTATTGAGACCCATCTATGAATCGTCCAGAGGGATTGCAGTCGCATGTGGAATATGTCCGAAATACAGCCATATCGATTGTTACCAAATGGCAAGTAATGCAGTAGATGAGGCTGTCCGTAATTTGGTGTGTGTGGGAGTGGGATTAAAAAACATAGCAGGACTTGACAATTTCTGCTGGCCCGATCCTATTGAAAGTGAGAAAACTCCCGATGGGAAACACAAACTTGCCCAGCTCGTTCAGGCTTGCAAAGGACTCCATGATACTTGCTTAGCATATAAGATTCCTCTCATCAGTGGAAAAGATAGTATGAAAAACGACTACAAAATTGGCGACACAAAAATTTCAATTCCTCCGACTTTGTTGTTTACAGCGATTGGATTTATTGAAAATGTCTACAAAACTACTACTATGGATGTAAAATCACCGGGGGACAGGATTTACATCGTTGGCAAAACAGTAGAATCCTTAGGAGGTAGTGAATGGGCTAATCTGATGAAAATTGAGGGGGGAACAATCCCAACTGTAATGCCAAATATAGCAGTGGCTCAATATGAAAAAATACACAAAGCAATTGAAAATGAATTGGTAAACTCATGTCACGACTGTTCCGACGGAGGTTTAGCAGTAGCCTTAGCAGAAAGTGCTTTTGCAGGTGAGCTAGGAATGAAAATAGATATAAGAAATCTATCTATCTCAGAAGATATAGTTGCACTATTCAGCGAAACTCCATCAAGAATAGTAGTAACAGTTTCTCCTGAGAAAGAAAAGGATTTCTTAAACTTAATGAAAGGATGTGATGTATTCTATCTTGGGGAAGTAGTTGATAATCCTGAATTTGTAATCCAAGGCACGAAAGACATTTGTATTCGGACAGATATCTATACATTGAAAGAAGCATGGCAAAGAACTCTAAGGTGGTAGAACAAGGATTTGAAAAACTATGGTCAAAGTAATAGTGCTAACAGGTTTTGGTATAAACTGCGAAAAGGAAACAGCTCATGCATTCTACAAAGCTGGTGCAGAACCACTCTTGATTCATTTAAACGATTTACTTGAAAATCCTACCATCTTAGATACAAGTCATATTTTTTCTATTCCAGGTGGATTCTCATTCGGAGATGACATAGCATCAGGAAGAATTTTAGCAAATCGTCTAAAATACAGATTAGAATCACAGATTTTGAAGTTCATCAGAGATGGGAAGCTGATTATAGGAATTTGCAACGGCTTCCAAGTAATGGTAAAGATGGGCATACTGCCACTTTTTGATAATAAATTTGAGCAAAATGTTACTCTTTCACATAATGATTCAGGTAGGTTTGAAGACAGATGGGTCAAGCTAAAAATCAATACAAAATCCCCATGTGTGTGGACTACTAATATTGACTTTATCGAACTTCCAGTAAGACACGGAGAAGGCAAATTCATCTCCAAAGACTCAAAAATCTTGAATGAGCTTCATTCCAAAAATCAAATTGTCCTCCAGTATGCAAGAGACCGTGACACACTTGCTAATGGAGAATATCCGTTAAATCCTAATGGTTCAGTAGATGATATTGCAGGAATTTGTGATCCTTCAGGTAGAATTTTAGGAATGATGCCACATCCTGAAGCTTTCTGGGATATGACCCTCCATCCCCAGTGGAATAGAAAAAAATTAAAGGGTGAAGGTGAAGGAATGAAGATATTCCGTAACGGGATTGAATATGCAACAAAAAACCTATAAAAACTATCGACAAAAACATTTACCAAAATGAAAAAGGAACATATAGACTTCCGCCCCTATGAGTTCTACTTAATAGACAATAAGAAGTATTGGTGTAAAGCATTAGATTTAATCAAATTAGAACCTAAAATAGGAATTGACATAGAAGCAAATAACGACGGTGAATTACAAGAAATATGTCTAATCCAGCTTTCCATTAGAGGGTTTGACTTTATAATCGATCCTCTTGCCAATTTTGATTTTGATGAACTGGGAGAGATCTTGCAAAGTAAAGAGTTTTTGAAAATTTTCCACGGCTCCGACTATGACCTAAGACTTCTATGGAACCAATACAATTGGAAAGTAAATAACCTATTCGATACTATGTGGGCAGGTAAAATACTTGGGGAAAAACAAGTAGGTCTTGTGAATGCCTTAGACAGGCTCCTCAATGTTACTCACGATAAGAAATACCAGTGTTCAAACTGGAGAAAAAGACCTCTTACAAAAAAACAGCTTGAGTATGCAAGTAGAGACTCACACTACCTCATTCCATTACAAGAGAGGTTAGAGGAATTACTTACTGAAAAAAACATATTGGATGAAGCTAAAGAATATTTCGAAGAGTTATCATTAGAAGCAATACTTACGAGTGAAAACGACCTTTTTTCCGACTTTACATTATTTCAGAATCTGCCTAAACATAACTATTTAGTCTTTAAGAAATTGTGTAAACTGAGAGAAGAGATTGCTAACTCAAAAGGATTATATCCCACTCAAATAATCCCCAATAAATGTCTTTTTCAAATATCTACAGAACTCCCTATTACAGAACAACAATTAGAGAAAATAAAAGACATTAAAAAATCAATAAAACATATTCCTAAGCGAGAAATCCTGGAAGTAGTTGAAAAGTCCATCACAAGCCCGGACATTGATACTCCTAATAACCAAAAAGATATATCAAATATAAAGAAAAGAATTAAAAATTTAACCGAGCTCAGAAAAATGCTCTCTAAAAAAAGCAACATAGAATCGGAATTAATCATGACTAAAAATAAAATATTTTTGCTTGCTTTCTATGCTCCCAAAAACATTGAGGATCTTAAAAAACTGAACTTTTTCGGTCCTATTCGATTAACAAAATATGGCTCATATATAATAGATACCCTAACGAAATAATAAAACACATATCTAATATCTTTGAGAAAAGAAATCTTAGAAAATGCTGAGTTACAGGAAATATAAAATCCATTTTACTATCAATATAACAAAATGGATTATCTACATTACCATCTCCACTCTAACCCTCTTATCCACTAATACTCTATCAGAAGAACCCCAACTCCCAATAGGACTACAAAACCTCTCAGAAAAAAAACCAGATGAAAAATTAGAAGAACCAGCATTGCCTAAAGGATTGGAAACTCCATCTGAACCCAGCCTTCCTAAAGGGTTAGATGAAGTTCTACCCGAAAAGCCTCAACCTTCTTCAAATTTTACCTTGCCACCACAAACAAGTGAGGAGAGTCCAAAAACTACTAAGAAAACAAAGATACCATTCGACCTCAAGATCAAGGGATTCTGGGACACAAGGTTAGGAACAAGATATAGAGAAGATAGTGTACAATCGAAAGAAATTATTCTTGGCGAGTCGAGAATCCAAATAAAAGCTGAAAAATTCTGGGAGAGTGCTGAAATAGAAATCACAGGGGATACCTATGGAGACATTGTTAAGGAAGAGTTGAATTTTGACCTAAGACAAGCGAGACTCTCATGGACTTTAACACCTACCATAGACATAAGAGTAGGCAGACAAATACTTACTTGGGGAACTGGAAATTTCCTGTTTATAAATGACTTATTTCCTAAAGATTGGAATTCATTCTTTATTGGTAGAGAACAGGAATACTTAAAGGCACCTTCAGATTCAATAAAAGTAGGTTATTATCCTGAATGGTTCAATTTTGAGCTGGTCTATACACCAAGATTTACACCCGACAGGTATATAACTGGCAATCCAGTCACATTTTGGAACCCACTATTCAATGAACCACAAGGAGACGACAACGAAATAAAAGTAGATCATCCTGGACCAAGATTTCGCGATGATGAGTGGGCTCTTAGAGCTTACAGAAAGATTGGAAACCACGAACTTGCAATTTATACTTACACAGGTAGATGGAAAAGTCCAGGAGGTCAAAGATTAATACCTCCCCTCCAGGCATATTTTCCAAAGTTAAATGTCTATGGTGCAAGCTTAAGAAGTACCATTGGACAAGGAATAGGATGGATTGAATTAGGCTATTATGATTCAAAAGAAGATAGAAGTGGTGACAACCCATTAATTAACAACTCTGAAATTAGAATACTTTTAGGATATGAGCAGGAAATAGGCAAGGATTTTACGGGAGGTATACAATTATACTTAGAACACATGCTACACTATGATAGTTACGAAGACACTCTTCCTTATTGGATTCATCCTAAAGACAATAATAGAATTGTGGCTACTCTTCAATTGACAAAATTATTGCTAAATCAGAATCTAATTGTCTCCGGCTTCATGTATTACTCCCCTACTGATCAAGATGCTTACTTAAGACCTAACATAAGATACAAAATAAACGACTCTACTTGGATAGAAGGAGGAGCAAATATATTTATAGGAAACGAACCATACACATTCTTTGGACAATTCATTGATAATTCGAATATTTACATAGGATTCAGATTATATTTCTAACAAGTATGCCAGCAAAATTAGTACACAATAATAAAAAATTAACATCAATACTTAACTTAATTCTCATTTTTGCTTTCATCCTATTTTCTTTTGAAGCAGATGCACGGAAAAAAACAACTAAAAAAGAACCCATTCCACAAACTACCCCTCTCCAAAAAAACCAGTTAGAAAATCAGCCTTACAACACTGTCTCAGGTCAAACAGGTATCTTAGATATAGATATTACAGATGCTCTGGGAAAACATTGGGGCGGAAGAGTAGATTTATTAGACCTCGAAACCGGTAAAAGATACCGAATAGACTATCCCGAGGGAAAGGGTGAGAAGCAAGTTCCCATAGGAAGTTTTAGGGCATATATTTTTGCATACGACAATGGTGTTCCCGTAATGGTCGAAATAAGAGACATAGTGATAAAAGAAAATCAAACCACTTTCCTACCACTTAGTTTATTAGAAGGTACTGTAGGACCTTTAGTGTTGAGAGACTTTGACAGCGACTGCGATTTGGTCATAGATAGAGTAGAAATCGAAGCAGGAACGGATCCTTATAGTCCTCTTGAAGTACCAGGGAAAAAAACGATACCTGTAAAAGACCAGGTCCTCTCTGATAAGCCTGGTTGGTATAAAGGAGAACTATGTGCATTCTCTAAGTATAGCATTGGAAAAGAATCAGTTAGTGAACTAATAAAAAGGGCAGAAAAAGAAAATCTTGATTTTCTTGCTATTACTGACATCAATACATTAAAGTCTATCGAAGACCCAGAATACCACTCTGACAAGTTAGTGCTAATACCAGCAATGAAATGGGGTAACGATGAAATGGGTTATGCCCTTGTGTACTGTCCACGAACTCCTTTAGATACCCCTACCACCATCCCAGAGGCACAAGCAGAATGCTTAAGAGTTCAGGCTCAAGGGGGGATATTTGCTGTAGCACACCCATGTTTCCCAGTAGGATTTTGGAGATGGGGACTGAGTTATTATAATGCAATCCAAGTTTGGTGTCGCGACTGGAGAGCAATTCCTCCTCTATCTATTGAAAAATTAGACAACTGGCTAAAAGAAAAAAAAGATGGCAGATTCGTATATTCAATAACTGCTGCAGTAAACGAGTCCTCCCTCGCTTTAGTCTCTGCTAATGTTCAGGCAACTCGTTTTTGGGATTATGAGACAGCCAGGGGCGCTATAGCATGCGGAATTGCAGGTAGTCATTCAAGTAGTCCTCAAGTCCCCTTAGGTAGACCTGTTACCTATGTTAGAGCAGAGAAAAAATCCTTGAGCGCTATACTTGAAGGTATACGAATGGGACGGACATATATTTCCTCCGGTCCAGATGGACCACAGCTTTCATTCTTCGCAGACAGCCTTGCAGACGACAAAGTAGATGTGGGAATAGGCGGTATAGTGCCACTAAACTTAGATATAAGATTTGTGGCAGTAGTAAAGAATGCTAAGGGTAAAAAACTTGAGGTTTTATTTAATGGACTCCCAATAGTAGCAAAAAATATTGAGAGTGAAGACTTTACTCTTCGCTTCACAGATAAGCCTACAAAAAGTGGAGCATATCGACTGAGAGTTACGGGACCACCCAAATCACCTCAAGGATTCGGGGATGTTGAAGTTTATGCTATGACAAGTCCAATTTATGCTCAAGATATAAGCAGAGAAATTCTGTGGCGGATACCCAACCTCGACCCTAAAAAAACCTGGATAGAAGTGAAACCCACTGAAGGTGAGCCACTACCATTGCCCGAAGAGTAGAGTGACCTTTTCATACTAATGAGAGTATAATTTAGTATTGTTTAAAAATCTTCCTAACACTCCCTGAAATTATAATAGTACAATAGTCGTTTTATATATAAATAAAGGGAAAAGTTAATGATAGAGAATCCAACCCAAGAAGATTTTTTAATCATCGCAGATAGAAAATTTCGGTCAAGGCTGATGATTGGAACGGGGAAATTTCCATCTCCAGAATCATTAAAAAAAGCTTTAGAGGCATCAGGTGCTGAAATTGTAACCGTTGCGATAAGAAGAGTTGACCTTAGAAATCCTGAAAAAGATAGCATATTATCAGTATTAGACCCAAAAAAAATACTAATTCTACCTAACACAAGTGGAGCAAAAACAGCTGAAGAAGCACTCAAAATAGCAAAAATTTCAAGAGCAATGGGATTAGTATCGTGGATAAAGCTGGAAATAACCCCAGAACCTCAATATCTACTACCCGACCCTACAGAAACATTAAGGGCAGCTGAAATGTTAGTAAAAGAGGGCTTTGTAGTTTTGCCTTACATACAAGCAGATCCAATATTAGCGAAAAAATTAGAAGAAATAGGTACAGCAACTGTCATGCCTTTAGGTGCACCAATAGGAAGCAATAAAGGACTGAAAACCAAAGAAATGATCAAAATAATAATAGAACAATCAAATGTACCAGTAGTAGTAGATGCAGGTTTAGGAGCCCCATCCCATGCGGCTGAAGCCATGGAAATGGGAGCGGACGCAGTACTTATAAATACTGCTATTGCTGACGCCCAAAATCACGGACTTATGGCAAAAGCATTCAAATTAGCAACCGAAGCGGGAAGAATGGCATATTTAGCTGGATTAGGACCTCAAAGAGATATAGCCGAAGCGTCATCTCCCCTGACAGGTTTTCTATTCAAACATTGAGTTTTCCAAGAGTTTAATTATGGAACACTTTAGCTTCGACAAAATAATTAACGAATGGAGCAAAGAAAGAATATTAGAAATTTATTCTCAAACAACTGAAGAGGATGTATTAGACGCTCTTAAAAAAGAAAGAATAAATATAAGAGATCTCATAGCTTTGCTTTCTCCTACTGCACAGAAGCACCTCGAAAAGATCGCTCAGAAGGCTCACCAAATTACTCGTTTACACTTTGGTAGAACAATCTCCATATATGCACCACTTTACCTATCTAACCATTGCGCATCTGATTGTATTTATTGTTTCTTCTCCTCTCATTCAGGTTTAAGAGAAAAAAGAGTCACATTAAACTACGAACAGATACAAGAGGAATGTAAAACTTTATCTAATAAGGGCATTCAAACTGTTCTTCTACTCACGGGAGACGCTCCTAAAATTGTACCTATTGAGTATATTGCTAAGGCTGTAGAGATAGCAAAAAATTATTTTTCCTCCATAGGTTTAGAGATTTACGCAATGGACGAGGAACAGTACGCTTTGATGACTAATAAAGGGGTCGAAGGCGTTACTTTATACATGGAAACCTATGACAAAGACACCTATGATAAAGTTCACTTGTCAGGAAAGAAGAAAGACTACTTTTATCGCCTACACGCATTAGAAAGAGCGGGAAAAGCGGGGATACGGAAACTAACTTGTGGTGTTTTGTTAGGACTTAGTGATTGGCGTTGTGATTTAGTTTGGCTCGCATTACACGCATCTTATTTACAAAAAATATGTTGGAAAAGCACAGTTGCTCTCTCATTTCCAAGACTTAAGCACACTCCCCCCAGATTTAAGCCACCTTACCCGGTAAATTTACAAGAATTTGTCCAGATTATAGTATCTATGAGGCTATTTTTACCTTACTCTCCATTTAATCTTAGCACAAGAGAACCCGCTGAGGTAAGAGACAATTTAATTCCCTTGGGCATTACTTCAATGAGTGCAGGCTCCTCTACAAGACCAGGTGGCTATAAAGTTTACAAAGAGACCCAAGACAGCCAAGATAAACCCGTTCTTATGCAATTCGAAATAGATGACACAAGAAGCGTAGAAGAAGTCGTTGAAGCTATTAAGAATAAAAACTATGACCCCGTCTGGGTTGATTTTGACCCAGGTACTCTAACTATATCAAAATAACTAAAACGAAAACTTAACATTTAACCGTAAAAGGAAGCAATTCCATGTTGCCAAGAATTAGTAATCTCCTGACAATATTGGGCATTTTTTCAATCTCATTTTGCCTAACTGCCCTACCTGCGGACATAGAGCTCATACCCCTCCCACGAGAAAAGTATTTAGATAAGTGCAAAGGTGCCTGGCTTGGACAAATGATTGGTGTAACATTCGCGGACAGGTATGAATTCCAGTTCAACGGCATACCTATCTTAGGCCCCCTTGAACAGTGGAAACCAGAAGATATAAAAAGAGCCTTCCCTCAAGATGACCTTTATGTAGAGATGACATTTCTTGAGACATTAGAACAAAAAGGAATTAATATATCCTACAATGACGCAGGGAAATTTTTTGCTGAATCAAAATATCCATTATGGCATGCAAATAAAGCTGGAAGAGAAAATGTAAGAAATGGTATTCAACCACCATTCTCAGGACACCCTGAGTATAACTCACATGCAGATGATATAGACTTTCAAATAGAAAGCGATTTATTTGGAATCATCTGTCCAGGACTTCCTAAAGAAGCACAAAAAATCGGAAAAATATTTGGTTCTGTAATGAATTACGGTGACGGACTATATGGCGGTTTATTTTTTGCTGGAATGTATGCCTCCGCTTTTTTTAACGAAGACATAGAAAAAGTAGTTTTATCAGGTCTTGAGTGTATTCCAGCTGAAAGCACCTATAGAAAATGCATAGAAGACACGATTGAGGGATGGAGAAAAAATCCAGAAAATTGGCTCGAAACATGGAAATTTATAGAACAAAAGTGGCAAGACGATTCAGATTGTATACCCGGACACCCAGTGAACATAGATGCTAAGATTAACGGAGCCTATGTGGTAATGGGGCTACTCTACGGAAAGGGAGATTTGCAAAAAACATTAGAAATAGCTACAAGATGTGGTCAAGATACCGATTGTAACGCCTCATCAGCAGGAGGCATTTTAGGCTGTATAAAGGGTTTCTCAAATATAGAGGAACAGTGGAAATCTTACCTCAACAATGTAGAAGATGAAAAATTTTTGTTTACAAATTATTCTTGGAAAACCCTAATTAGTGCTTGTGAAAAAATCACAAAAGAAATAATCACACATGCAGGTGGAAAAATCGATAACGAAATTTTCTATATTCCGCTTCAGAAAGCATCTCCTCCACCAACTTTAGAACAATGGATTGGAAAAAAAGAAACTTGTATACCACCAATCCCCAGCACAGACATGAAAAAGTGGGGTGAGAATTGGAGAGTGAAATCTTGTAAGAAATCTTCAAATGTCGGTGTATTCATTGATGATAACACAGCTACCCCTTATTTGTCCCTTATACAACCTGATCCTAACACTCCTGTAATAATAGAGAGCTTAGCTCCTATTCCCCAAGCAAAAAAGCTAAAGGTAGGTGTAAAAATACCCAAAAACGGCATAGAATTTAGTATAAGATTGAGAGCTGATTACAAAATTATAGAAGATAGAAAGATTAACTCAACTAATTGGACGGAAATAGTATTTAACATATCCCCTTACAATAATACAACAACTGTCCTCACAATTGAAGCGTTCTCTTCCGCAGAAAATGAACCTATACAAATTAAGCCTCCTCAATATGAATAGTTAAATACTTAACAATAAATAGAAAAAATATTCCATAATTGTTTAAAATATTCCCGAAGTATATATAAATAAGGAGAAGAAAAATGGCAGTTGCATCAATAAACTTTCCCCAAATACATAGTAGTCTGCCTTATAAGGTTAAAGACATAAGACTTGCAGAACAAGGTCGAAAGATGATTGATCTGGCGGAGCACGAGATGCCTGGATTAATGGCAATAAGGGAAAGATATATAGGGAAGCAACCTCTGAAGGGTGCCAAGATAATGGGGTCTCTCCATATGACAATTGAAACCGCAGTTCTTATAGAAACATTAAAACTTTTGGGTGCAGAGGTAAGATGGGCTTCTTGTAATATTTTCTCTACCCAGGACGAAGCGGCTGCAGCAATAGCTTCAGCAGGAATACCGGTTTTTGCGTGGAAAGGTGAAACATTGGAAGAATATTGGTGGTGCACATATCAGGCTATGTGTTTTCCTAATGGGGAAACACCTAATTTAATAGTAGATGACGGGGGCGATGCTACTTTACTCATTCATAGAGGATATGAGTTAGAAGAATATGTAGAAAAACACGGTAAACTCCCCCCTATTAGTACACAACACAAAGAACTTACTATAGTTGATTCTCTCCTACACCAAATTTACAAAGAAGACCCAACCAGATGGCACAGAACAGTGGATAATTGGATAGGCGTTTCAGAGGAAACAACGACCGGAGTTCATAGACTATATCAAATGATGAAAGAAGGTAAACTTCTCACGAGAGCCATAAATGTCAACGATTCTGTGACCAAATCTAAATTTGACAACCTTTACGGCTGTCGAGAATCCCTTGGTGATGGCATTAAAAGAGCAACTGATGTTATGATCGCAGGAAAAACTGTGGTTATAGCAGGCTACGGAGATGTAGGCAAGGGATGTGCTCAAGCAATGAGAGGATTAGGCGCAAGGGTAATCATAACTGAAATTGACCCTATCTGTGCCCTCCAAGCAGCAATGGAAGGCTACGAAGTAATGCGTATGGAGGACGCTGCACCTATTGGTGACATTTTCGTTACTGCTACTGGCTGTTGCGATGTAATTAGAGGTGAACATATGCTAAAAATGAAACATAGGGCAATCTTATGCAACATAGGGCATTTTGATGCAGAGATTGATGTGGCATGGCTTGAATCACAAAAGGACATTCGCGAAGAAAATATAAAACCACAAGTAGATAAATTTATCTTTCCCGATGGTAAGGAACTAATACTTCTTGCTCGAGGAAGACTTGTGAACCTCGGATGTGCTACAGGACACCCTTCTTTTGTAATGTCTGCCTCATTTACAAATCAAACTCTCGCACAAATATCTCTTTTCACTGAAACTCAAAAATACGAGAGAGGTAAAGTATACACATTACCAAAGAAACTTGATGAAGAAGTAGCAAGACTTCACTTAGATAAGTTAGGAGTAAAGTTAGACAGGCTTACTCAAAAGCAAGCAGACTATCTCGGCGTTCCTATAGAGGGACCTTACAAACCTGACCACTATAGATATTAGTAATCCCTTCATAAAACAAATTGGAGAGAGTTGATATTATCAAACCTCTCTCCAATTTTTTATTAGCGAATTTATTTATTCAACCGTGACGCTTTTCGCTAAATTCCTCGGTTGATCAACATCACATCCTCTATTCACAGCAACATAATAGGCGAACAACTGTAATGGCACCGCAACCACTATAGGGCTAAATGGTTCATAACACTCAGGGACATAAATCACATGTCTACTATGAGCGATAATATCATCATCTCCCTCAGTGGCAACACTTATGACTAAACCCTTCCTTGCCTTAATTTCCTGAATATTAGAAACCATTTTCTCGTAAGTATCACCCTTTACCGCAATACATACCACTGGGAATGTATCAGTAACAAGTGCTATAGGACCATGTTTCATCTCTCCAGCTGCATAGCCTTCTGCATGAATGTAGCTTATTTCTTTCAACTTCAATGCACCCTCCAAGGCACTCGGATAATTGAAGTTCCTCCCAAGATAGAAACAGCTTTGAGCATCTCTATACTCCGGCATACTTGCCAACTCTTTTACAATCTCATGATGCTTCAAAATATAATCTACTTTAGATGGTATCGCTCTCAAATGTGCTATCATTTCTTTCGCTTGAGCCCGAGTCAATGTCCCTCTTATCAAACCCAACCAAATAGTAAACAAGGCAAGGCACATACATTGTGATGTATAAGCTTTTGTAGATGCTACCCCTATTTCAGGTCCTGCTTGTTGATAGATTACACCGTGCGACTCCCTCGCTACGCTCGACCCCACTACATTCACAATAGATGCAACTTTTGCTCCTCTTCTCTTAGCAATTCTTATAGCCTCTAATGTATCTGCAGTCTCACCGGACTGAGAAACCGCAATTAAAATAGTATTAGGGGGTATAATGGGATCTCTGTATCTAAACTCAGATGCCAAGTCGAGTTCCACTGGAACCCTCGCAAATTTTTCTATCAAATATTTTCCAACCATTCCAGCGTGCCAGGCAGTTCCACAGGCAACTATAAAAATTTTCTGGCAAGATCTAAGTTCATCTTCAGAGATATTCATATCTTGCAATTTAACTTCATCTGAGCCTTCTTCCACTCTTCCTCTAAGTGTATTCTGAAGAACCTCAGCCTGTTGGAATATCTCTTTCAACATAAAGTGCGGGTACCCTTCTTTCTCCGCTGCTGAATCGTCCCACTCAACTCTATGGACATTTACTGGAATAGGTTTGCCATCCACATCCTCAATTTTAATATTGTCCCTTCTAATCTCGCACACCTGCCCGTTATCAAGATATATGACATTACGCGTATACTTCATAATGGCAGGGACATCTGATGCGATATACCCCTCGTCTTCCCCAAGACCCACTATTAGAGGACTGCCATGTCTCGCTGCTACCAATACATCAGGATTATTTTTACAAATCACCCCTATAGCGTACGCACCTCTTAAATCTTTCAGAGCTCTTTGCACAGCCTTAAATAGATCTCCCTCATAGTATTTCCTAACCAAGTGAACTATGGTTTCGGTATCAGTCTGACTTCTAAACTTGACCCCCTCTTTTTCCAATTGTTCTCTTAACTCATGAAAATTTTCTATTATCCCATTGTGCACCAAAGCTATTTCCATCTTATCATCAAAATGTGGATGAGAATTAGCCTCCGAGGGCTCTCCATGGGTAGCCCAGCGTGTATTACCAATACCTAAACTTCCTGATAAAGGGTGCTCCGCAATCTTAGCATCCAATACCTTTAATTTGCCTACACTTTTAATATATTCCAAACCTTTATTATTCACCACCGCAACACCTGCAGAGTCATAACCTCGATACTCTAACCTATGCAAACCTGCAAGTATAACTTCAACTGCATTTTTAGAACCTATATAACCTACTATTCCACACATATAAAAACTCCTCTCTCTGTTGAACAAAATTGTAATACAATAGTTACAATACTAAACTATACCTCTAAGGTATCTTCCTAATGTCAGAGACGCACCAACCTACTTATTTACCCATTTTACTGTAGAGACATTTCATATCATCGAGAGTAAGAGGCTTATAGTCTCCCGCATGCCCCGCCTGACCAAATGCTATCATCCTCTCCACATATACCTTCTTCATAGCCTCTCGCGCAGGCTTTAGATAATCCCGAGGATCAAACTTAGAAGGATTCTCCTTCAAGTACTTCCTTATTGCACCTGTCATTGCTAACCGGCTATCAGTATCTACATTTATCTTCCTCACCCCATATTTAATCGCCTCTTGAATCTTCTCTATGGGAACTCCCGCAGTATCTTTGAGCTCACCTCCACATTCATTAATAATATCTACTAACTCTTGAGGAACTGAACTCGAGCCATGCATAACTAAAGGAACTTCTGGTATCCTCTCGTGTATCTTCTTCACTCTACTTACAGCTATTATCGGAGGCAAAACTTCTTTTGTAACAGGGTGCTTTCTATTTGACTTGAAGGCACCATGACTTGTTCCAATAGCCACTGCCAACGCATCAACTCCCGTTTCCTTTACAAATCTCTCTGCTTCTTCTGGATCAGTCAAAAATGGGCTATATTTCCTTTCTTCTTCTAAATCCTTTTCAGTCAATAGGCTTTTACCTTCCTTATCTTCTATACCATGCCCATCTTCAATACCTCCTAAACACCCAACTTCTCCTTCTACTGTGACCCCATACTTATGAGCTACCTCCACTACCTTCCTCGTTATCTCTACATTCTCCTCAAACTCTCTCGGAACTTGTTCTTTCTTCTTCTTTCCATCTTTCTCAACTTCCACATCCTTCAAAGAACCATCTATCATAACTGAAGTAAACCCTAAATCTATAGCCTTCATACATGTTTCCAAACTGTCTCCATGGTCCAAATGCATTGCTACTGGTATATGGGGATATTCTTCTACCGCTGCTTCTATTAGCTTTTTCAAATATATCATTCGGCTATATTGTAATGCCCCTCTGCTCGCCTGAATTATCACAGGACTGTTGGTCTCGTTTGCTGCCTCCATTATTGCTTGGATCTGTTCCATATTGTTTACATTGAAAGCCCCTACTCCGTAACCACCTTTGGTAGCTTCTTCAAGAATTTGTCTCATCGGAACTAATGGCATGATTAACCTCCTCTAAAATTTTGGTTAATTATGAAAGATTACAAAATTATTACTACTTGCGATTTTATAGTTTTATAAGCTGATGTAATATTCTAACAAGTTATTACTAACAATATCAATTCATTATGCATCCAAGAAATTAAACAAAAATATTCCAGAATTTTTCTATACCCCTCTTCTCGCACAAAAATTTTAAATCAATAAATTCAAGGTAGAAAAATAACAAGGAAAATATAAAGAACATACCATACTTTTTAATAAAACTTTTTCATATCATCAAGAGTAAGAGGCTTATAGTCTCCCGCATGCCCCGCCTGACCAAATGCTATCATCTTCTTTACACATAGATTCTTCATGGCTTCTCGCGCAGGCCTTAGATAATCCCGAGGATCATACTTAGTAGGATTCTCCTTCAAATACTTCCTTATCGCACCTGTCATTGCTAACCAAATGTCTGTATTTATATTTATCTTTCTCACCCCATATTTAATCGCCTCTTGGATTTTTTCTATAGGGAACCCGGATATACCTCTAAGTTCACCACCACATTCCTCAATCATGTCCCCCAATTCTTTAGGAACGGAACTTCCTCCACACAATACTAAAGGAATCTCCGGCATATTCAAATGTATATTATTCCTCGTATCTATAGCCATTATGTGTGGCAAAGCATCGTATTTAACAGGAGACTTTGGTTTAACACTAAAAGCCCAGGACCTTATATCTATATCAACAGTCAATGCATCAACACCTGTCTCTTTAACAAATTCCTCCGCTTCTCTTGGATTAGTAAAAAACGGACTGTATGTCATCCCCTCTTCATAACCGATCCCATCCTCGATACTATGTAAATATCCAATTTTCCCTTCTACTGTTACCCCATGCTTATGAGCTTCCTTCACTACATTCTTCGTTATTTCCACATTCTCATCAAAAGTTCTTGGGACTAGTTCTTTCTTCTTCTTTCCACCTTTCTTAACTACCACACACTTCAAAGAACCATCTATCGAAACTGAAGTAAAACCCAAATCTATTGCTTTCATACAAGTTTTTAAACTATCCCCGTGGTCCAAATGCCATGCAACAGGAATATGAGGATATTCTTCTATTGCTGCTTCTACCATTTTTTTCAAATATATCGTCCTACTGTATTGCAAGGCTCCTCTACTTGCTTGGATTATTACAGGACTATTAGTCTCATTCGCCGCTTCCATTACCGCTTGAATTTGTTCCATATTGTTTACATTAAAAGCACCCACGCCATAGCCACCTTTCATAGCTTCATCAAGTATCTGTTTCATAGGGACTAACGGCATATTCTTAATCCCTCAACAAGTTTCTATATAATGTAAAGATTCTTTTTATGTCATCTGAAAATTTTTTGGATATATATCCAGTGGACATCCTTCACACTTAGGTCGTTTCCTACAAAATTGTTTCCCTGTCCATACTATTAACCCGTGGTATTCTTTGTAAACTTGAACATCTTCAGTAACATTCTTGTGAAATATTTTCTGAATCTCTCCATATTTCATCATACCATTAATTAGCCCATGGCGAGAAAAAATTCGTCTTGTATATGCGTCCACAACAAATATAGGATGTCCACAAGCATAAAGCAGTATATCGTCCGCAGTTTCTTCTCCAATTCCCTTTATGGAAAGAAGCTCCTTTCTCAACTCGACTGTATCTTTCTTGCTCATTAACTCAATCTTGCCTGCATAATTCTCAACTAAATACCTACAAAATATAATAAGTCTTTCTGCCTTCTGTCTGAAATATCCTGAAGGTCTTATAGCCTCCTCCAATACATCCCTCTTACATGACAATATCCCAAAAGGTGTCAGAATATTTGACCTTTTTAAATTTTCTATTGCCCTCTCAACATTACTCCAAGCGGTATTTTGAGTTAAAATAGCACCAACTGCAATCTCAAATGGAGTATCACCTGGCCACCATCCCGTGGGTCCATAATACCTAAGCAGAGTCTTGTACACCTCCATAAAACTTGGTTTTCTGAGTACTGAACGGGGCATAGCACTACAATGACTTTATAAACTATCTACTACTTTTCTAATTGCTCTTATATGCTCATAAGTCGTGCCACAGCATCCACCTATGATTCTTGCTCCATGTTCTATATACTTCGGCACATAGGTTTTAAAGACCTCAGGAGTTTCGGGATATTTTATTCCCTCCTCCGTGTAATGAGGCTGACCAGCGTTAGGATATACAAGGTAGGAAATATTCTTCTCAGATTGATAATATTCAGAAATAACCCCGCATATATCTTCCGCACCCAAACTACAGTTTGCACCGATTATTTTAACATCCATCCCTCCAAATTCTGAAATTACCTGCGAAGGAGTTACACCCATCATAGTAAAATAATTATGTCCATCCGCACTTTTGGAAAATGTAAAGCTCAATACAACCTCTAACTCTGTATTTTCCTGGACAGCTCTCAAAGCACATTTTGCCTCTTCTAAATCTGACATCGTCTCAATTATGCAAGCATCTGCACCCCCTTCTTCTAATGCCATTGCTTGCTCCTTAAAGGATTCATATAACTCATCCATTGATACTTCACCCATCATTACTAACTTCCCACAAGGACCGATAGATGCTAAGACATGAGTTTCGTCACCAACAGCACTCCTCGATAAATAAGATGACACTCTATTTATCTCCTTTGCCTTGTCTTCCAAGCCATACATCTTTAACTTTATCCTATTCCCACCAAAAGTGTTAGTAGAGACTATATCTGCCCCTGCATCTTTATATTTAGCAGCTATTTCTCTGATTTTCTCTGGCTTAGTAATACTCCATAGCTCTGGACATTCCCCAGGCTGTAAACCTGCTTGGATTAATAAAGTACCCCAAGCTCCATCTCCTACCAATATTTCACCCTTCTTAATCCTCGAATATATTTTATCCATCCTTTTACCTTTTTACTGAAAACGATAGAAGTTTCATTACCGCTCTGATATCAACTTTCTCCATGTATTTCGAGTGAGAAAACTATCGTAAGCATATTCCTCAATCTCGAGAAAAAATTCCCAAGGAAAGGCTAATGTAAAATAGTAATCCCCAATCTGTTTTTTTACATTCAGCCGTGCAGAAATATCAGTAAGCCCTATTATCGCTTTATGGAAATCCTCACCCTCTTTAGTATAAGCCCATATACCTATTGTCTGACACCCAGCTGAGAAGGGTGCAAAAACTCTACACTTACCATCACCATTATAATGCGACAAGACTATTAAACTCGCTAATTGATGAGGCTCCACAAGAAACACCACCACCTTAGGTCTTTCTTCATTCGACTCAACTTTAGACAAAGGTTTGAAGACTACATACCTTGAAGGTATTTCTACTATTGGTAAATTCTCGATGAACATTTTCACATTCTTTGGAGAAGCTAAATACCTTTCCCCCTCCAAAAAATCATCTAAAAATTCAGGAGTTACATAAGGCTTTAAATTCTGTACTACTTCCTGACCTACTACATCATCAGCATTACCCGAAGAGAGAAAATTGCAAAAGCATTCTACACCTCCTGGGAACTCGCTATATAAATTTCCAAAACCTAATCCTACTCCACCTCCCCAACATCCATAAGTCTCGCGAGAAAAAACAGCTGTTTTACCTTTCGCCGAACTTATAAACAACCACATTACGCATCCCCATTTTCCTTGCTTAAACTCAATTGCATTCAGAGGCTTCTCATCACTCCAAATTACCGCCACAGGTTCGTATTTTAATCTAAGTAACTTTTTTAACTCACATTCCATTTAAAAACCTAAAAATTAATTTCTACTTAAGTTGAGTTTTTCATCCAAATACTCAATGCAAGCCTGGGGATCGGGACAATATTTGTCTGCTCCAATCTTATCACAGAAATCTTGGGTAAGAGGCGCCCCTCCTACAACTATGATTATATTGGGATTCTCATCTTTTAGAACCTTTACCGCCCTCCCCATATTTATCATAGTGGTTGTGAGAAGAGCACTCATTCCTACTACTGCACCAGGATTCTCTTTAACTGCCTGTAAGAATTTTTCCGGCGGAGTGTCTACACCCAGGTCTATAACTTTCCAGCCCACTCCCTCCATCATCATCCTAACAAGATTTTTGCCTATGTCGTGAAGGTCACCTTGAACAGTTCCTATTATAAAAACTCCCTTATGTTTAGTCTCTCCTGTTTCAAAAGCCGACTTAAGATATGGCATGGCAATGTTCATTGCTCGGGCAGACATTAACACATCAGGCACAAATACCTCGTTTTTACTAAATTTTTTTCCTATTACACTCATCCCCCGCATTAATCCTTCCTCCAGAATCTTACCCGCTGGTATACCCATTGCTAACGCCTGTTGAACAAGTTCCTCCACTCCATCCTCACCTAACATATCTTTTGGATATGGGGAATTTTTATTTATTTTTCCCCTCTCAACACACATTGCTATTCGACTAATTAGATTTTCCATATACCTTCTCTCCTCTCGTTGGAAAATTTATTCTTAATCTAAAATAATTTACGATATTCTTTTCCAATTATGCCCACCTCCATTTTTGCACGGGCACCCTCCATAAGGCATATCTTTTGACTTAACAACCAGTCCACATTTACTACACTGATACAACCTATTTCCCACTTCTCCCAAACATCTCCAGTTATGACCACCCCCTCCTGGACAACTACCAGCAAAAGGTTTGTCCTCAGACTCTACATGAGTGTGACACTTAGGACAATAATAGTTTTTTAATTTTAGCAATTGAGTATAACCTGGTCCATTTAGTACGAATAGACTAACTACCAAGATTAGTATAGTACATACTATAAAGGTTTTTGCTCTCATAAACATTCTCCATAACCTAAATAGATTTTACAAAAATTTGAACAGAGACAAAAAATAATACTAATGATATAATTTTTCAAACTCAAAATGATGTCCTATAAAAAATGTCAATAAGTAATATACCTCAGAAAGTCCCTTTAAAAACTATTTGTTATGAATTCATAAAAATTGGCTCCATTGGATTCGGAGGTGGATTAGCAATAATAGGTATCATTCATGATTCCTTTGTTGAGAGAAAAAAAATAATTTCTGAAGAAGAATTTCTTTCAGGAACTGCTATCAGCCAATTCATTGGAGCCTTTGCAGTAAACACTGCCTACTTTGTAGGGAGAAAAGCAAGGAGTATCACCGGGGGTATATTAGCAGTTATTTCATTCTTATCGCCATCCCTAATAACAGTAATACTTTTGTCTGTGGCATATACACATTATAAAAGAGATTTCCAAGCAAAATATATACTTGAGAGTATTATCCCTGTAATTATTTCCATCCTACTTATCACGAGTTACAAGTTTCTCAGAAACTACAAGAACAAACTTTTAACATCAATACCTACCGCTATATTACTCATACCTATCGTTATCTTAACCGATAGCTACATCACATCTATATTTGCTGGAGGAATAACATATTCTTTCTTAAATTCCACAATCACCAAATATAAACTTAGTGATACATCATCAAAAGGCTTAAGAATCTCTACCTCGCCATTATTAACATTCTTACTCCCGTTCTGTTCTGAAAGACTGCACTCATGGCTTACTACACCTTCAATATTAAAATTATCATTCCTATCACTTGGAATAGGCACAATTTTTTTTGGTGGGGGCTACGCTCTTATTCCTTTACTCCAACAGATTATGGTTGAAAAACTCCACTGGATATCAAACGAGGATTTTTTCTTAGGAATGGCGATAAGCCAAATCACACCTGGTCCCCTCGCAATAATAATAACATTCTTAGGATTTCATCTATTTGGAATACCTGGAGCATTAATTTCCACTGTACTTATTTTTACTCCATCCATAATTATCATGGAATTACTTATAAAGTTTTATGAGAAAGCACAAAAACAATATTGGTTAAGGAATTTCATTGAAGGAGTAAGTCTAACGGTAGGATTTTTAATATTACACCTTTGTGCAGAACTTAGCAATGAATTTCTTATGCCTTTATCCGTATTTAAAGTGACTTCGTTTATCTTATCACTTACATTATTACTCCTAAGAATTCCTCCTTTTTTTGTAATTTTAGGGAGCTTGCTTTTAGGGATCTTCACAAACTACTTTTAAACAAACTATTTCAATATCTTCCTTCCTTCAGAGGATTTGATTCCCGCAACAATTCTTTCAAAGGCCTCTTCGTTAGTGCAAGCACTAATTGCCTCTTCTTTAGTTACAAGTCCTTTTTGATAGAGCTCAACCGCATACTGATCAAAACTCTTCATATCACCATCTACTTCGATGATACCACGGAGCTTATCTAAGTCCCCTTCGAGTATCGCATCCCTCACAATAGGCTTACCTCCGAGCAAAATCTCAAGACACGGGATTCGACCCCCACCGATTCTCTTTAGAAGCCTTTGACAAACTACTCCTTGGAGAGAATATGCAAGTTCCTGACGGATTAAATCTCTCTCATTCTGAGGGAAATAGCTTATTATTCTGTTGATTGTATCTACCGCTGTAGTAGTATGAAGGGTGCTGAAAACCAAGTGACCAGTCTCCGCAGCACTGAGTGCCGCTCTTATTGTCTCCCTATCACGCATCTCACCAACAAGCACTACATCCGGATCTTCACGAAGTGCACCCCTCAACGCATTTGCAAAAGACATTGTATCTCTTCCTACCTGACGCTGGGAAATTATACTCTTCTTGTCGGTATACACATACTCAATTGGATCCTCAATAGTTATAATGTGCGCCGCACGGGTTGCATTAATGTAGTCAACCATCGCGGCGAGTGTAGTAGTTTTACCACTACCTGTGATTCCACACACAAGAAACAGTCCTCTCGGTTTATTACAGACATCCCTTACTGTCTCCGGTATATTTAACTTCTCAAACGGCAAAGGTTCCTCCGGAATAAGTCGAATAGCAAGAGCCGGAGCACCCGTTTTTATATATGCACTGCACCTTAAGTAGCCAATTCCTGCTGCATGATACTGAAAACTTGTCTCACGCTCAGTAAACAACATATCCTCTTGTTCTTGTCCACCCAATTGATACAAAATTTCCCGCATGTCCTCAGCATTAAGTACTGGGAGATCCAAGGGTTCAAGGTCATTGTCTACCCTTATATAAGGCCTCGCACCTGCTCGCAGGTGCAAATCAGATGCATTACGAGATTTCATTATTTCTATCATTAAATTTATATTAAAACCAGTATTCACATAGGAAAGTACCTCTAATTTCCATGTCCGGGAGCGTAATGAATGCTTACAAAACTTCTCAACTACTACATCTAATGGCATCAGTAAAGGTAGTTGTTTCCAGTTAAAACCCGGGACTAATACCTTCGTCTTGCCATCCTCACTCTTTACTCTTACACCAAGTCTCGTTTCTTCAAATGCTTTTATAATTTCCTGCTGATTTGCAGAATCCTTATGACAAAAAACTATCTGCATTGTATCCACTTTCTTGCTTAAATCCGTTGATTTAGCAAAAATGACACAGTCATCATTCTCAATCTTGACTTCAGAAGGAACACCCGTAGCCCGAATTACCTCATGCAAACCTATTTTTAGAACATCCATAATTGTGGACTTTGATTGACTACCAATATACATAAGCCAATTCCTTATTAGTACGATTTTACTGTGATAAATTATATAAAAACAATAATTAAATTGGAAGGATTTTAACAAATTTATACATATTAAAACAATATAAATTGCGAAAAAATAGATTTTAAAAATGCTCCACAAAAGAACGAAAATACGATTCTGCTACCCCATCGTCTATAATTCCAATTTCTAATTCAAATGTCCGGATTTCGCCAGGATATAGGTAATCCATTTCCCCTCTTCTCTCTGTTTCATCCCTACCCAAAACACCAGCATTCGAAGGTTCAAGCCCTATTACATATTCTCCTACGCCAAGCATTTTCCATTGCACAAGTTTAGGCAATTTTTTAGGACTATACTTCACATAGACTCCATGAAAATTCCTCTCTATCTCCTCCGTTGTATGAGATTGGTATATACCAATAATGGTCTCATCCAAGGAATTGTCTAATGTATGAAAATACACTCTCTCAGAATATCCCTCCGCAGGTGGTGTTATCTCATACCAGGGATCAGGTGCCATACTACCTACTTCATCTCTCGGAACAGTCTTAATCGCAGGTATACACACTTTCGCATTCTCCGACACTACAGGCCATCCTATATTAATATGGTAAAGTATCATAAAGGGCGACTTCCTAAAGCCATCATTTACGACTTTGTCCCTAATCCATATAGCATTTGCTCCAAGGTAAGTCTTAATTTCCCTCTCTAAAACTAAATTTTCCATAAAAAGTGCGGATTGTCTCATTTTACCGCGTAGAACAAGTTCATATCTCTCATTAACCCACCGTTTCTCAATACAAACATCCTCCCCAGGAGTATTACTAATTCTACCGGGTAATCCGTCTCCATTTAGTTCACTCTTTTCGCAAGGAGGTCCTACATTTGTAAGTCCACAAGTAGTCAACAAACCGCCAAAATAACTCCTTAGCCATCTAATCCCTTCAGGTTCATAATAGAAAGGCGCTACATCGCCAGGCGTGGATCTCCATCCTAACGGTATGCCTTTATACCTCGCATGTGATATATCCATACATCTATCTAAGTAAACGGTAAATTCCAGTCCACTACCTGTGTACACAGAGGCACATCTTGAACCCCAAGCTTTTCCATCTTGTAGAACATAACTTTGAATACCTGCCAGCTGGTCCAACCTGCCTACATACCTCTTTAATTCTCTTTCGGAAATATTTAACCAATGATTACTCATAGTTCCTATACCTTCAAATTAGAATATTTACTCTAACCAAACCTTATTAAAACCTTTAACGATTCCTTTTCCTTGGCTTTCTCAAAAGCCACCAAAAAATTATCCGCGTCATATATACCACTAATTAGATAATCTACCTTTACCATACCAGAAGAAAGTGATTTTATAGCAGGTTCAAACCTGCCACATCGAGACCCCAAAATGGTAACCTCGTTAACCACCAATCTGGATAAATTCAGTTTGAAGCAATCTGCAACTGTGCTCTTCAAAACGATTACTCCACGCGGTTTGACTATACCAATTGCATACTCCAATGCAGTGGGATTTCCAGTTGCATCAATTACTATATCTGCATTAAAAGGTAATCGACATTCCCTAAATTTACAACACCCTATATTTAACTCTTTCAAAAATCTCAATTTCTTATCATATTTTCCAATGCAAATGAATTTTGAAACCATAGGAGAAAGAACCTGAGAAAGTAACTGTCCCATTTTTCCATCACCCAAAACCACTACTGAATCAGTTGGCTTTACTTGAATCTGCTCCAAAACTCTATAACATGCAGCAAGAGGCTCGGTAAATACTGCAAATTCATTAGGTATAGCATCTGGAAGTGTATGGAGATTTGCAACGGGGATAGATGCATACTCAGCAAAAACCCCATCCCTACCATAAATCCCCAAAACAGTTCTATTATAGCAATGTCTGTATTCTCCTACCCTACACATCTCACATTGATAACAGGGACAGTTAATCTCCGAAACAACTCTCTTGCCTATAAGGGCTTTATCTTCGGCTTCTTCCACCACTCCTACAAACTCATGCCCAAGCACACCGCGGAAATTCATATAACCATTACATATCTCAATATCCGTCCTGCATAACCCACCGAGTAAAACTTTTACCAGTGCCTCCCCTGGCTGAAGCTTAGGTAAAGGAATGTCTTTTAAGCATAGTCCCTGCTCATCAAAAACCACTGCCTTCATCTAACATCCGAGTCCGTGCGATAAAAAACTTATATTATGCAAACTGGCGGAGAGAGTGGGATTCGAACCCACGGTGCCGGAGACCCGGCACAACGGCTTTCGAGGCCGCCGCCTTAAACCACTCGGCCATCTCTCCGCTTTTGGGTTGATTATACACCACAGAACTTAACCGAGGAAACTTGAATCTTTAATCCAATCCCTCTCATAGTGTATAAAATTAATTGTATATAATAACCCAATTATAAAGATATTTGATAACCGAACAGAAATCGAGTTAGTTTGTGTTAAAATAAGACATAATACAATAACTATGTATTTGTATATATAATTAACTTACTTATAATAAGTAAGTTATGAATAATATATTTTATGGCATACATTTTGCTAAAAATGTTAGCGTAAGATAAAAATTGATTCAATTAAGGAGATTGAATATGACCATTGAACAATTACTAAGATTAATCGCAGGGAGTTTTATCATTCTATCGCTTGCCCTTTCATTTTTGCATCACCCCTACTGGCTATTTTTCACTGCCTTTGTGGGTCTAAATCTGTTACAATCAGGAATTACTAACTGGTGTCCTATGATGTGGTTTTTAGAAAAACTCGGATTCAAATATAGATGAGGATTTAATTATAACTTAACCCCGCAATTTCTCCGTCTAAAAAAGAAAGGAGGTTGTACAAAAATGAATCCAGGGATGAAATTAATAAACTTATCAGTAAAATATCCAAAAACTACAATAGGAATTACTTCCTTAATAACAGTACTTATCATTCTAATAGTGGCGATCTCCAATCTAACGAACCTCTTACCATTCATTCCAAAAATAAAAATAGATACCGACCCCGAAAACATGCTTAGAAAGGATGAACCTGTTAGAGTATTTCACAATGAAATGCAAAAACAGTTTACAATATATGAGATTGTAGTTTTAGGCGTAGTTAATGAAAAACATCCGCAAGGGGTCTTCAACGCAGAAACACTAAATAAAATTTATCAATTAACCGAATTTGCAAAGACTTTACAATGGGAAAATCCTCAAAATCCAGATTCCTACGACGGTGTGATACCTCCTGAGATAATAGCCCCTTCTACTGTAGATAATGTGGAACAGGGTGGAATTGGTGAAGTCCGATTTGAATGGTTGATGCCCACCCCGCCCAAAACTGATGAAGAAGCCTTAGTAATAAAGAAGAAAGCGGAGAAATTACCATTTTTAAGAAATACCCTAATTTCAGAAGATGGAAAAGCAATCGCTATATACATACCGATAACAGCCAAAAATCAAAGCTACAGAGTAAGTAAATCTTTAGAGAAAAAAATTGAGGAGATTAAGGGAGAGGAAAAGTTTTATATCACTGGCCTCCCTGTAGCCAATGACACATTCGGAGTAGAAATGTTCAAACAAATGAGTATATCTTCTCCACTCGCAATGATAGTTATTTTTCTCCTAATGTGGTTTTTCTTCAGAAAAATTATTCTAATCCTTTCTCCGCTTATAGTAGCAGTGATTACTACCGTGTGGACAATGGGGTTATTAGTCCTTTCCGGAAACACAGTGCATATAATGAGCTCTATGATTCCTGTTTTTATTATGCCTATTTCAGTCCTGGATTCAATTCATATCTTATCCGAGTTTTTTGAGAGATATTCCAAAAATAAACCTAGAAACGAAATCATAATGGATGTTATGAATACGCTTTTCTACCCTATGCTTTATACATCCTTAACAACGCTTGCGGGCTTTGCTTCTTTAGCTCTCACTCCAAATCCTCCAGTGCAAGTATTTGGAATATTTATAGCGATTGGAGTTGCTATCGCTTGGATTCTAACGATGACTTTCATACCTGCGTATGCAATGCTCCTTTCTGAGAAAAAACTCGAAAATTTTGGCGCCTCAGTCAAAAAAACTTCTCATGAGGAAGAAGAAAAGTCGATACTCGCTAAATCCTTATATGCATTAGGTAGATTTACTTACAATCGCTATAAATTAATACTTTTAGGAACCGCTATATTAGTAATAACTGCTATTTACGGTATAACTCTAATAGAAGTAAATGACAATCCTACACGGTGGTTTAAATCCACTCACAAAATAAGGATTGCTGATGCAGTATTAAATAAACATTTCGGTGGAACTTACATGGCATATCTTGCTCTGCGTTCTGATGAAAGCCAATTTTCCTTTGAAAATTACGAAAAAGACTTTAAAAAGAGACTAAAAAACTGGTTTGAAAAAAATGGAGTAGAAGAACAAAAATCCAGAGAAATAGTAGAGAAAACCCATAACGAACTCCTTAATATCTATAATACTCATCGACCAAATGAGCTTAACTCTACGCTCGAAGCCTTACAGAACTGGTGCGAAGAACAACTAAACAATTCAGATACACAATCACAAGAAGTTTGGGAACTAACTGAAAGATTCGTGGGACTTGAACTCCAGAGAGACGAAATATTCAAACAACCAGAAATGCTCCAATATATTGAGCAGATAAACTCTGCTATGGAAAAGACTGGTATAGTTGGGAAAACTAATTCTCTCCCTACACTTGTAAAAACTGTTCACAGGGAATTGATGGGAGGTGACGAAAAAGAATATAGAATCCCTGATACATCCCGAGCTGTAGCCCAATGTATCATAACCTACGAAGGTAGCCATCGTCCACAAGACATTTACCACTTTGTTACCCCTGACTACAAATCTGCAAGTATTTGGGTTCAATTGAAAAGTGGTGATAATAAAGATATGACAAAAGTAGTAGAGGCGGTAGATAAGTTCATTAAGAGTAATCCTCCTCCATTTCCACTGAAATATGATTGGTATGGACTTACCTATATTAATGTAGTGTGGCAAAAGAAAATGGTCATAGGAATGCTTGAAGCATTTTTAGGCTCGTTTCTGGTTGTGTTGGCGATGATGATTATATTATTCCGCTCAGGGCTGTGGGGCCTCCTAAGTATGATTCCTCTCACTATAACAATAGGAGCAATCTATGGAGCTATAGGACTAATCGGAAAATACTATGATATGCCTGTAGCAGTGCTATCATCTCTTACATTAGGGCTTGCTGTTGACTATGCAATTCATTTCCTTGCAAGAGGAAGAGTAGCCTATAACGAAACAGGTTCGTGGGAAAAAGCTCATACAATACTCTTTGGGGAAACTGCTCGTGCATTGTATAGAAATATCATAGTTATAGCCTTAGGTTTTACCCCTCTACTACTCGCACCTCTTGTTCCGTATATTACAGTAGGAACATTTATGGCTTCTATAATGCTCTTTTCAGGTATCGGCACTCTTATTATCCTCCCAGCGTTAGCAAGACTATTTGAACCGCTATTATTTCCAAAAAATAGATTATGTAGTATTACCTGTATGTGTAATACTTGCATAGTCACAGGAATTACTATAGTTGCTGCAGTAGCTCTCAACCTCTATCAGTTCCTTAACATAGGTTGGACTAAACTAACCTGGGTATCGCTTACAGCGATACTAATACTTTCTGTTGTATGTTTTATATCATCTCGAAGAAATCAGTGCAAGCCTTGTATAGAAGATAACAAACAACAAAATACAAACCTAAAATAGGAGAAACTACCATGAGAAAACTTTATTATCCTTTAATAACCTGCATAGCTATTTTGGGTTCCTTGCTTTTCACAAGGAGCACGCATCCCCAAGACCTAACAAATGTAAATGAAATAGTGAAAAAAGCAAACCATTCCGCCTACTATCAGGGAAAGGATGGCAAAGCGGTAGTCAAAATGACCATAAAAGACGCACAAGGTAGAGAAAGGACAAGAGAACTCACAATATTAAGAAAAAACATGGACGATAAGGACGAGGAACAAAGATTCTATGTTTATTTTCATCAGCCTGCAGATGTGAGAGATACAGTCTTTATGGTTCATAAGTATGTAGGGAAGGATGATGACCGCTGGCTATACTTACCAGCCCTTGATGTAGTCAAAAGAATTGCTGCATCGGATGAAAGAACAAGTTTTGTAGGATCTCATTTCTTCTACGAAGATGTTTCAGGTAGGGGAATAGACGAAGATAATCACGAACTGATAGAAACTACTCAAAACTTCTATGTGCTGAAGAATACCCCTAAAAATCCTCAAAATGTAGAGTTTGACTCGTATAAAGTTTATATTCACAAAGGTACTTTTCTTCCTATTAAGGCAGAATATGAAAAGAATGGAAAAGTTTACAGGGTAATGGAAGCCTTAGAAGTTAAAGAAATTCAAGGATATCCGACTGTTATCAAAGCCAAGATGACTGATACTAACATAGGTGGAGAAACTCTTCTCGAGTACTCTGAAGTAAAGTACGATATTGGATTACCAGACGAAGTATTTACCGAGAGATTTTTGAGAAAACCACCTCGGGAGTACCTCAAATAAACATTTAATAATATTGTTTATTAAATCATCAAATGGTGGAGTTTGTCTCCACCATTTTCTACTTTATATGAAACAATCTTTGAGGAAATGTTATCATTTATTAATAAAAATCTTTCCTAATTTCAAATTGCTAACTGAGTAAAGAGAACTATGATACGGACAAGAATCGCTCCCTCGCCATCGGGATTTCTTCACATAGGCACTGCAAAAACCGCTTTATACAACTGGTTATTTGCAAAAAAACATGGCGGAAGGTTTATTTTAAGATTGGAAGATACAGATGCAGAAAGAACGGATGAACAGTATGTTCAAGGAATGTGTGAGGGATTTAAATGGTTAGGAATAGAATGGGACGAAGGCCCACCTTTTGGCGATATTCCTGAAAAAGGCGAATATGGTCCTTACAGACAAAGCCAGAGAAAACACATTTATAGAAAAGAAGCATATCGTCTACTTGAAGAAGGGAAAGCATATAAATGCTACTGTTCCAAACAGGAATTAGAACAATACAAAGATGATACAGGTAATTTATACTATCCTGGTTTCTGCCGTAATCTAACTCCTGAGAGAATAAGAGAAAAGGGAGATGCACCATATGTAATCAGATTTAAAGTTCCTGAAGGCGAAACCATTGTGGAAGACTTAATCCAAGGTACGGTGCGATTCAACAACAATCAATACGACGATTTTATCATTCTTAGAGCCAATGGAGACCCAGTATTTCACCTTGCCGTTGTAGTAGACGATATTTACATGAAAATATCCCATGTCATCCGCGGAGATGACCATCTCACTAATGCTCCAAGACACATAATGTTATTTAGAGCCCTTGGAGCAGATTTGCCTAAATTTGCTCACCATCCTCTTGTGCATGATGAGCAAGGGAGAAAATTTAGTAAAAGAATGCATGGTGCAAATGTTTTAGATTGGAGAGATGATGGGTACTTACCAGAAGCCATTATAAACTATGTTGCATTGTTAGGATGGACTTCAGAAGAAGAAAACAAAGAATTCTTTACACTCCAGGAACTTCTTGAAAAATTCACTTTAGAACGAATTAGTAAATCAGCATCGAGGTTTGATAGGAGAAAGTTAGAGTGGCTAAATGGCTTGCACATCAGAAATCTACCCGTTGACGACCTGAGAGATAGATTAATACCCATTCTCGAAAAACATGGATTCAATACTTCCACTAAATCAAAAGACTGGCTCACAAAATTAGCAAAAATATGCCAGGAAAAATTGCCTACACTTAACAGGATTGTTTTTCTCTCCGATTTCTTTTTCAAAGATTTCGAAACCTACGAGCCAGAAGGAGAAAAAAAGTGGTGGTCTCAACCTGAGATAGTAATATCTCAGTTTAACCTTATACTTGAAAAAATCAAAAATATTGAAAGCTGGGACTGTGATAATATTAAAAAAGCATTTGAGGAGATTTGCTCTCAGCAAAACATTAAAATAGGCGCACTTGTAAATCCAACAAGATTAGCCATTACTGGAAAAACTATAGGACCAGGATTCTTCGAGTTAACAGAACTTTTAGGAAAAGAAAAAACTATTGAAAGACTAATAAAAGCCATAGCATATCTGAAAAACAAAGGAGCATAACCATGAAATATATAGTTGGGATAGATTTAGGAGGGACAAATATAAAAACTGCTATTGTATCAGAAGAAAAGAAAATCATAGGTAAAATAAGCGTACCTACTCCTGCCCAAGAAGGTCCAGAAGCGGTAATGGATAAAATGGCAGAATCTGTTATTAATCTCTTAAAAGATTCTAATTTATCAAAAAATGATATTCTTGCAGTAGGCATAGGCGCTCCAGGGCCTTTGGATTGGAGAACCGGAGTAGTATATAGTCCACCTAATCTCCCTGGGTGGCACAATGTCCCATTAGCCCAAAAGATGAAGGAGCGTCTAAAACTACCCTGTTTTGTAGAAAATGATGCTAATGCTGCGTGCTTCGGAGAATACTGGTTAGGTGCAGGGCAGGGTTGCGAGTGCATAGCAGTTTTTACTTTAGGAACAGGTGTAGGTGGTGGCATTATAGTATTTAAACAACTTCTAAGAGGAATAGACGGAACTGCAGGTGAGTTAGGGCACTTAAAAGTTCAAAGAGATGGGAGACCCTGTGGATGCAATTCACGAGGATGTCTTGAGGCTTATGCATCCGTAACAGGGATGATAAAAACAGCAATTGAAGGGATAGAAAAAGGTAGGAAAACTATTCTTTTGGAAATGTGTGGAAACAATCCCCAAAAAATAACAGGGAAAATGATATCTGAAGCAGCAGAAAAAGGAGATGCTTTTGCTGAGGAGGTTTTCTACGAAACAGCAGTATGGCTTGGTTTGGGTATAGCAAGTGTAGTAAACATGTTAAATCCTGAAAAAGTTATCCTATGTGGAGGGATGATTGGAGCGGGAGAGAGACTCTTTGCCCCTGTAAGAGAAACTGTGTTAAAAAACGCTTTCGAAGTCCCAGCTCAAAGGTGCAAAATTGTCCCTGCAGGGTTAGGGGAAGATAGTGGAGTTTATGGTTGTGCAGGTTGTGCTTTAACAAGATACTATGAAGAATACAAATAACCTCACATCTTAATTAAAATGTTTTTAACTGTCACTCCAAATCCTTGTATAGATAAAACAATATTCATTCCCCAATTCAGACCTGGTGATAGAGTAAGGTCTAAGAATTATTCCATTATCGCTGGTGGAAAAGGAAACAATGTTGCGAGGGTCCTGAGATTTTTAGGATTTAATGCATACGCTCTTTTATGGGTAGGAGAATACACTGGGAAAGAAGTGATTCGATTGCTTAAAGAAGAGGACAAAGTTAAGCCTATTCCAGTTTGGACAAAAGTAGCAACTCGAACAATAACTACAGTGTATGAGGAAGAAAAGAAGAGACAAACTGCATTCTTTGAGCCCGGCCCAAACATTTCCACTACTGAATACAAGAGAATGGTTAAAGCCTTCAAAAACACAATTTCTCTCAAAAAAATTAAAGTATCTATTTTCTCCGGAACAGTTCCCGACCCATCTGCTACAAGCTTATACAAAGACCTAATTGAAATAGCCAATACTCACGGGATAAAAACGATTTTAGACTCCTATGGACCAGAATTTGAACAAGGATTGAAATCCCATCCATATTTAGTCAAACCAAATCTAAAGGAAGCCGAGGATTTTTTCAAGTCTCCACTTCCAACTCTGCAAGACCAAATTGAAGCTATTGAAACCTTCGTTAAAAAATACAAAGTTGCTATAGCATGCATATCCCTTGGAGCAAATGGCTGTATAGCCACTGACGGCGAAGCATATCTTCATGCCATACCTCCCAGAATAGAAGAAATTAATCCGGTAGGCTCCGGAGACGCATTAGTTGCAGGATTAGCAATTGGAGTAATCAAAAAATATCCTCTCCCAATTTCTGTGAAATTAGGTGTAGCATTAGGCACCGCTAACGCTATGAGATGGGAAATTGGAAAATTTAATATTAAAGACCTAATTAAATCCTATCAGGATACAAAAGTATATTTAATTAAGAATCTAAAGTATAATCAACGAACTTTACTGAAAGAGCATATACCTTTGGATAATCTAATTCCAAAGATAACACATTTTTCTCAGTAGTTAACAGGGGAACATCTCCTAATATCACTTCACGAGGAAATAAACAATGGTCACGATAAACAAACTTGTTTCTTACCCTAATCCCCAAAGCACCCAGCGTCTTAAAGAACACATCGGGACTTCCCAAAGCGCAATACAAATCCACTTCCATATTTCGAAAACTATCTATACCCAGTTTTTCTTTTGTATCCCACTTAATCCATTCCACCGGTAAATACCTTATTAACCTAATCCGTTTATGGATTCCACAATAAGACTTCAATTCATCAATTAGTTTCACTAAATCATCTTTCCTTATATAATCAGCGTGTGTTATATAAATTTCAGTAGCTCTCCCAAGCGAAGTTAACGGTTCTCTTAGAATGCCCGCAGGAAAAATTCTTTTGTTTCCCCAAGGATTTAAGGCATTTATCAAAACGACATCTTCATCTTTTTCCACCATTAGATACTGAAACCCATCGTCCAAAATAGCAATGTCAAAGCCTAATTCCTCCGCAAAAGAAAGTGCTCTTACTCTATTACTATCCTTTAAAACAGTTACTGAGGGAAGTTTGAATAAAACGAGAGTCAGCTCATCTCCTATAATTCTGCAAGCTTCTGGAATTGACACCAATTTCTCTTTAATCTTTTCCTTTCCCCTCCTGTAAAACTCTAACATAATCTTCCCACCTAAATTTCTTCCCAAAACAGTCCCCAAAAATTTCTTACCCTTATATCCTCTACTTACCACACATACCTTCTTCCCATTTTTAAGCTCTAACTCTGCCCTACTTAAAACTGCAGGAGTCTTTCCAACTCCTCCTAATGTAATCCCCCCGAAACTTACCACATACAGACCAAATTTTACCTTCCTCCTCCTACTTCTAAGCCACATTCCAAATCTCTGAAAAATACTTAGAAGATTTAGAATAGGCATAAAAAGATTTTTGCTTTTATTTAACATATCTTATAAATGATAAACCATTTACAAGAAATCCGAGAAGCTTCCGCCCCTCGGATTCCTCGTAGTTTTATATCCTATTACAAAACTGTACAAAAAACTAATATGTAGTTCTTCCTTGCGTCCCAGCTTTAGATTTTATCACTTTTTTTGCCGGTTCTTTCGGTCTCAGCTCCCTACAAGCCTTCCCCGCTAACCACATCTCACTATTAGCCATCTCAGAAAGTTCTTTTTGCAACTGCTCTTTATAATCAGGCCTACCTAAAGCCTTAATAACTCTCTTTGCCTCGTCACCATTTTTCACCCTCTTATAAAGTTCTCTAAATACAGGTAAAGTAGCCTTTTTGAACTTAGGTTTCCAATCCAAAGCACCCCTCTGAGCTGTAGCAGAACAATTTTGATACATCCAGTCCATGCCATTCTCATCCACAAGTCTTATCAAACTTTGGGTAAGTTCTTCCACAGTCTCGTTGAAAGCCTCACTCGGACTGTGTCCATTCTCTCTAAGAACTTGGTATTGAGCTTCCATAATTCCAGCGAGTGCACCCATTAATACTCCCCGTTCTCCAGTCAAATCACTGTAAACTTCCTTTTCAAATGTGGTTGGGAAAAGATAACCCGATCCAATTCCTATACCTATTGCTAAACACCTTTCCAATGCCCTACCTGTATAATCTTGAGCCACCGCATAACTCGAATTTATTCCTGCACCACTTAAAAAGTTCCTTCTCACAGATGTCCCAGACCCCTTCGGAGCTACCATAATAACATCTACATACTCTGGGGGGATTACCTTTGTTAGATCTTTGTAAACAATAGAAAATCCATGAGAAAAATATAATGCATCTCCTGGCTTTAGATGCTTCTTAACATTAGGCCAAATTGCTCTCTGCGCAGCATCAGACACCAACATCTGAATAATCGTTCCCCTTTCACATGCTTCTTCTATATCAAACAGAGTCTTTCCTGGCTTCCAACCATCTTTCAAAGCTCTATCCCAGTCGGATTTAAAGTTCGGGTCTTGGCCAATTATTACATTGAATCCATTATCTCTCAAGTTCAAACTTTGGGCAGGTCCCTGAACACCATACCCTATAACCGCAATGATTTCATCTTTCAAAACTTTCCTGGCTTTTGACATTGGAAACTCTTTACGGGTAATCACTTCCTCTTTCTCTCCACCAAAATCAATTAACATAAGAGCTCTCCTTCTCTTGTTATGAGTAGGTTACATTAAAATATTCTCGAAGTATGAGTGTGATAAATTATAAAATAAAAGCATATCTCATTAAAACTTAACTTTTTCCAATGAAAATAATAGTAGACATAACACCACTAAGAGGACAAAAGTCGGGAATAGGAAACTACCTATACTACACACTAAAATACCTCATTAAAAATGTTCGTGATATTGATTTAATTGGCTTCTCCCTGGGTATAAGAAAATTTTCAGATGACAGCCTTGATCTCTTAAAAAAGTTTAGAAAAAGTATAATCATACCTTTTCCTACATCACCACTATATTATTACTGGAACTTCGTATCGTTCCCTAAAGTAGATTTTATACTCCCATCCGCCGAGGTATACCATGCCACCAATTACTATCTTCCTCCTACCTCGAAGAAATGTGTTTTGTCCATATACGATCTCTCATTTCTGAAAAGCCCAGCTCTGGCAAATCAAAAAATAGTTTCTCTGTTTTCGAAAAAAATAAAGAAACATGCCCATATAGCTAACCACATAATTACCTGCTCAGAGTATTCAAAACAAGAAATTACCACTCTACTAAACATCCCTCCAGAAAAAATCTCGGTTGCATATCCAGCAGTAGATAAAACCATTTTCTACCTCGCCGAGAAGCATAAATCTTTCGAAAAACTATGGGAAAAATATCGTATTCCAACCCCGTATGTTCTATTTGTAGGTACAATAGAAGAAAGAAAAAATGTAGACGGGCTTTTAGATATATTCAGAACAATTTCTACCAAGTTACCACATTATCTACTCATCATAGGCAAAAAGGGCTCAAGCTTTAATAAGGTCTATGAAAAGATAAAAACTCTCAAAAATCCAGATAAGGTTATCATTGTTGATTATATTGAAAAACACTCTGATCTCAGATTATTCTACAATTGTGCTGACTTGTTTATTTTTCCTAGTATAGACGAAGGCTTTGGTATCCCTGTATTGGAAGCTATGGCGTGTGGATGTCCGGTTTTATCTTCTAATAAAGGAGCTTTGCCAGAAGTAATTGGTAAAGGAGGCATTACTCATGATCCACTCGACATAGAAGGCTTCGCAAACAAAGCCTTACAAGTCTTGTGCGATGTAAGTGAAAAAGAAAGGATAATCCAATACGGCTTTCAACAAGTAGAAAAATTTAGTTGGGAAAATACAGCAAAGAAACACTATGAAATCTATAAGAAAGTAGCTACTAATGATTAGCGCTCTAATAAACGGAATACAGTTAGGCAACAAGAGTGGAACTGGTAGATATTCAGAGGAACTAATTAAAGGACTGATAAATCTTCGAGAAGATATTCTAATCCACTTATGTTCAAGCATTGAGTTAGGAATATCCTCTCCAAAACTAAAAATCCTATCGTTACCTAAAGAAAAAACAATTGCAAATATCCTCTTGCCAATTTATATAAAATCTTACTTAAACAAATACAAAATTGACATTGTTCATCACCCCTCATTCTATGGTCCCGTCTCGTCTCATATACCCACTATAGTGACTGTTCACGACCTTGCTTTTCTCGAAAATCCGTCTTGGTTCCCAATCCACATATCCACTTTTTACAAAATAATGATACCTAAATCTACTTCACAAGCATATTTTATAATCGCGGATTCTGGATTTACAGCAACTCAAATTACAAAACATCTCAGCATACCTGCCAACAGAATTAGAGTTATATACCTGGGGGTGTCAGACCAGTTCAAGCCTGCTTCTCAACAAGAAATATCTAAAATCAGAGAAAAATATAAATTACCATCGAGATATATACTATACTTAGGCACTCTTGAACCCAGGAAAAATATCCCAAATATGTTAAGGGGATGGGAAAAAGCTTTTCCAGCAATACGCACTCCAATAGTTTTAATAGGTAGAAAGGGTTGGAAAATAGGGGAAATTGATAAAACTATAAAAAAATCACTGTACAAAGAGCACATCCACCTCTTGGGGTATGTCCCAGATGAAGATATAAGCGTTATTATGAGTGGTGCAGAACTTTTTATATACTTGAGCTTATATGAAGGCTTCGGTCTACCACCTTTGGAAGCTATGAAATGCGGGACCCCCGTGATGGTTTCAAACACAGGTAGTTTAAAAGAAATATTTGCAAATCGGGCTATTCTCGTCGAACCTACTAATATAGACAGTATTTCGGAAAACCTTGTAAAAGTAATTGACGATGATAATCTAAAACACTCTCTTATCGCTAATGGTCTTATATATGCCAGTTCGTTTACATGGGAGAAAACCGCAAGAGAAACTTTACAAGTCTACAAAAATTGTTTATTATTAAGAAAAAAGTAGTTATATGAATGGAGTGGGAAAATTACTTATATTAAGTGGTATTGTTATTACTATCGTCGGGCTTGTTCTTGTGGTAGGCGCTCATCTTCCATTAAAATTGGGAAAACTTCCTGGTGACATTCATATCGAAGGTAAAAGTGGGAGTTTTTATTTCCCGATTACAACTTCGCTCATCATCAGTTTGATACTTACCATTCTATTAAACCTACTGCTATTTTTTATAAACTTCTTTAATAAGTGAATTGTACTCTGATTTATTTGTTAACATACTGATAGAAAACAAGCTTAAATCAGGAAGAACCAAATCTGCAAAAGAAGTGTCTTGAATAGGTCTTCCAGGTCTTGCTAAAGCCACACAAAACATCCCGGCAGACTTCACCGCCTTGAACCCGACTGTCGAATCTTCAAATGCCACACACTTTTCTGGTTCCACTTCAAGTATCTTAGCTGCCTTAAGATAGCCTGCGGGGTGGGGTTTCCCAGGTGTATAGTCCTCTTTCCCAAGTGCAAACACCAAATGTTTTTCTAATCCGAGTTTTCTAACAGTGTCAATCACATCATTTTTATACGAGCCAGAAACGATAGCACAGGGGTAGTGTTCCGACAATCTTTTTAGAATCTCCACAGAACCTGGAATAACCAAGTCTACTTGGGAAGCATATTTATCAAAATATGGATGCACCTTCTCTATAAGAGCCGGAACTTCGCCTGAAAGAGACGGGTATCTTTTTGCTATTTCCTCATATATATAATCCCAAGGATTACCATAGACTAACTCAATTGCCGAACTATCGTCTATCCCAATACCTCTATCTTTCAGATAATCTCTTACAGCATACACCCAAACTATTTCAGAATCTATCAATGTTCCATCTAAGTCAAATAAAAACGCTTTCACATCCATCATTTCATTACCTCTCAATAATTTTCATTAAAATATCAATTATATATATTCATTTCAATAAATCTGATACGGATCTACATCTACAACTAATTTGGCTTTACTACTGAGCTCCACTCTATCAAAATACTCCAATATTTTTTTTATAAAGGTTACTAATATACTTATCTCCTTACATAGAATTGCAAACTGCCATCTATACCTCCCCCTCAACTTTCTATAAATTGCAGGAGCAGGACCTAAGATAATAACCCTAACCTTTTCCAGATTCTCAATATCTTTTTTACATTTCTCCACTAAAGCATAGCCTATTTTAGGAGGTATATTTTCATCCTCAGATTCTATACCAAAATGCACCATTCTACTTAAAGGAGGGTATCCCACTTTACTACGAAACTTTATTTCCCTATCAAAAAATGTCTCATAGCTATGAGATTGCACTGCCTTAATTACATAGTGGTTAGGCATATATGTCTGAATTACGACTTCTCCTGGATACTCTCTTCTTCCCGTTCTTCCAGCGACTTGCATTAGTAGTTGAAAAGTGTATTCTGGAGAACGAAAATTTGGAAGAGTTAAACCTACATCCGCATTAACAACACCAACCAATGTAACTTTAGGATAATCGTGACCTTTTGCAATCATCTGAGTTCCAACTAATATATCGATCTTACCTTCTGAAAGGTCTCTCAATATCTGATATGCTTTAATCTGAGAATTTACCGTATCGGTATCTACTCTTACAATAGTAGCGTGGGGAAAATAAACCGTCAGAATATCTTCTATTCTCTGAGTTCCAGCTCCAAGAAATATCAAAGGTCTAAATCCACATTCTTCACATATATCTGGCCGAGTTTTTTTAAAGTTACAGTAATGACATACTACAATTCCACCCTTTCTATGATAATTTAAACTTGTTCTACAGTTCGGACAAGGAACCACCCAACCACAGGATGGACACATAACCACTGGAGCAAAACCTCTCCTATTTATCAACAGCATCGTCTGTTCCCGTCTCTCGAGTCGCTCTCTAATCTTATCTTTAAGCAACTCGGAAATCACTATTTCCTCATCGACTTTAGCCTCTTTTCTTAAGTCTACTACTTGAACTGAAGGTAAACTCCCAAATGCTACCCTTTTCGTAAGTTTTAGGAGAGTATATTTCCCCCTCTCAGCGTTTACAAAACTTTCCAAAGAAGGAGTTGCAGAGCCGAGAATACAGACTGCGGAATTTAATTTAGCTCTCATCACGGCTACATCTCTCGCATGATATCGAGGAGTCTCTTCTTGCTTATATGTATGTTCGTGCTCCTCGTCAACTACTATCAGTCCCAAATTGAAAAAAGGGGCAAACAAAGCGGACCTAACACCTATAACTATATCTACTTTACCATTTTTTATTTTGTGCCACTCCTCATACTTTTGCCTCTCTGTAATACCACTATGTATAACCGCAACTCTATTCCCAAACCTGTGGATAAGCCTGCTCAATGTTTGAGGAGTTAGGGAGATTTCTGGGACTAAAAATATACACTGCTTACCCCTCGAAATAACATCTTGAATGCAACGAAAATAAACCTCCGTCTTACCGGAACCCGTAATTCCATACAATAGGAAAGTTCTGTATTCACCCCTCTCCACACTCAATAGTATTTCATTCAGACAACTCAGTTGTTCCTCAGTAAGCTGAATATTTTCTTTCTCTACAAACGAGTCCAAAACCTGAAAACCAAAATGAGAAGTATCTGATGTCTTGTAAAATACTTCTAATACATTCTCCTTCACAAGGGCATTTACCACTCGCATAGACACTTTTAAATTGGTAACCAACTCTTTTATAGAGATTTCTTTAACCTCATGGAGCAGATATAGATAAACCCTGGCTTTGTCAGGAGATTTTCTCTGCCATGCGAGAAGTTGATCACCATCTATAATTTTCGAGGGATTCAACCTAATCCATTTTTCTTGACTCTTCCTACTACTTTCAAGTTCAGGAAGAAAAGTTTCCTTCAATATCCCCTCTTTTAAAAGATTGTTCAGCTCATTCTCAATATCAACTCCTCTAAATTTTCTCTTAAGCTCCTTTTTGGAAAGTGTTCTTTTCTCTAATGTAGAAATAATCTGATACGTAAGAGTTCCAGGTAAAAAACTTATTTTTGACTTACAGTTAACCTCATATTTTGGAGCACTAACTGTTCGTAAAAATCCAGGAACAGCTAATTGAAGTGCTAATCCAGGAGGCGAAATGTAATAATTTGATATCCAGATGCAGATGTCTATCAATTCTTTAGGGAGTATAGGCTCATCATCAAGAACGCTCAAAACTGGCTTAAGCCGATCAATTGATTCACACTTTCTTATGGCAATTACAATTCCCACCTCTAAAGCATTTCTTACTTGCACTAACACTCTCTTACCCACTTCCACCTTTTCCTCAAGATTAGCCGGAACAACATAGGTTAAAAAATGGTCTATAGGTAAGAAAACAGCCACATCAGTAACAGTTGTATCCATAGTTAAATCCTGAGATCAAATTAAGATAAGTGTTACTCTTCCCTCCCAAAAACTTTTACCACTACCTCTGACACCTATAAATTTACTCACTGATATCGGTGTGCCAATAAGCGAAGTCAACGAACTTTTGCCAAGTAGATATTTGCTCTTTCCTTATCTTCACCCCTAACCGAGGAAGAAATCGAGGTGTAGTGGGCTTCCGCAAGAGCTTCATACCCGCTTCCTCAGGTGTCAAATTGCCTTTCTTTAAATTGCATTGCAAACAAGCTAATACAAGATTATCCCAACTATCCTTTCCTCCCCGAGACCGAGGAATAACATGGTCTATAGTCAGCTCTTGCTTAGGTAGAAATCTACCACAATACTGACATTGATTACGGTCTCTCAAAAATATATTTCTCCTACAAAGGTGAACCTCTCTAATCACATACCCATTATATACCTTTAACAAAATTACATCCGGTAACAATATTTTTAACCGAGGAGTAATAATATATCTGCCATTTTCAAAATACTGCTTTTGCTTAGAAAGCTCACACCATGAGTCAAAATCATAGAGAGAAAAGTCATCTGGCTTAACTACAGACGCATGTCCCTGAAAAACTAACAGAAGAGCCCTTTTAACACTTGTAACATTAATAGCAATCCATGAGCGATTTAAAACAAGTACGGTTCCACTTAACATTACACCACTCCTGGAATTACCATACTATACTACCCTCCTCCAATATATTGCAAGTTTAAAGGAGTGGTATCGAAAAATTAAACCCCTTATGACTCAGGACTTTCCTCTACTGACGAAGCCACCGTTTCTCCGAATCTTTGCTTAGCCTTAACCTTTGCATGTTTCCCAACACGCTCACGCAGATAATATAACTTCGCCCTTCTTACTTTACCCTCTCTCACAACCTCCACTTTAGCTATTCTCGGAGAATGCAAGGGGAAAACTCTCTCAACACCTTCACCGTAGGTAACTCTTCTAACCGTAAAGGTAGCGTTAGGACCCGTTCCGTGTTTTCTGCCGATTACTACTCCCTCAAAAACTTGAATCCTTTCCTTTCCTCCCTCCACTATCTTAAAGTGAACCCTTACTGTATCACCTATATTGAAAGAGGGAATCTCATCAGGCTTCCTCATATACTTGCTTGCGTATTCAGTAACAAGATCCACTTTAGTAACTCCTCTTTTATCGGTTCAAAATTACTATAAAGAATGGCATATATTTTACAACTTATTCATACATATCTTCCAATTCATCTAAATCTATCTTCAGCCTTTCTCTGAGATTTTCAAACAAATCTGGCCTTTTTCTAAGAGTTCTCAAAATAGCCTGCTTCTCTCGCCATTTTCTTATTTCTTCGTGATTACCAGACAAGAGAACATCTGGAACTTTCATCCCTCTGAAGTTAGCAGGCTTAGTATATTGCGGACAACTTAAAAGCCCATTATAAAAAGACTCATTAACAACTGACTCCCACTCTCCCACTACACCTGGCACCATTCTGCTTACCGCCTCAATCACAACAAGTGCTGGTAACTCTCCACCACTAAGAACATAATCACCTATTGAGATCTCTTCAGTAACCAATCCTTCAACTACCCTCTCATCTACTCCTTCATATCTACCACAAATCAAAACAAAATCTTTCCAGCTCGCCATTTCCTTGACTTTGTCTTGAGTTAAAACTTTCCCAGCCGGTGAAAGTAAAATGATATGTTCCAGTGAATTCTTTCCCTTCAAGGCCTCTACACTCTCATATATGGGTTCACACTTCATTACCATTCCAGGACCACCGCCATAAGGAGTATCATCAACTGTTTTGTGATTATCATGAGCATAATCTCGTAAATTATGAACAAATACTCCAATTAAAGACTTTTTATTTATTGCTTTACCTAACAAGCCCAATTTCAGAGGTATCTCAAAAAACTCAGGAAATATGGTTATCACATCTATTCGAAGAAGCATGTCAAAAAGTATACTTATGTAGTTATGGTCTTATTATCTTCTAAATTCTCTTCCAGAACTTCCAGTTTTGCTCTTTTATTGGCTTTAGCGGAGGCAATTCCCAAAATCGATCTAATAGTTTTTATTGTCTTTCCCCTTTTACCTATTACTCTTCCCATATCATCTTTACCAACTTTCAACTGCAAAACAATTTCTTCTTCAGATTCTATCTGATTTATACTTACTTCTTCAGGGTTCTTAACAATCTTTTTTACTATAAATTCTACTAAGTCTTTCATATCTCTCTCCAAAGGATTTTTTGTAACTATTTAGATTGATTAACCTCACAAGCACGCATTAAACATCCACTCAGCCCTTTTTTTCTTATGAGAGATCTTACCGTATCACTTGGAATAGCTCCTATACCTATCCAATACTTCAACTTTTCCTCATCAAATTCCGTAACAGGGTTAGGCTTTGCTTTAGGTTGGTAGTATCCCACAATGTCTAATTCTTTCCCCTGCCTCCTCTCCCGAGAGTCCATTACAACAATCCTGTAATATGGGTCATGTGTTCTGCCACCTCTTTTTAACCTAATCACAGTTGCCATTCTTCGATTCCTCCTAAGTTCGCTTAAATTTTATTTATTATGTTTACAAAACTCCACCAGGGAAAAATGGTCCCATACCCTTTGGAACCTTCCCTTTTTGAGTTTTTATCATATCCTTCATCATTTTCCGCATCTTTTCAAAATCTCTAAGTAAGGCGTTTACCTCCTGAACTGTAGTTCCACTCCCTTCTGCAATCCTTCTCCTTCTACTACCATTAATAATTTTAGGATTTCTTCGTTCTTCCTTTGTCATAGAAAGAATAATTGCCTCAGTCCTTTTCAATTCATCTTCTGGCAAATCTAACTCTGTAGGCATCAATTTATTTATTCCTGGAATTTTTTTCAGCAAATCTCCAAAACTCCCCATTTTCTTAACTTGTCGCATCTGTTCCAGAAAATCTTCTAAATCCCAACTTGCCTTACGAATTTTCTCTTGAAACTGTAGTGCCTTTTCTTTATCAACCACCTCCTGAGCTTTTTCTACCAGTGATACTATGTCACCCATCCCTAATATCTGATCTGCCATTCTCCGAGGGTGAAAAGGTTCCAAAGCATCTATCTTTTCTCCAGTTCCTATGAACTTAATCGGACACTGAGTAACCTCTATAATACTTAGTGCGGCACCACCGCGGGCATCACCATCCATTTGAGTAAGAATAACACCAGTCAATGGCAAATTATCGTGAAATTGCTTAGCTGAACGAACAGCATCTTGACCCACCATTGCATTAGCTACGAATAAAATTTCATGTGGTTTTATTTGGTTTGCAATTTGTCTTACCTCCGCCATCATCTCGGTATCTATATGTAACCGTCCAGCAGTATCTAAGATAACATAATCACACCCTCTTAGTTGAGCTTCTCCAATTGACATGACCGCTATATCCACAGGATCACTACTCTCACCTAACGAGAAATACTCAACTCCCGCTTGCTGAGAAAGGACTTCTAATTGTTTTATAGCAGCTGGACGATATATATCAGCTCCTACAAGCATTGGTTTTGCGCTCTTTTTACGCTTTAGAAAGTTCGCAAGTTTTGCTGCAGAGGTAGTTTTGCCTTGTCCTTGCAATCCTACCAACATAATTATTGTGGGGGGGGTATGAGCGGTTATCAATTCCTTATTCTCCCCACCCATAATCTCAACTAACTCATCATAAACAATTTTTACAAGTTGTTGAGTGGGATTGATGCTATTTAAAACTTTCTGTCCAAGAGCCTTCTGTTGAATATCCTCAATGAATTTCTTAACTACTTTATAATTAACATCTGCTTCCAAAAGGGCAACACGGATGAGCTGTAAGCCCTCTTTCATATTTTCTTCCGTGAGCCTAACCTGGCCGCGGAAAAATTTAAAAGCAGACTCTAATTTTTTTGATAGGGATTCAAACATAGAATACTGAATTAGACTCCAACTACACTTACCTTAAAATTTCCACTGGAAAAGAATTATATCACACATGTGTAAAACATCACAAAAAGATGTGTAACTACAGAGGTGCTACTCTTTTCTTAGCAAAATAGAATCAGAACCTTTTTTAGAGAAATCCTCTTTCTTTGTTTTCTCAATTTTAGCAATATCCTCTAATACCTTCTTCAGTTCGGGCTGATTTTCGTTAAATTTAATCGACATTTCAAAAGCACCTTTAGCATCTTGTGTATAATTGTATTGTAGATAGACACTACCTAAAAAATTCCATTCCTGCCAGTTAGTATTGTCTAAAAACAGGGCATAATTTGCTACTGCTATGGCATCTTCTATTCTGCCTGCCCGATATAATATATGACTATATGCAAAATAATGAGCAGAATCATCAGGTATTTGCTTAGTAAGTTGGTCAAAAACTAATAATGCCTCTCTTAATCTCATCCTTACTGGAACATCGTATCTTTGAAGAGACTTCCCCATTTCTCTCAGCTTTTCTTCCGCAGTTTTCATATCTCCCCGTGCCACACTTAAACCCGCAAGCCCAACTTTAGGCCAAATACCTTCTGAGAAATTTAAACTCTTATAATATGCCTGTTCAGCTTGGTCAAATTCCCGCAACTCCCAGTGAATATCTCCCATCGCTTCCCAAAGCTGGGCTTGGCACTCATTAGACAGTTGTAAAGTTCTTGCCCTTTTGAAACAAAACACAGCCTTATCAATATAGTTTCTACCTTTCTTAAGATTTGCCCTTCCTAATTTTACCCATAGATCTCCTTTTTCGGGATTTTTTCTCAAGTACCATTCTAAACTCCCCACTAATTTTCCATAGTCACCTTTCAATTCGGTAACATCCAAATACAACTTCAGCACCTCTTCCGAGTCTATATAAGGAGCACCTATCTGCTCAAGCATAATTTCGCATTCATTCAAAAGACTCTCTGCCTTTAACCGCAGTTCTTTAATTTTCTCATGAGTAATGGGGGCTGAACTCGATTCTGCGATGTTTTGAGAAAGAGTTTTATACTCATTTAATTTTGATTTTACGAGAGTTACTGTAGTAGGGATATCCACTTTGTGGGAGCAGGATATAGAATTCCCAATTAATACTATCAGTAGCAAACACCAGACTTTGTAAGTACATTTTCTCCCCAAAGTATTAGCTCCATCCTTTCGAGTAAAGGCTTAAATGTAGAAGGATTTAGTGCACAGACTGGAACTCCATCATATTGTTTGACTAAACCTTCTACCACATTCGGATCAGACTTATCAATCTTATTTAGGACATTTATCCTCGGCTTACTGTCAAGTTCCAAATCCTTAAGTAGCTTTACAACCGTATCATGTTTCTCTTCCACATCATTTGAGGAAACATCGAGTACATGAAGAAGCAAATCAGCATCCATTATTTCTTCAAAAGTGGTTCTAAAAGCTGAGAGTAAATCCTTCGGCAAATTTCTAATAAAACCCACAGTATCAATTATAATGACCTCTCTTTCTCTTGGAAATCTTAATCTTCGAGACACAGGATGAAGGGTTGCGAATAAGAAATCCTCTGCAACCACAGAACTATTTGTCAAGTTATTCAATAGCGTAGATTTTCCCGCATTTGTATAACCGACTATAGCTACTGTTGGGACATCCCTCACAGTTCGGACTTGTCGTCTCAATTCTCTCCTCTTCCCTAACTCTCTGATCTCTTCTTCCAACTGGCTAATTCTATCTCTTGCTCTGCGCCTATCTATTTCCAATTTAGTTTCACCGGGTCCTCTTCCTCCTATACCACCTGTTAACCTGGAAAGAGCAGTCTGCTTAATACCCAAAAAAGGAAGTAAGTATTTTAACTGTGCAAGCTCTACTTGTATTTTACCTTCTCGAGTTACTGCATGTTGAGCAAATATATCAAGAATAACCTGAGTTCTATCTAATATCTTTAAATCTGTGTAGTCAGAGAGAGCCTTCACTTGAGAAGGGCTCAAATTCTGGTCGAAAACTAACATGTCCGCCCCAAATTGGAGCGCTTTTATCAAAACTTCTCTTAATTTTCCTTGACCCATAACATATTTAGCATCAGGAGGTCTTCTTTGAATAACTATATCAAGGACTTTAACCCCTGCGCTTCTACACAATTCCTTAAGTTCTGCTACTGAATCCTCTATAACTGCCAACGGCTGTGGAGAGACATGTATCAAAATAGCATTGTCACCTTTTAAATTAGGTCTAACGACTTCTCTATTCCGCTCGAATTCCTCTTCCAATGCATTCATCATTTCCAAGAAGTCTTCAGGCAAATCGTAAACTGTAGTAGGGGGGTATATACGCCATGTTTCTCCATCTCTATTAGCAGGTAAGAGATGCGCATAATGTATTCTTCTTGGTAACCCTTTCTCATCCACTTCAATAGCAGACACCAAATCTAATCTGTTAATAGCAAGATAACTCAAATCTTCCTGGTCTAATCCCCCATTCTGATGCAAATGTGTATGAATAAGTCTATATTCACTAAGTTTATTGAGGACCTTCTTTTCTATAGAAGGCATAGGGATAGACTTGGCATCCCCTACACATACATTAACTATATGACCGCGCCTGTCTACAATAATCCCTACTTGCTTTTCTAACTCTCTTGATAACTCACAGAGTGTCCTTGCTACTTCTATAGATATTATCCTGTTAGGGAAAGGCTTCCTATTCTTAAGAGATTCTAATCTTCTTACCTGGCTGGCTTTGAGCCCATGAATATTTCCTGTTATCAGAGACTTCTCCTCCTCTAATATCAAAACTTATTTAATAAATCTTTATAATAAATTATATATAAAACTCTATATTCATAAAAACTGGTCATTCAATTATACATGTTCCAAATATATCTGACGAATGCACTTCCCACTAAGATAACAGCCCTAAATTACTCTGTTGCAGGGAAAAACCAATTGGGGTTAAGTGCCTTTTCTCCACATCTTACTTCATAATGGAGATGAGGAGTAGTAACTCTACCCGTAGCACCTGAGTATCCTATAATGTCTCCTTGTTTCACCGAATCCCCCTCCTTCACTAAAATCCTACTCAAGTGAGCATACGCACTATACAAATTATCCGAATGCTCAATTACTACGATATTCCCATAGCCACTCATTCTTTTAGCACACCTAACTATCCCTTCAGCAGTAGCTATAATTGGACTCCCCGAAGGCACTATGATATCTATTCCTTTATGTTGCCTCTCATTCTTACCTCCTTTGCTTCTCAACATCCCAAACCAAGATGATACATGACCGCAGTTACCCAATACAGGCCAAATACTGGGAACTTTCTTAGAAATCTCGAGTATATCTCTTCCCTCAAAATTGTTTTCTTCTTTATCACTATTTACTTCAGAACTGACTTTTGCACTCTCATCGGATACTTGAGCCCTTTGAACACAACTTTCAGAATTTTTAAGACACTCACCTTCACCTTCTATTGTACTTACTTTGCTATTTTCAATTCTTACTCCCACTCCAGAATGAACACAGGCACCTGATAACAATACTCCGGTACAAAACACAAAAGTAAATAACATTGACAATATACAGCGCATTACACGCCTGCTCCTCTTACACATTCTATCATTTTTTGGAGACCCAGCTCAGCTACTTTTCTTAAATCACTCTCCCAAAGATCTCTCTTAAATATCTCAAGGGATAAACAACCCTTATACCCAATCTTTTTAAGAGTTATTAGAACCTCTTTCAACGGCAGGACACCATCTCCAGGTAGTACTCTGTGTGAATCACCTTGTTCCTCTCGGGGAACATCACCAGGAACATCATTCCAATGAAAATGTGCAATCAAATCTCCCTGAACTAAATTCAATCCAGAGAAACCAGAGCCTCCCCTAAATAAATGGAAAGTGTCAGCAATGATACAAGCCCTCGGATCATCTGCATCTATTGCGATAGCACAAGCCTGACCAAACCTATAGACCCCTTTAAAAAAACCCACGAACTCTACCGCTGGTCTGATATTATATTCTTCTTCACCGATTTTTAGCAGTTCTTTGTAACATCTTGCACCCCATTTAACATCAAAATTTTCTCTATCTGGACCGGGTATTGCTGCCACAAATTTAGAACCTATATCAGAAGCCATTCTCATTCTGTTCCTTGTAACTTTAAGTGATTCGCGAAAAGCTTCTTCACCCTCTGGCATTGAGTCCCACAATCCGATAACATTAGGAACCATTAAACCAAGGTCTTTTATCTGCTTTCCTAAATCTTTCAAGTTTCCACCTTTCTTTTCGTATTCTTCTAATTCACTTATCCAAGGCTCTATTCCATCCCAACCTGCCCCTGCAGTTATCTTTACTTTATCTTCTAAAGAAGCTGGCCTAATTGTACTTGTATTTAAGACTAAGGGCCAAGGGCTAACACCATTCTGGTATCTCGATCTGTTCTCCAAGCTTTTATGTTCAGATCGAGAGTCAGTAACTGCAGTCACTAAACCCAACCCAACTAAACTATTCCTAATGAATTTTCTACGATTCATATTTTCATCTCCTTTACAATTACAATTTACTTACATATTTATAGGAAAACCAAAATATCGGTTTATTTAATAGCATTAAATCAGAATTAAGTTTCTAAAACAAATGCAAAAATACCATAATTTAACAAAAGCCAGTTCCTCCAAACAACCCATGTTATGGAAATAAAGTATCTCGTAGATATATAATTTCTTATCTTTGCCATAAAAACCATCGTTTAAGGAGAGTGGAAAATGACAAGAATATGGATTTCTTCCTTAATAACTGCACTTTTAGTAGCTTCACTTACTCAACAGAGTGTAGCTGAACCTAATACCACTAAAATTAAATTGAAAGCAGGAAATTACAAGCTTATAGAACCAATACTATCCATACAATGCGATTTAGACTTGCCTGTAGACAAAATTATATCAGTAATAGAACCCAAAACTGGGAAAGAATTCCCTGCTACTCTGAGAAACCGTGAACTGGTATTTATTCCTGAAGGTGCTCTACCAAATACTGAGCATTTATATGAACTCAAAATTTCAGAGAAACCCGTTCCTTATGTCCCCAAAGTTCAGATTGTCCAAGGAGAGAAACCAAATACTCTCAAAGTTATTATATTAGACAAACTTTTCACTGTATATTACTATGGACCTGAATGGAAAAAACCATTCCTATGGCCCCTTATGTCGGAAGGTGGAGTAACCATAACCAGAGATTATCCTATGGACCCTGAAGGAACACCCAAAGACCATCCACATCACAAATCATTTTGGACAGCATACGGAGATGTTAATGGTGTAGATGTCTGGACCGAAGGAGATGGGACAGGGTATCAAAAAGCAGAAGAAGTTAACTTTGGTTCAGGTGACGCTTATGGTTGGATACTAAGTAAGAATAAGTGGTATGACAAAGACGGAAAATATCTTATAACTGAGACAAGAGAGTATAGGTTCTATGCGACCTCCGAAAAAGGAAGGGTTTTCGACGCAGGTATAACCTTCTACGCTGAGGAAAACGATGTCCAGTTCAAGGATACTAAAGAAGGTGGGATAGTCGCTGCGAGAATGAGCCCCGAAATTTCATCAAAAGGTGTCATTACAATTGCCACAGGTGAAACATCTGAGGATAAAGTCTGGGGTAAACCATCACCATGGTGTGATTTTTCTGCTGAGCTTGATAAATTAGGGTGGAGAGGATTAGCCATATTTGACCATCCGAGTAACTTAAGATACCCCACAAGTTGGCATGTAAGAAAATATGGATTATTTGGGGCAAACTGCTTCGGGTATTCGTACTTCAGACAGAAAGACTACAATAAAAATCTACCTGAAAGCGGAGACTATCTAATTAAAAAAGGAGATACACTAAGATTCAAGTATCGAATGTATGTACATAGTGGAGATGTAGAAAAAGCAATGGTTAGAGAGAAAGCTCGAGCTTTCCAAGAACCTATTGACATTAAACAAGTTGAGTGATTACATCTCAACGCTTTCAGAACAATTCGAATTCAGTGTAGGCAAAATTTTTTGTGACTGAAAGCTAAGCTATTGTATTAGAACATATTATCTCTTTTTCTGCAAATTTTGCGTAAAACAGAGGTAATACTAAAACACCACTTCTTTCCTACGCTTCTATTTCTCCCGCTTCTATAGCCCTTTCTCTTGCCAATCTCTGAGCCTTAATTCTCATCAATTGGCTAGTTGTAGAGCGCTCCATCTCATCGAGTTTGTTCTTGATGAATTTAATAGTTTCTTTCATCCGGGGGATCAAAGTATGTTCTAATGCATTTACTCGCCTTCTCGTTTTTTCTATCTCTATACATAGCCTTCGAACTGTTTCTTCCAATTCAGCCATTCTAAGCAATTGAGGCAAGAACTCCTTCATCTGTATCACAGCTTTATCAAGTTCAGATGAAGTGTGTATCAGAGAATACCCCCCTTCACTCTTACCGAAGGAAATTTCAATTTTGGGTATGGTAACACTCATAACCCTTTGAGATTTGACAACCATCTGCATCTCTTGGCGTGTAGCCTCTAATGCATCTTCTACTATAAGTCGAGAGGAAGTAGCTTCTGCAAGCACGAAAAGCTTCAATACCTTAGGCAACTCTCTATCTACTTCCAATCTTGCCTGCTTATATTCTAAAGTAATTCTTCCGAAGTCCTTCATCAACCCGTCAAGCTTATCTTTTAATAACTTATGCCCTCTCTGGGCAACCACAAGCCTTTTTCTTAATCTTAACAACTCCATCCGTGTTGGATTTACTGCCAATCGCATACCTATACCTCAATCACTTAAACTTATTCTTCACTCTTTTTGGGATAGTATTTCTCAATAAACTCAGGTCTTATACGCTTCAATTCACTCTTGGGTAACATTGCAAGCAATTCCCATCCAATCCTCAAACTATCTTCAATACTCCTATTTTCATCCTCTCCCTGACGGATGAACTTATCTTCAAAAGCATCTGCAAACTTCACATATAATAGGTCGATATCAGTTAATGCAGATTCTCCCAACACAACTGCTAACTCCTTAGCATTCTTACCTCTTGCATAAGCTGCATACAGCTGATTCATTACATTTGCATGATCCTCCCGGGTTTTTCCAGGACCTATCCCCTTATCTTTCAATCGAGATAAGGACGGTAGGACATCTACAGGCGGATAAATTCCTTGACCATGTAATGACCTACTCAAAATTATCTGTCCTTCAGTTATATACCCAGTTAAGTCAGGAATAGGATGAGTTTTATCATCGTCTGGCATTGTTAATACAGGAAGTTGTGTAATAGAACCTACCTTTCCTTTAATTCTGCCAGCGCGTTCATATATAGTGCTCAAATCCGTATACAGATAACCTGGATACCCCCTTCTCCCAGGTACCTCTTTTCTCGCCGCTGAAATTTCTCGTAAAGCTTCACAATAATTAGTCATATCTGTTAATATGACTAACACATGCATATCTTTCTCAAAAGCCAAAAACTCTGCTACTGTCAAAGCCATTCTGGGAACCGCTATCCGTTCGATAGCAGGGTCATCAGCAAGATTTATAAACAGCACTGCACGCTCCAAAGCACCTGTTCTACGGAAATCATTAATAAAAAATTCTGCCTCTTCAAATGTGATTCCCATCGTAGCGAATATCACCGCAAATTTTTCTCCAGTTTTCAGCACGCGTGCTTGGCGTGCTACCTGTGCCGCCATTCTCGAATGAGGCAAACCCGAACCAGAAAAGAATGGGAGTTTCTGTCCCCTTACCAATGGGTTAAGTAAATCAATAGTCGATATACCAGTCTGAATAAACTCATTAGGATAATCTCGAGCATAGGGATTCATTGGGTTTCCATTAACATTTAGCCACTTTTCTGGAATAATAGGAGGACCATCATCGATCGGCCTTCCAAATCCATCGAACACTCTACCCAATACATCCATTGATACACCTAATTCTATCCCCTTCCCTAAGAACTTCACAGATACCCCTTGGGGAGTCAAACCACTTGTTCCCTCAAAAACTTGCACAACAGCTTTATCTCTGTTAACTTCAAGAACCCTTCCTCTACGAATAGTTCCATCATCCATTTTTATGTCTGTGAGTTCTCCATAGGTTATTCCTTCTACCCCCTGTATTAACATAAGGGGTCCTATGATCTCTTTTACAGTGCGATATTCCTTCGTAATCACGGTACTCACCTCTCCTATATTAAAATTTATTGAGATAATAACGACTTAACTTCCTCACTAATTCTCTTCCTTATCTCATCAAATCTATGCAACTCATTTTCAGGAATCAGTTTCGCTTTAGAGATGCCTTCCAAAATAGGCAGTGTTAAGAGTTTTGAAAGAGGAGCTCCTTTTTGTAACGCAGGCCTCACTTCATCGTAATAATGCAGTATCGTATCTAACAGATGGAACTGCTTAATCATTGAGGTG